>CAJWYM010000066.1 GCA_913049555.1 uncultured Opitutia bacterium
ATTAATTATAATTTTAAAATAAACTACCATGCCTAAACGTCTTGGAAAATTTGAACTGCCTCAACGATTACACAAAGAGGAAGAAACTGCAACTGACACCTATGCTAAGTTTACAGCTGAACCGTTTGAAGCTGGATATGGTCATACACTAGGAAACTCGATTCGTCGAGTTCTCCTTAGTTCTATTGAAGGTGCTGCGATCTCCTCTGTCAAGATTGACGGTGCTCAACATGAGTTTCAAAGCCTCGAAGGAATAGTAGAGGATGTAACGGATATTGTTTTGAACCTTAAGAAGGTTTTGTTAAATTCTCACAAAAAAGAGCCTGTCACTCTCGTTTTGGACGTTGAGAAAGATGGGGCAATTACTGCAGGGGATATTCGTGAAGATTCTAATGTTGAAGTAATCAATCCGGATCAGGTAATCCTTACTTTGGACAAACCCATGCGTGTTTATGCAGAACTTGAGGTCACTGTAGGCAGGGGTTACAGACTCGGTGATGATAACAAAAAAGAAGATCAACCTATAGGTGTTATTGCTATAGATTCTCTTTACAGCCCTGTTAAAATGGTTCGCTATTCAGTGGAAAACACTCGTGTAGGTCAGATGACTGACTACGATAAATTGATACTCGAGGTTTGGACAGACGGGCGAGTAACACCAGAAGATGCCTTAAATCAATCAGCATCTATCATTCGTCATCACTTGGATGTTTTCGATCAAGTTACTGAGGAAGAGATCGAATTTGAAAGTGAGAGTCAAGAGGTAAGCGAAGAACACAATCGTCTTAGAAAGCTTCTCAATATGTCTGTAAATGAAATTGAGCTTTCAGTCCGTGCGGCGAATTGTTTGAATAATGCAAACATTACTTCAGTCGGAGAACTCGCACTCAAGTCTGAACAAGAGATGTTAAAATATCGTAACTTTGGTAAAAAGTCTTTGAATGAAATTAAGGACAAACTGGAGCAATTAGGATTGTCTCTGGGAATGAAACTTGATGAAAGACTCATCGACAGCATCAACGAAGGAAAACAGTAACCATTTAGGGACAGCACAATGCGCCACAATAAACAAAGACACAAATTAGGTGTGACCAGTTCTCACCGCAGTGCCATGTTATCGAATCTTTGCTCATCATTGATTGAACATGGTCGCATCAAAACAACCTTAGCTAAAGCCAAGGCTTTACGTCCTTTTGCTGAAAAGATCATAACACTAGCCAAAAAGGCGGATGCATCTGATACTTCTGATCAAAAACTCCATTATCGTAGACTTGCAATTGCAAGAATTCGTAACAAAGTTGCTGTTAAAAAGTTATTCGATGAAACCGCTCTTGAGTTCAAAGACCGTCTTGGTGGATACACTCGTATTTACAAGACTGGTCAAAGGCGTGGGGATGCGGCTGAGACTGCAATTATAGAGCTCGTTTTAGAATCTGATGAAGGCTATGGTAAAAAGAATAAAAATTCAGCCAAAAAAGCAGTAGCTGTTTCAGATTCTAAATCGGAGGCACAGGAAGCTTCTACATCTTCAGATGAGAATCTTGTAGAGTCCCCTGAAGTAGAGTCTCCTGAAGTTGAGGTTAGCGAGGATTCAGCAGAGGATTCAAAGTAGTAGAATCCAAACAGTTTTATTTTCAAAAGACATTCAATTTACTTGAATGTCTTTTGTCTTTTAAGATATAAATTTTATTAACTGTGAGTTTAGAATTTGCAATCACTGTTTTTATTAGTTTTTTTGTTTCGTTTTTTTTGATTTTGTGGTCTCGATTAGAAACACTCCGTTGCCGTGATATTCGTTCACAAAAAGAAAGTATTCTTTTCCATTGCATCAAGTGCGGACATCTGTACTCAGGAAAATCAGGACAAGAGAGAAGCGATTGTCCAAAGTGTCATTTCAATAATATTCGATTAAGGTTCTAATATGCCACAAACAGTTATAGTTTTAGATTTTGGTTCTCAATATACACAAGTTATTGCTAGAAGAATTCGTGAAGCCAATGTTTATTCAAAAGTGATTCCTTTCGATACGCCAATCAATGAAATTCAAGCCGACAATCCTGTTGGAATCATATTGTCAGGAGGACCTTCAAGCGTTTTAATTGAAAACTCTCCCAAACCAGATCCTCAAGTATTTGAATTAGAGATCCCAGTAATGGGAATTTGTTACGGCTTACAACTGATGGGCTTTATGCTTGGGGGTGCCGTTGAAAACAGTGTGCACCGTGAATATGGGTATGGAACGTTGTCCAAATGCAGTGATTCCAAATTATTAGAAGGTTTACCAAATTCATTTCGTGTGTGGAACTCTCATGGGGATCGTTTGACTAAGCTTCCTTATGGATTTCAAGGAATTGCTAAAACGGATAATTCTGAATTTGCTGTTTTAGAGAATCCTGAGAAGAAATTTTATGGTTTACAATACCATCCTGAAGTGGCGCATTCTGATTTCGGGAAAGAAGTCATTCACAATTTTCTTTTCAAAATCTGTGGCTGTTTAGGCGACTGGTCTATGCATGATTTCATGAATGATTCTATCACTAAAATTCGTCAATCAGTAGGAGAAAAAAGAGTTTTATTGGGACTCAGTGGAGGTGTTGATTCTTCCGTTGCGGCGGCTTTAATCCATAAAGCGATCGGGGATAAGCTTACTTGTGTTTTTGTGGATAATGGCTTGCTTCGTAAAAACGAAAGACAAGACGTTGAGGATCTTTTTGCAGGTAATTTTGCAATGGATCTTCGAGTTGTAGATGCAAAAGATTATTTCTTGGATCGTTTGTCCGGAATCACGGATCCAGAACAAAAGCGAAAAATCATAGGGGTCAGTTTTGTTGAGATTTTTGACCAAGAAGTTGAAAAGATTGGAGAGGTTGATTTTCTAGCTCAAGGGACTCTTTATCCTGATGTGATTGAAAGCGTCCCTATTGCTGGAAATCCAGCTTCGTTGATTAAAAGCCATCACAATGTAGGGGGACTTCCAGAGAAAATGAAGTTGAGGTTACTAGAACCTTTGCGCGAACTTTTTAAAGACGAAGTTCGTTCTTTGGGTGTTGAGCTCGGCTTACCTAAGGAGGTTTTATGGAGGCAACCTTTTCCAGGACCTGGCCTCGGTGTTCGGGTTATGGGTGACATCCGTCATGAATATCTTGAGGTTTTACGAGGAGCAGATTTTATCCTTCAAGAGGAGATGTACGCCTCAAATCTTTACTACAAAGTTTGGCAGTCTTTTGCCGTTTTTTTACCCGTAAGAACAGTAGGCGTTATGGGTGATGAAAGAACTTATGACCATGTGATTGCGCTCCGCATCGTTGAAAGTTCTGATGCAATGACTGCTGATTGGGCTCAGGTTCCGTATGAGGTTCTACGTAAAGTCTCTAGCAGAATTATCAATGAAGTCAAAGGAGTGAATCGAGTTGTTCTAGATATAAGTTCAAAGCCTCCTAGCACAATTGAATGGGAATAAGCTTCAAACCTATTTTATCTAATTTACTGCCTTGGTTATTATTAGATGAAAAAATTTTTAGTTATTGTTTATTTTTTTATTGGATTAAGTGTCGCCTCCTTCCCAAGCGATTTGCAAACCTTGGATCTCTCTTTAAAAGATCTGATTTCATTTGCTCGAAAATCTCTTGGAAATGAAATTCTTTTGTCTCAAGTTCAATCGATCACTTATTATGGTCTGATTGGAGAAACGGATAAACACAAAGAGAAAGAGATGGTTTTATATCTGAAGAAACCCTACATGCAACGTTTGGAGACTAGGAGCGAGGATGTCCATGAGACTCTTGCATCGGATGGCTACGAAGGGTACTTTAAGCGAAAATATGTCCAGGACGAGCAGGATCCTATTTTAACTTTTTTACCAGTCGAACGCATCAAAAAGATGCGGATCACAACCATTGAAAATTTATGCTTTTTCAATCCTGCCCCTAGCCTCAATACTTTACAATATTACGCGGGTCTTGGTATTAAGAGGGGTCGGCGCTGTTATCGTTTAGTCACCGAGTATGGAGAAGATACATTTTTTGTTCGTTTTATAGATATTAATAATGGTAAACTGTTAGCCACAAAAGATGGTGATGGGACTGAGATTATTGAATTTGGCGAGATAGTGGTGAGCGGTATTCGTTTTCCTCAATCATTGGAGGCCTATTCAAATGGAAAAATTGTATCCTCGATTACTTTTACTAAAATCCTAGTAAACGCAGATTTAAACAACAACTTGTTTGTATTAGAAAAATGAAATTGATTAATAGTTCTGATTTAGATTTTAAAAAACAAATACGGAATTTACTTTGGCAAAAAAATCAAAGCCAAGAAGTAAGCGAAGTCGTGACAAGAGTTTTACAAGGAGTTCAACATGGAGGTGACCAAGCGGTTCTAAAATTTACTCAAGAGTTTGATCATGCAGACTTATCAAGCTTGGGCTATAAGGTCACAGCGGAACAATTAGAAACGGCTGAAAATTCCCTCTCCGAAAAGGAAAGATCTAGTATTCTAGAATCGATTGCTTCGGTCAAAGCTTTCCACAAACACTGTGTTCCAAAGGATTGGTGTGATAAAAATTTGCACGGGGCAACTGTCGGTGAAAAATTTGACCCAATCAATAGGGTAGGCATTTATATCCCTGGTGGACAAGTCCCTCTTGTTTCTACGGTCGTTATGACTGTTACCTTAGCGAAGATCGCAAAAGTTCCCGAAGTTGTCGTTGTTTCGCCTCCAAGATCAGATGGCACAATTCATCCTTACTTACTCGCGGTGATGTCTTGTCTAGGAGTTGCTGAGGTGTATGCCGTTGGAGGAATCCAAGCGGTGGGTGCTCTAGCATTTGGAACAGAGACCCTAGACCCTGTTGATAAGATTTACGGACCCGGGAACGCATACGTAATGGAAGCCAAGAGACAAGTCCTTGGTATTTGTGGAATGGACTTATTGCCTGGACCTAGTGAGATCATGATTATAGCTGATCATTCAGCAAACCCTTCTTATATAGCCGCTGACTTATTGTCTCAAGCAGAGCATGGTTCTGGAAAAGAAAAAATTTATTGGGCCAGTGTAGGATGGCCTGAATTGGGAGTTTTGGTTGAAGAGGAGATTGAGAAACAATTAAAGAGTTGTTCGCACGCATCTAAAATAAGTAAGGTTTTAGAGGAGTCCGCTTTCTTATTTCAATGTGAAACCCCACAAGATGCTATAGATTCAGCAAATTTAGTGGCTCCAGAGCATTTGGAAATCCATGTAGAAATGTCCACACTCGAAATTTATAAAAATGGAATAACCACCGCCGGTTGTATGTTACTTGGTGAGAATACACCCACAGTTTTAGGAGACTTTGTAGCAGGCCCCTCTCATACCCTTCCTACAGGGACTAGTGGTCGGTATTTTAGTGGTTTGAGGTTAGAGGATTTTATGAGAAGAACTAGTCTGATTTCATATTCTAAAGAGAATGCTGAACATGCCAGAAAAGTGGTTCGTGAATTCAGTCGTATGGAGCAACTAGATGCCCACGGCAATTCACTAGAGATCCGATTCAATCATAAAGATAAATGATTACTTCGAGGATTTTTCATTTATTTGAGTAAAAATTCATTCCTCCCATGATATAAAATCGCCTTCTAAAATTTTTGGAAACCAAGTCTATCATTGTTGAACTTTGAATGATTTGGCTCTCTAGGATAGATTCATTTATAACTAGAAATTCATTCAAATTTTAGCTACTTCCTTTCCCATAATTCAAACTAGTTTTCAGTTTTCCAACTTTTCTTTTGGGCTGAAAAGCCATTTTATTCTAAAAAATAGGTAGCTTAGAATTCCTTTCTACCCGTATAATTCTAATGTAAAATCAGATTGAAGCAAAAGATATTAGAGTGGAATGAGTTATTAAATCCTAAAATAGAACCTTTAGGTTCCATGGAGGTTTTCATAAATTATTGCAGCTGAATCTTTGAAACTTGAAATTTAAGTTCTATTGAGGAATTCGGGTTTATAAATAAAGGCTTCATTTTTTTTGACACAAAAAAGACTTTGCTTTTGCATCATTAATGAATGCCAGAGAACTCAAAACCAAAAAGGAATCCTTTCCGCATCTTGCTATTCTTAGGTCCAACTTTAGGGTTGGTTCTGGGCTTATTTTTACATCTCAATGATTTTAGTATCCATGCCTCTTTGTGTGCTGGGATTACTTTATGGACCGCTTGTTGGTGGGTTTTTGAGACTTTGCCAATACCGATCACTTCGCTCATTCCAATTTCTTTGTTTCCTCTTTTTGGAATATTGACCAAAAGTGAGGTGGCGAGTGCTTATGGACATTGGTTGATTGTATTGCTTCTGGGTGGTTTTATTCTATCAGCAGGAATGGAAAAGTCAGGCGCTCACAAACGATTGGCTTTGTATATGGTTCGTTTTTTTGGAAGCAAAAGCGACCGAGGTTTAGTTTTTGGATTCATAGTGGCTTCAGCATCTTTAAGTATGTGGATATCAAACACGGCTACCACCTTGATGCTTCTTCCAATTGCAATGGCAATTGTGAAGCAGTCCAACAATCATAAGTTATCGATCGCCCTTCTTTTAGGGGTTGCTTATGCTGCAAATATTGGAGGTATTGGGACGCCCATAGGAACTCCTCCCAATTTGCTATTTGTAGATGCCTACAGGAAAGAAACGGGAATTGAAATTGATTTTATCCAATGGATGCTTTGGGCTGTCCCGATCGTTTTGGTATTGATTCCAATTATAGGGCTTTATTTAACGAAAGGATTGAAGGGGAAAAGTAGCCTCGAACTTCCTGAAAACAATCCATGGTCGAACGGTGAAATACGGGTCTTAATTGTCTTTGGAATCACTGCCTTGGCATGGATAACCAGAGAGATGGGAGGCCATGGTTGGAAACATCAATTTGAGATTTTAAAAAATGCAAATGACGCGTCCGTTGCATTGATTGCCGCAATTACAATGTTCATCATTCCAGATGGAAAGGGGAATAAACTTTTGGATTGGCAAACTGCAAATCGGATTCCTTGGGGATTATTACTTTTATTTTCAGGAGGTTTGACGATCGGAATCGCATTTAAGAAAACAGGACTTAGTTCTAGCTTAGGTCAACTATTAATGCATTTAGAAGCAATTCCCATCCTACTAATTATCTTATCTGTATCCATTTTTGTCACTTTTCTTACGGAGGTGACCAGCAACACTGCAACTACTGCAATCCTAATGGTTATTTTAGGACCTGTAGCCACCTCTATGGCAGAATTGAATGGGATAGACAATGCGCACCTGATCTTTATGTTTCCAGCTGTTATAAGCGCTAGTTGTGCATTTATGCTTCCCGTTGCAACGGCTCCAAATGCCGTTATATATGGAAGTGGTCATATTCCTATTCAGGTTATGATGCGAAAAGGATTTATAATGAATATTGTGGGGGCTTTGATAATCACTTTAATTAGTTATATGCTTGTAGAGTTGTAATTGTTTTAAAACCCAATCGTTTCACTAAAATTGGGGCATAGAATCCTAAAGAATTCTATAAATTTTTGTTAATATTAAAGAAGTGAAAGATTGTTTGCTAAAGATGGATTCATGCTCCTAGTGATTTTAATGATCGTTATGTAAAGATACGGAGATTTAGTTAAATTTATGGATTATTAAAAGAGTATTAAAAAATCAACTGGTTTTTATAGAAAGAAATCTTTATCGAATGAATAGATCCTATTTATTGATTCATGAGTTAATGATTTACTTAATAGGATTCATTATTCAATATTTAATCCGATGAAATCCATCCTTTATATTCTTAGTTTTTTCCTAATGGGTGCAATCGAGGCATCTGATTTTGGTGAGTTTCGTATGCCAAAATCTGCAAATTTGGTTCTGCAGGAGGACTGGTCCTCTGGAACCATAGATCCAGAAAAATGGTATACGTTGCATCGTAAATGGAGTGATGGTAACAATGGAGTTGTTCGCAAAAATGTTTTTATTCGAAAAGAGAACGTAAATGGAAAATTAAAAAATGTTCTAGTTTGTCGTGGGCATGGAGATCATTATCACGGAGATGTCGTTGGCTATCAGGGGAATCGAAATCGAGTAGGGGGTGTGATTGTTAGTAAATCTTTTTTTGCCTCAGGCTTGTATGAAATTGTATTTAAAATAGGTTCCAAACAAAAAAGTGAGAACGCCCCTCAAAATCCAATGCGTCCAATAGGGATGGTTCCAGCAATTTGGACCTATGCTTATCGTTGGGTGGATGCAGATAAAGCCAAACCTTTTGAATTCAGTTCCAAACAACCGATGTACAATCCTTTATTCAAGCACAGGAAATATCATGCCAATGAATATTGGTCTGAAATCGACTTTCCAGAATTTGGTAAATGGCAAAAATTAGGGGAAGGTTTGTACAACACCTTTTTACAAAACAAGCATGAGAGCCTTATTTTTAAGACTAAAAGTGCAATTGACGGAGAATACCACTCACTTAAAACGATTTGGCGAACGGAATTGGTTCCATTCGAAGGCCTCAAAGATGAGCAAGTTGCTGAATACAACGGGTATTATTGGGTTCAGGACAAGGAAGTCGATTACAACCAGTATTTGGGACAACCTTTCAAGAAGTTGGGGACGAATCAATATGCGGTTTATAAAGGGAAATACGCGCGTCATTACATAGATGATGAATTCGTGGGTGAAAATCTAAAATGGGTCCCATCTATGGCCGCGCAATTAAATATAGGGGTATGGTTCCCTCATTGGGGTGGCAAAGCACCCTGGTCAGAATCATCTATGCAGATCTCATCTGTGAAAGTTTGGGAATTCAATGATGCTGGAGATGTTCGTGGAATCTTAGTCGATGATATTCATGATACCATGGATGCAACGGGGGCTCCTATTAAAAGGTAGTCCGCTCAATTGTTGAATTTTTAAAGCAAAAGTTAGTCATAATTCTAATTTTCAATTGGGTTTTGACCCTAAATTTATTTTAAGCACTGAAGAATCTTTCTTGTATTTATTGTGGAAACCAACAGGAGAACAGGGCCTTTAGCCTTTAAAATAGGCATTTACTTTACTCTCTCTGATCCGCTCATGGTCTAAAAATTCGTTATTAATGGATCTCTATCACTCTCATGGTAGACCATTTCCCAGCTCTAAACCGGATCCAATAAGTGATTCCCAAAATTGCCATAAAAACTGTGCCATTCAGATAGGCGCTGTAAATTCCCAAAGACAAAATTTCTATAATCACAAATGCGGGTACAATGGCAACCGAGGTTCCAATAACAGCAATTGCAATCATAATAAATTTTGTATCCCCTGCTCCTTTTAATCCTGCTGAAATGATAATCCCCAACGCATCAAAGAATCCCCAAAAAGTTATGAACCTCAAAATTATTTTTGTCATCTCTGCAATTTGGTCAAAATTATTTGAGGATGAATGCATCCGATACGGGTAGAGGAGAATCTGAGGGAAAAAAAGATAGAAAATACTAATAACAGAGAGGTATATAAATGAGATTTGAAGTCCTGAGTAAGTCGCTCTTTTAGCAAGTAAGGGTTTGTTTGCACCAATGGATTGACCGACTTGAACCATGACCGAGATTCCCAATCCCATAATGGGCATAAAAGCCAACATAGCCATATTCATAGCTATGTTTGTGGCAGCGAGTTCAACCACACCGATTCTACCTACTAAAAGAACAAAGACTGTAAAAACAGTGATATTTAAGAAGAAAGTAAATCCATTGGGCAAACCAAACTTTACTAATCTCTTAAATTTGAATGCATTGAAATTGTATGAAGATCTAACTTGAAATTCTTTATTATTTTTAGATGTAAATATCAGGAAAGACAAAATACCCACATTTGTGAATGCAGCTATCAATGTTGAAATTCCGGCACCCTCAATTCCCATTTCTGGGAACCCAAAATTTCCAAAAATAAGGCAATAATTAAAACATACATTGATAGCGGTCGCAGCAAAACTTGACCACATAACTGGAAGCGTTCTTCCCTGACCACTAAAAAATGAAGACAAAGCACCGATCTGAATTTGAAAAATTCCTGAGATTGATAAAAATCTCCAGTACATAATTTCATGTTCTCTTACAATAGGGTCATGTCCAATGAAATTAAAAATTGGCTTACCCATGAAAGATAATATGAGTAAAATTATACCCCCTGAAGCCGAAAAATAGATTCCTTGCCATATAATATTACCGATTTTTTTTGGAGAATTTGCACCTATATACTGGGCAACAAAGGTTCCAACATATTGCGAGGTGCCAAGAAAAAAACTCACCGCATTGAAGCTTAAAATTGCAGTAGGTAATGCTGCAGCCAAAGCCTCAGAGGAATACCAAGATAGGAACATACGATCCACAAAAACCTGAATAGAGAATGCGCTCGTGCTTAAAATGAGTGGATAAGCGATCCATAAAGTTTCTTTAAATCCATTTTTTCTAGACCATTTTTCAGCTAAAAAAAATAAAATGGAATTCAGCATTTTTGTGAAAATTTAGAAATCGCAATTGAATAAAATGGAAGCATTTTAAAAGTTAAATCTCTAAATCATTCATAGTTAGTAGATTTACTGTAATTTTGACTGATAATAGAAGTGCACCGACTTACTCTTCTGAATTCTACTGAAAATCTCAAGTTTTAAGTGAAATCATTCACAATCCATTAGAAATTCATAGATCATTAGTCAGTATTTTATAAGAAACTTCTTGAGGAAAAAGAATACTTTTTAAAAGGAAAAACAGTGAGAATTAGACCTATTGAATCTATTTATAAATGTCTCAATAGAAGCCTTTTAATTTGAATCAAATTATTTGCAAAGAAACTTTTAAAATTCATTCCATCAAAAAATGGACATAAATTATAGGAGTCAAAGTATTAGAATTTGAACCCAAATTTTAATGAAATCATTCACTTTCAATACATTCAGTTTTGTGTTGAAAGTTTGATCTGGCTAAGTTTATTAATTTCGTCCGTTTTCATTAGGAACACGACTTACAGGGTCTTCAATTTTTTAAAATACCAATGAATAAAACATTCAATAATTGCTCTTAAATTGTAATGAAAATTATTATGAAAAAAATCCTTATCGTTCTTATATCATTTTCATTTTTGGCATTTTTATTTTCGTGCCAATCAACCGATAGACAATACAAAAGACCTTCTGGTTATGGTATGGGCGGAACCAGCTATGGATTAGGTGCTCCTAACATGTAACAACTGTATTTTATCTGCAATATAGTGGATATTTTACTCTACTAATTTCAATAAACAAGACCTGATATTTTAATCTCAGATTTTAATTTTAAAATTAAAAACTGAACCGATTGTTGTTTTTTTAACTCAGCAATTCTTCTTATTACAATCGTTTCAAACCCTTAGAGTTTATCTAGACTCTCCTCTGTACATTTACCAATAATAGAATTTAAATGATCATTAAAATAGACAAACAAAAATTGTACTGCTTTGGAATTGTTGTGGCTCTATTGCACCTTCCTATACTAGTCGTGGTTTTAATAAGTCTTATCAAGTGAACAAAACTGGTTTCAAGATAAGATCAGATAGGAGTTCCATTAGCAGTTAAATCTGACAGATCAAAAAGCAACGACTGAATGAGACTTAGGTCTTCGAGTTTCATACAAGTTATTTTATTACTATCTTGGAACAAATCTTCTGAGTTATAATTAAAATTTATTCTTTGTTGTCTTTAAAACTTTAAAATGGGCATTCCCACTGTTTAATTTGCAAATGGACTGGTCGGATTTTCCTCTTTTTTTGTTTGTCAGCAATCAAACAACAATCCCATTCAAATATTCCGTACTTGTTTGTTGCTATTCTTTTCTTCTTTTTTACAAGTGGAAGAGTTTTTTAATCCTTTGGCTTTCCTCAAATCTTCCTTGAGAAGAAAATAAAGCTGACAATTTTAAATCCTCTTGAAAGTATGTTTTAGTGATGAGCACAAAAGAACAAGAATTTTCAAAAAAATGGGTATTTTTAAGTATGTCTATTTTTATAGTCATAGAATTAGTCATCGGCGTTTTCGTGGGTGATCTGGTCGTGGGTAAGTACAAATCTATTCATTTAACCTTCTTTCTACAAGGCCTCCTCAATCTATTGAGTTATTTTTTGGGAGGAATACTGATCGGTATTATTTCACCAGGATTGCGACTTTTAGAACCTGCTTTAGGAGCTTTTCTTTCAGTCGCTTTGATGCTCTCAATGACCCTTTTTACTCCATTTTCCTTCTTCAATTTTTCTGTCACAAAATTAATTATTGGAGGATGTATCGCATTTTTTTTAGCCCTGTCCGGAGCGAAAATTGGTGAACGAATCGTTGGAAATAAAGTGGATTGAGGCTATTTGCATAAACTTCGTTGAAACCAATCCTTAATTTCCCCTTCGAAAACTTTGATCGAGCCCATGGGGGTGAAGATCTAAATGATTCCCTTGGGTGTTCAGCAGAATTTTGTAGATACAATATTTAAGAACTTTAGAATCAAGACAAAACAAAGGAGAACTCCTAGAGAATTACTTTGTTATAGATCGCATTAAGAAAAAGTTAAGTGATATTAAAGAGGCTCGTCCCTTTTATTTTCTTCAGATTGGAGAGGGTGTTAACAATCTTAAATAGAGCTTTGGGTATCATTGTCCTATCTGTCTAGTTCTGAGAGCCAGCTTGAATGGAAGACAGAACTTATTTCAACAGAGGGACTCGTTCAGGATACGGAAAGAATCTATTATACAGACGACCTTCACTCGTCTCGACTTTGGGCAAGTAATGAAATGTTTCGATTGGAAGGCATAGGGAAAAAGAAAGAGACGGAGCAACTAGAAATTCTTTATCAGCTTGTGACATAGATAACCGGTGCTGTTGTGCTGGAAAGTTCTCAACAGTTCCAAGAAGCTGGTTTAACCCAATCTGATCCAAATATGGCAGCTGGAATTCCTGTAACCCCCGAGACATCAACAATAATTATCGCTTCATTGATTTGCCTGTTTTTAGTATATAAAATTATAAGAAAAAGGTTCGAAAACGGTAAATATTTCGATTGAGATTGAATTCTATATTTTAAATTAACATCCTCAAAGGATGGATATGATAGAACTTTCAAAGAAAGAGAGAACTTGGGGGATGTTTGCTCATCTTTCATCATTACTGGGATGGATAGGAATTCCTTTTGGAAATTTGATTGCGCCTTTTATTATTTGGCAGATTAAAAAAGAGGATATGGATTTTGCTGCAAATCAAGCGAAGGAATGTCTCAATTTTCAAATATCGATGGTAATTTATATATTTATTGCAGGTATCTTATGTTTTTTCCTGATCGGATTTGTTCTTTTACCAATATTGATAATCTTAGATATTGTATTCACAATCATCGCAGCAGTGAAAGTAAATGATGGCCATCCTTATAGATACCCATTAACCCTTCGATTTGTAGGATAAATAGTGATCTATAATTGAATGGTCAAAATGAAGACATTCACATTCCATTTACTGAATCGGTCTTCCCCATTTGTTTGAGTTGGATCAAAATGAGTTGAAAGAATCTTTAGAGATCTGGATCTTGTAGCAAATTTATAAATGTTTTTTGGGTGTCTTTATAATTTTTTCTAAATACTGCCTCAAGTCCTCTTTTATCAACACCTCACTTGTGGATCGAGTCAAGGTATTCCCAGTGACATGTGGATAGCCCTATTCACCTAATAGGTCATCTAACTGTGCCTCGGTGAATTTCATCTTATATTTGAGAGTAAGTGCCAATTTTTCTCTGGCGTCCACACCCTATCAGAGACCTGATTATTGAGGACAGGTAAAAGGAACTTTTCGATATCTGATAGAGCATCAGAGAGCTCCATTTGAGAAAGGTTTCCCTTCATCAGAAAAGCGGACCATTGCTCAATCTTTTGTTTGTCAGAACTAAACTCTTCAGAAAAAGGCATACAAACCTTATCTGGTATGACAGTAGAGCGTCTTGCAAATGTATTGGTTACTGCTTGCCTGAGGTCGTCTCCATTAAATTCGAGGTGGGACTGCAGCCAGTGAAGATCATAAAAATCTTTCATGCGGCTATTGTTGATGCCTAGAGAAATAGCCGCTTCCAACTTTTCGGCAATGACTGTTTCCATAGGATAAGTAGCAAGAGATACATCCTCATAATCCAGTAAGGCAGACCATTTTTGAAAACGGACTTCAGGAGTAATGATGTCTCCAAAGCCAATATCAAACTGTAAAGGGATTTTCACCTTACCAAGGTAACACATTATTAAAATCCGCACACCGCCATAGCTGTTTTCATCACGAATGGCTGTTGCTCTAATATTCTCCCAACTTAAGGCATCTTCTTTCTCTGGAACAAGCTGGCAGATTTTAGTAAAAATCTCCTTCAGTGATCCTGAGTCATGGTTTCCAAAGCTATGAAAATCTGCATCTCTTGTTGGGCGATGTCCTTCGGGTTCTAGCAAGCGAAAAAGTTGTGCACCTTTTAAAATGAAGCTATCTGAATAGTCACTCTGTGCTAAGCGTGCAAAGAAACGACTGAGAGCAAACTGCTCGAGCACTGTGGCAAAGCTGATTCCTGACTGTCGGCTCTGATTTCTCAAGCGTCCTTGGATTGAAGCTATTAGATTCATTTCTTAGACAAGGGCATCGAGATAGGGACGAATAACACTATTAATACGCTGAAGTTTAGCATATTCAACAATCTCTGTTGGCTTAACACCTTTCTTGAGGATGCTCTTCAGCGCCTCCAGACAAACATCAAGACCCACCCGTCTTCGATATTTGAAACAATCTACTACAGTCCGTGCTGGATTCGTAATCCGTGTTGGAATATCATTGAGACTATGTGTGACAACACCCTCAGAAAGTGCCCCAGATACCCGACTGCGGACTACTTGCAGAAAGGGATAATCGATCTTCGGCGTCACTGCATTTTGCTTCAGAAGAATCCAAACCGCATGAGGTTGCTGGGTTCCTATTTGGTGATACTGCAGAGCAGATAGGAGGGAGATGACCGCATGAGGAACACGGGCAGCTACTTCGGACAGACTTAAGTTCTCATCTAGCTCCGCTTGAGGATGATGATAAATCCCACGTGACAATCGAATCAGCTCGCCTGCCTTAACCGCCTGCGAGATGACTGTGCTACTGATTCCTGCTTCACGTAAATTCTCCTCACGCAGAAGTCTTGATTCTGTTGCTAGGCTTTGCAATTGAGATCGCTGATTTTTCATTTATTAGTAAGTTGCAGCTAAGTTACTTGATTTTGGAATTAACAGCAAGTTTTGATTCCTAACATCCCTGTTGCTGACAGAGAAGCATTAGGCAGGAAAGGACCCAGAAAAACTACACAGAGGGATTTATACTTCATGATAAACGTTGATCATTCATTTTCTTCTTGGTAAAGAATTCTCCAACTAAGTCAACCTAGTGTTCATACCCATGCCAATGTTTGATTGCTACCTAGTCCCATGTCCTTTTTAAAGGTTTTTGCATTCATAGAAAGGCAGAGAAAATTTAAATAAAAACACCCATTATATATTCACTCTGTTAATAGTTTCCACCAATTGTTGCTCATTGTATTTTCATTGTTGGCTTACAGTTGGAAATCGAAACAAATAATTTTGAAATACTCATTATGATCGAAAGAACCAAGGTTTGCTAAA
>CAJWYM010000067.1 GCA_913049555.1 uncultured Opitutia bacterium
TGAGCCCTCTAAATTATTACTTTGATTAATCAAAGTAAAGTTCTATTTTGGCTTGTGGTTGAAATTAGAAATTGAAATAGTCCGATTTTCGGACAAAGGATGGCTGGGTTGTTTTCCGACTAAAATCTAATTGATTGAACGCAACCCCTAGAATAGTGTCTACCTATTTGAATTTTTAAAATCATGTTTAAGAACGGTCTAGTTGTTTTTGTAGGTTTAGCAATTACTAAGCTTCTTAATTTATTTTGCCATATCTGGATCACCAATCACTCATCTCCAGATGTTTATGGTGTTTTCAGTATCGCATTTGTTTTAGTCATGTTTGCATCCAATCTCTGCTGTTTAGGATTGAATCAGAGTTTGATCAAGTATTTGAGTTCTGAAGGGATCAATTATGTGTTGAAATGGAGTGTTTTGAAAGTGGTTCGTTTTTCTTTTTTTTATACAATTTTGACGAGCCTTTTGTGTGTTTTGATTTTAACCTTATTGAGTGACTGGCTTAGTTCTTTTCATGATGAATCGAGATTAAGATCTACTTTAATTATGGCAGCGATGGCTTTGCCTTTTATGGGTATTTTGATCTTATCTACTTATCTTTTCAGATCCCAGCACGTTTTTTGGCCTGAAGTTTTGATGAGGAATTTCTTGAGAAGTCTTTTCTTTTTGCTGGGCCTAGTTGTTTTGTCTTCGTTGGGTTTGATAAATCAACCTTTTTGGATTGCGAGTGTTTTCTTTCTTTCATTTTTACTCACTGCAATCTTTGCTGCTTGCTTGCCCTTTTACGTTTTTAAAATCGATAGCGATCAGGATCATTCTAAATCTTTTAACCAGAAAAGTGTGATTCAATATGGACTGTTAACTCTTGTAAGTCTGTTTTTTTATGAAGGCTTAATTGCCACGGATAAAATCATTCTTGGTTATTTTGCGACGAGTGAGGAATTAGGTCTTTACAGTGGTGCCTCCATGTTGGCGCGACAAAGTGAGGTTGCAGGAATTGTTATTTTCACTATCTTGTCCCCGAAACTTGCATCCAAAGTGAATTTGAAAGATTCTATTCACTCGGGAGTTATGAGCACAACATTGGTGAGTGTTGTTTTTGGAATTTTTGGAATGATTCTTTTATTTTTTATTAGAGATTATGTACTGATGATTTTCGGCACGGAATATGTCGCCATGAATCGAGAATTTATAGTAATTTGTGGTGGTTTTTTAATGCTGATCATCACCACTCCATTTTCAGCTGCTTTGCAATTTGGTAATAAAATTACTTATGACAACGGAATTTTAGTGTTTGGATTCATCTTCAACCTTTTGGCTTCCTACTTTTGTATTAAAAATTGGGGAAGTATGGGAGCTGCAATCGGAACGGGAATTTCATTGAGTTTGGTATCCATATTGAGGATCTTAATTTATTCTATTAAAATGGGCAAAGTGAAAGCATAGAGTCTTGAAAGAGCTGGAATCAGAATGGAAAACTTCTTCACTAGAATGGTGGATGTTGGCTGTTATTATTGTTCTTGCGAAACCATTTTCAGATTTGCATGCCCTCTTAGGAACTGCAATTTGGTTGGGAGCTGTTTTTGTATTTATTTTTACCGGTCCTATAAAGCGGAGCCTCTTATTTGTTATGGCTTTCATTGTCTATTATCAGCAATCCGTTTGGTATATTCTCGACGATGTTCCTTTGACTATTTATGAGATCGAATTTGTTCATTTTAAACCAGTTGAAATCATTTATGGAATGATTTTTTTAAAATCAATTTTTTTAGGAATGAAGTTTGTAAAATTACCTAAAGGTCTGCTCATTGTATTAGGCTTATGGATATTTTGCATCAGTAATGGAGTTAGCATTTCTCTATACAATCAAAATAAAATTTACGATATGTTTATTTTTTCTGAATTCAGAACCTTGTGCTGGTCTTTTTTACTTTTGATTGTTTTTTTTAACTTTTGTAAACAACAGTATCTTTGGGTCGTGAAGTCGTTCATTATTCTGGTGGCAGTGAAATGTGTAGTCACAATTCCAGATTACCTAGGATTATTCAGTTTATTATGGCCTGCTTCCATTGCCAATTACTCGGGGAGTGTGAGTGCTTTCTTTGGTGGAGATCCAGATGTTCTCGTTGTTTGTATGGCATACAGTATCATTTTTGCAATGTTGGTTGTTCCTAAAATAAGTGATAAAATGGTGCCGGTTTTTTCACACAATTGGACATGGATCTTGGCAGGAATTTTTCTTTTCACGATTGTCCTATCTCTAAGAAGGGGAGGGATTATGGCTGCATTTATATCTATGGGTATATTGATGTGTTTTTCTAATTTTAAGGTGAAACTTGGTTTTTTCATCTTTTCGATTCTTGGATTGTCTTACGTAGCCGTAGACATTGCTGGAGATTTAAAAACACTCCCGGGCCCTGTATATGCTATGACTGATCGTTTTACGGGAAAAGGCAAAGTGGCCAAGTCAAATTTAGGGCATGTATTGGATATTAAAGATGGAATTCGAGAGATTAATGAATATTTTTGGCTTGGGAAAGGAGTTGGGGCTCGTATGTTGTCGTTTCGGGCTGCCGAGGTCCATGGTGCCGAAGTTCATAGTTCTATTTTAGTTCATCAAAATGTTCTTCATACTTGGCTTAAATATGGCTTGATTGGAGTGGTGGCTTATTTTTTAACCTTCTTCGTTCCATTATTGACTGTTGTGAAGTTTCGAGGTCCTTACAAGGGGATTGATATAGCAATTATGTTGGGAGCAGGGAGCTTTTTAATCAGTCGCCTCCTCTGGGCATTTCTTACCCCCCCATTTTTTCAAACTCTTAGGGTTAACTTTTTGGTGTTCATGGCTGTTTTTTTATTATATGCTTCACTTGACGGAGCTATCCGGGACCGAAAAAAATTACCCGTGTCTGTTTAGTTTTACCCTAACCCTATGAAAGTGATTACCTTAGACACCGCTTTATTTGTTGCTACATGCAAACAGTTAGAATTGAGGGTGCAGGATTCAGGATACAAACCTGATTTGATCATATCTATCGCTACAGGGGGTTCCTATGTTGCAAATAATCTTGATTTTGGAGGAATTGAAAAATTAGAGGTTACTTTAAAAAGGGATTCTTCTCACCATAAAGAGCGACTGAAATTATCTTTGATACTTACAAGGTTGCCCTATTTTTTACTGAATTGGCTAAGAATCATTGAGTTTAAAATATTGCAAAAACAATTCAAAGTAGATTTAGATTTGTCGAAAGTAGATCAAATTATAAAGCAAATTCCTGAAAAAAAGTTGATTGAATACAAAAGCGTTCTGATTGTGGATGATGCGGTGGATAGCGGCCATACTTTAGCATGTGTTTTAGAGGCTGTTAAAAAAAGATTGAACCCTCCCGCAGAAGTCAAAATGGCTAGTATTGTTGTTACGACCGTCAATCCTTACGAAAAGCCAGAATATTTTTTATACGAGGGAGATTTGATTCGTTTTCCTTGGTCGAAGGATTTTAAAGGACCCTCATTATGTGCTTCATTTTAAGACAAAATTTCACTTTTTTCAAAAAGACTCGAGCCTTTCAATCGGTGAATCCTTTACTTTTAATTGTATGAATGTTGGTATCGTAGTCCCTTGTTTCAATGCTGTTGAAACGATTGAAAACACTCTTTTGTCTTTGCTGGAACAAACTTATTGTATTCATGAGATTTGGGTGATAGACGGGGCCTCGACGGATGGAACGATTGAAATTTTGAAAAGATATTCGGACAAAATTAATTGGGTAAGCGAGAAAGATCGTGGTCAAACGGATGCAATCAACAAAGGATTTTCTAGGCTCTCATCGGATATTATAAAATGGGTAAATGCCGATGATTTATTGGTGGAAACTGCAGTTCAGGATGTGGTTGATTTTTTTTCCAACAATATAGATAAAGATTTCGTTTACGGAGACATTGAATTTATTGATCGGGAGGGGGCACAATTAGGATTGCACCGAGAGCCTTCTTTTTCCCCTTTTATAATGATTTATGGGCACAACTTATTTGCGGATCCAACTTGTTTTTGGAGACGAACCTGGATGATTTCTATTCCCGAGCTTGCAGTTGAGGTTCAGTATTCAATGGATTACTGGTTTTGGCTTAAATTATTGAAAAAAGGGGGTAAATTTGGGCAAATTAAGAAGGTATTAGCAAAGTATCGGGTGGATGATCATAATGTTTCGATTGCGAACCACCAAAAAATGAGACACGAACATTTTGATATTTGCATCGATCTGTTCATTCCTTTTTTATCCTTTTTTCCTAAATTTGCTTCTTACAGATTTTTAAACATAATTTTGGTTACTGCGCGTATTTATAAGAAAATTAAGATTAAATGGGAACGAGGGAGTGGCAAAAGCTTTTCTTTTGGAAATTATATTAAGAAAGATTCAAATTCATAAATTCAATGTGTAAACAGTTGTTATTGATTGACTTAGATGGAACTTTATACAATGGAAATACTTTCCACGTTTGGATTCGATTTATGTTGCAACATTCATTTTCATTAAGGAACCCATTGTTCAGAGTGCTTTGTTTCTGTAGAATTTGTTATTACTCGATTTTGCGGAAAACTCATAGAATCAGTCATTCTAGGTTTAAATTTTTAATCCAACATTCTTGGAATCTTTATTTCGCATACAATGAAGCCTTTATTTCTGCATTTATAGCGAAATTGAAATGCAATATTAGGGAAGATTTAATAGAGAGAATCCAAAAATCTAGTGAGAGAGGAGATGCTATTCTGTTGACTACAGCTGCACCCGAGGAGTATGTAAAACCCTTGGTGGAATCGATAAATGGAATCGAGGATTTTTTGTCTACTCCTAAATCTACGGCTAACATCTGGTTTGATAATATTCGGGACGAAAAATGTTCCCAGACCGTATCTTTTATAGAAGATCGAGGTCTCACGAATGGAACCAAAATTTTGTATACAGATCATATTGATGATGAGCCCTTGTTAAAAATATCCAACAAAGCTTTCTTATTTGAACCTCTCAACAAAAGTATCAGTGAACTAAAAGTCTGTTACCCTGATATAGAAATAATCTCTTTTTATGGATAATCACAAAATCTGGGTCTTTTTATTGGATCGAATTCGAGGTCCATTTGAGTTGTGGGAGATAAAGTTGATGGCAACGAAGTATCGAGATTTCTTTATTTACACAGGTAATGGAGTTTGGGTGCCTTACAGGAGATGGAATGGTTTGATTTCTTGTGAGGAAAAACCGGTTTCTCAACCTGAATTTAAAAGTAAAAAAAGATTGGAAGTACTGCGTTTCCTCAAGCGCTCTGTCCTAAGAAATTGTCACTAATTTATGAAAATCGTTGTCCTAGGAAATTATAAAGAACTTCCCACTGAGGGAATGGAAGTGATTACGAATTCGATTGTAAATTCTTTGCGTGAAAATTCAAAAATTCAATTGAGAACCTTCTCGACTAGAGAATTTATTAGATCGTTTTTCTTTTTGCTGTTCTACCAACCTCATGTTTTTATTTTTACTCATGGTCCCGGAAAAGGGGTTTTGGTCTTATCGGGACTGATTCGACTATTTTTTTCTGCTAAAATAATCTGGATCGCGTCTCGTCCTTCTTTGTCTAAATTATCCCCATTAATTTTCAAATGGACCGCTGTGGATTTTATTATCGGGGGTCGAAAAACTCCTGAGATTTTAAAAGTGATGGAGAATCGAGATGTGATTTATCATGAAACGGTCATTGGGATTAGTCTGGAACGCGTACAATCTCTGAAAAACCAAAAAAAAGCTTACTTTTTAGAAAAACGGGTTGAGGTTCCCTTCTTACTTCATGTAGGGCATATTCGTAAAAATCGTGGCCTTGAGAATTTGATTCAAATCAAACAAGAGTCCCCTATTGAAGTGGATATTTTAGTTCTTGGGAGCCCCTCGCTTTCCTACGATCCAGAGGTTTTAGATGCAGTTAAAAGTGCTGGCGTTCAGGTGGTTCGCGAGGTGGTTCCTGACTTGCATGCTCTCTATCAAATGGCAGATTTCTATTTGTTTCCTGTAGACCCAGTTCTCGGAGGTGCCGTGGATCTGCCCTTAAGTATTTTGGAGGCGTTGCATTGTAAGACTCCTGTAATTACAACTCCTTTTGGGGTAACAAAAAAATATTTGTCAAAGATCGAGGGTGTATTTTTTTCAGATTCGAATCATTTTTCTCAATCGGTATTGGAACACATTCAATCAATGAATCATTGCAAGGTGAGTGTGAATCCTCTTCCTAAAGAATTCGACTTAAAGAATTTATCAAACATTATAATTGATTTCCTTCAAGTAGATGAAAAATAAACAAATTCTAGTCTCTTTAATTGGCACTGATGGGAGTGGTAAAACAAGCACTACTGAGATGCTTTACAGTTCGCTTTTAGGAAATGGTGCTTCGGTGGCTCAGGTATGGTGTGGGGCTGAATCCTATTTGATGTGGCCGTTGCGTTTTCTTTTAAAATTATTTCGAAAAAAGAAAGCCTCTCCCAATAATTCTAAAGTATCTTATCAAAGCGAGTTGAATGAGAAGCATGCAATGAGTCAAAAAAAGGCATTTTTGATTCCTTTTTATATCTTCTTGGTTTTGTTGGATTATCGGATTCAATACTTTTGGAAGTTTTGGAAAAATAAAGATAAGGAAATTCTTTTATTGGATCGTTATTTCTTTGATGTTGGAGTGAATCTAGCTTTGACACTTGGTTGGAGTCCTGAGGAGCTCATTGATTTTTTACAGGAAAATTTGTTTCGGTGGAGGTTTCCTGAAGTTCGAGTTTTTGTTTTTGTAAGTCCAGAAGTTTCCATGTCTAGAAAAGACGATATTCCTGATATTGACTATGTTCGTTTGCGGCTCTCCTATTACAGAAAAATTGCCAAAGTTTTTGGGTTTGTTGAGATTAGCGGGGAAGCAAACTTATCTGAAAACACCGCGTTGTTGAATCGTTTGCTGGAGAAAAATAAATTACAAAAGCGGGTGCATTACGTTCATTGCAACAACTATGATTTGGGCGGAGCTGATTATTGTTTGAATAGAATGGCGGTTCGAGTGAATGAGGAGAACGCTTTTAGTAGTTCTGTAAGTTTGAGACTCAAAACAGCGATCATTCAAATGTACGAGAAAGATGGCATTCCAGTATATAGAAACAATTATTCCAGACCTCAACTTAGCCAAGGACTTGTTCCGTTGATTTTGTTCCCATTTACTGCGATCCAAGACCTCTTTTATTTTATTCGTCTGTTTAAAGCCCAGAATTTAGATCTTGTGCATGTCAATGATCTGTACGATTTCATTCCGGCATTTTCAGCTAAAATTTTGGGGATCCCAACGGTCTATCATATTCGTATGATTCGTCGCAGTTCCTTTGAAATTTCTTTTTTTTCTTGGTTTATGAAGTCTTTTTCAGTCGCTTCATTTTCTGTTTCTTATGCGGTCCGAAAACTTTATTTTGGGGATAGTTCTAATTGTAAGAATCATCGTGCTTTTGTGATTTATGACTGGCCAAGAGATGAAATGGTTGAGTTTGAGGGATCGGTGAGTAGTCGAGTTCCAGTAGAATTTAGAACTTGGGAGACTGTAGTGGTTTTAATTGGACGAATTGAGGAGTGGAAAGGGCAGCATACCTTCTTGGATGCAGTTGCTGATATCAAAGAGGATTTTCCTCGTTGTGGTTTTTTTATCATCGGGGGAACTGTGCAGGGATCTAAAAAAGAAGCCTATGCGAAAGAAGTATTGTCAAAGGCTTCTGAGTTAGGAGTTCATTATCTTGGAGAACGATCGGATGTTCCTGAGCTCTTGTATCACGCTGATATTTCTATCCACGCATCTACAACACCGGACCCTTTTCCCGGAGTAGTTTTGGAAAGTATGTTGTCTTGTTCTGCTGTAGTTGGTGCTGATGCAGGAGGGGTTTCGGAGATGATTCGTCAGGACATAGATGGTATTAAATACACCGCTGGAAATTCCTCTGAAATGGCAAAAGGGATTCGGAGATGTTTGGAGGACAAAGCATTCTGTGGGATGATTTCCAGTTCAGCGCGCGAGCGAATTTTAAAAATTGCTGACAAAGAAACTGTAACAAAGAAAATATTAGAGATTTACAAGGAACTTTTGAAGTAATAAATTGAACAAATTATGAACCCAAATCAAAAAAAACTCCATCAACTCGAACAAATGTTTCAAGTGATAGGTTCGCCTTTCTTGGAAATCTCGGGTTCCAAATATCCTAGCACCCAAGAAATCGACGATTTATTTGAATTTTCATTTGAAAATAGGGTGGGACTGTTGTTTTTGGATAAGTGCCGACAGAAGGGGATTGAACTCTCTGAAAAGGGGAGCGAAAATCTTCAAAAGTTAGAAAAACGCCGGAGTGATACGGATGATATCTTAATTAAATTAGGAAAGATTTTGGATGAAGTCCATGCAGGCGAATGGGTTTATTTCAAAACTCTAAAGCCTTTTCCTTCCACTCCGAATGATACGGACTGGTTTCCCTTCGATGAACGAGATCATTCTTGGCTTTGTGACCATTTATTGAAATCAGGGTTTAAATTTCTGGAATGGGCTCCTTTGCAAACTACTTTGATCGATGAATCTGGAGATGGTCAAGCAGATAGTGATAAAAGGGGAGGAGTGTGGTATATTGATTGTTATCGAGCACCAGGAGCGGATTACTTTAAGTATCTAGATCCTGCTAAAATGGAAAAGTATAAAAAAGAAGTGTTAGTCAATGGTCATAAGTTGCCCGGATTGGAGTCCAGTGCTGAATTATCTGCAATCTGTTTTCATAATGTTTTTCCGGAGAGGACTTATTCGGTAGAAACATTTTATTTGATCCTCCATTATTTAAAGGATATCGAGGCAAATAACAAGTTGACAGAGTTTGTTAAAGTCGTTCGAGAAAATCATGTGACTTGTGCGGTATCTGCAAATTTGGCAGTTACCAAGGCTTTGCATGAAAAGCACTTTGGTTCTGTTCCCCCAATATTTCATGATTTGTTGAAGCGTTTCAATGCCCGAAGTTCTGAGGAAAAGTCAGTTATTAAAACAAATCACTATTTACCATACAATTTCCAAAACTCCTGTTTCTGGATTTGCTTTTTAGAGAAATTGAAAGATCCAGTTTCTTTTAAATCATTGTGGGTTCAAGCGATTCATATGCTAAACCCAGCATTTGCTTGGGGTGCTCTAAAAATAATCTGGAAGAGAACCCGACCTGGAGCTATTTACAAGCAAATGTAAGAGAATGAAATTTTCTAATTGAGTTTTATTTGATTTATATATTAAACAGGCTAACCCCGATTCTTCATACCTTCCCTTTTAGCAGCTAAAAAAATAATTTTACTAACCCATTTTTGTTCGCAATATAAAATTTTACTTTCATCTCATTTTTTAGGACTCGTTTTATTAATCAGATTGAATTTTGGACTCTTAAAAGTAGAAATATGAATAAAGGCTTGTTTCTTTCACTTATATTACATTAAAGTTTCCAAAATGAACCAAAAACCCAGAGTTTGCCGTTAAAAAAACATCCTCAAGCGAATTTTTGTTCAGAATATTAACTCTTCAGATTGTTGTAGATTTAATACTCGTTTTCGCTGCGTTTACTGCTTCCCAGTTTTTACATTTTTTTATACGTGACACTTTTGGATATTACTCGGCATTGGAGCAGATCCACTTCCAGCGGATTGTCGTTTTTGTAGTTTTGTATCAGGCGATTCTGTTTTTTGTAAAAATTTACGAAAAATCTCACATAGCCAGACTAGATTTGCAACTCATGTGCATCTTTAGAGCCTCTTTATATTGGTTGATTGTCATTATGTTTATGAGTTATTTCCTTAAGTTCGACCCTAGAATATCTCGATCTTTAATAACTTTCGACTTAATCACGGTTCCTTTTGTGCTTATAGTTTGGAGAGTTTTCTTGACTAATTGCGTTCGCTCTAAAAGCATTTCTGATAGATTGCGAAGTCGCGTTTTAATTGTAGGTTGGAACCCTCTCGCGGAGAGAATCTTTGCTGCAATGCAAGAAGATGAGCATCACTCATACTTTCCTGTTGGCTACATAAGAACCCCTCGCACTTTAGGTAAGGTTAAAGATGAGATCCTTTGTTTGGGAAATCTAGAGGACATTGAGTGGATTTTGGACAATCTTAATTATGATTCTGTTATCTTGACGGATTTAGATTTGCCCCATCATCAAATTGTAGGATTGGCCAATCTTTGTGAGAAGAATCTGATCGATTTTAAGATTACACCGTCTTATTTTGAGGTTTTGGCTGGAGGCCTGGAGCTTGAATTGCTTCAAGGTGTCCCGGTTTTGGGAGTTACGAAATTGCCTCTTGATTATTTGGCAAATCGAATCTTTAAGAGGGTTTTGGATTTAGTGGGTGGTATTGTCGGTTGTTTGCTGGCTTTTCCGATTGTTCTTGTTTTTGGATCTTTAGTTTACCTGGAGTCCCCCGGTCCTATTTTTTATAGACAAAGAAGAGTGGGCTATAAAGGCAAAGAAATTTGGGTGACGAAAATACGAACCATGAAGCTAGACGCGGAGACAGAATCGGGGGCTGTTTGGGCAAAAAAGCATGACAATCGCGTTTTAAAGATTGGTGCTTTTATGAGAAAAAACAATATTGACGAGGTGCCTCAGTTCTTGAGTGTTATACTTGGAGATATGAGTCTAGTGGGCCCCAGACCTGAAAGACCTGAACTGATCATGGATTTTAAAGAAGTGGTTCCTCATTATCACGCTCGCCACAATGCAATTCCAGGATTGAGTGGGTGGGCTCAGATAAATGGTCTACGAGGAGACACAAGTATTGTGGAGCGAATCAGGTATGATGTTTATTATTTAGAAAATTGGTCTTTGTGGCTTGATATTTATATTATGATTATGACCTTTTTTACTAGAAAAAATGCGTATTAAAGCAGCTTTTTGATATGAGCTTCAAAGCTGTATTTTGGATCTTTGTTCTAATTTCGAGCAAAACATATGGGCTTTTAAATGTTGGCAATGAGGTTGTGTCTTTAAGCTTGGAGGGAGAAATTGCATACAATAGCAATCTATTTTTGAATCACTTAGAACAAGGGGATTTGGTCTACAATTTTACTCCTGGAGTTGTCTGGAAAAATCAAGATTCTGTTGTGGCTAAAGAAATGGAACTCGGGATTCGATTGAACCGATATTTGGAGTATCCGGAGCAAAATTCAGAGGACTATTTCTTATCCACTCGATTTAGATACCCAAACAATACAAAAAGTCTCCATTCTATAAGATCTGATTTCGAATTGTTTGAATATACAATTGAAGATTTGTTTTTGGGTGCCAGAAATCGTTATTTTGAGAAGGATCTGTTGCTTGAATATAGTTTTGCGCCGGATTCTCTCCAAATTTTTGATGCGACTTTTTCTTTGGAAGATTTAAACACAATTACCGGCATTGCTGCCAATACAGACACCTATGTTTTTTCTATAGGAGCATCTCGTCAACAAACCATGAATTTTTTGTATGGGATTAAAATCGGTCAGATTTATTATGAGACCAGTAGTTTTCAATCTACCTCTATCAAGAGAAGATTTATTTCCAATCAAGTGAAATATAATATCAATACCCATCTTAATTGTTCTTTGGAGGCTATTTTACAAGACCGAATCTTTTCTTATGAAGGAAGACAAGTTCGTGACTTTTTACCGACTTTCTCTCTAGATTTGACTTCTAAATTCAGTAGTAAAAGTACCGTTCAATTTGATCTTATTTTGGGATCCCGATCTCAATCTGATGTTGCAGAATTAACTTCTAACACTTTTTCAGTGGGAGGAGAGCATCAGTTGAGGTCTTATTTGAAAGCTGGATTTCATCTCCATTTTTCAGACATTACCTATCAAGATCACAATCAATTGTATCGGGAAGATCAGGTCATTCGTTTTGACTTAGACCTAAGCCATGAACTTTCTGAGACAAGGAAATATTATTTTTATTTTAAACAGTTGTTGAATCACTCTAATATCCCAATCAGCGATTTTTCAAAAACTCAGTTAGGGATGTCGATTTCTCAAATCTTTTAAAAAGTGTTCGATCGACAATATTAAAAAATAACTACACAATAAGGCATTATGATTAGAAAATGCGTTATTTTTTTTGCAAAGATATTTTTATTCTTTTCATTTGTTTGTAATCCTAGTTATTCCATGGGTGGAAACGAGAATCATAAGTTTTATAAAATACGAGAAAATGATTTAGTCACAGTCAGCGTGCATGGACATCCTGATCTTTTAACGACTCAGAGAATAGATCAGGATGGCTTGATTCAGATACCATTAGTAGGGGTTATTAAAATTGGTGGTATTTCTGTTCGAGATGCAGAGAAACATATTGTTGAAGCATTTGTTAATGGAAAGTTCCTGAGATCCCCTCAAGTAATCGTGTCGATTATTGAGTTTATGGCGCGTGAGATCTCTGTAATGGGAGAGGTGAAAAAGCCAGGTCCCGTAGTTTTAGATCCAGACAAGGATAGGATGCTGATCACTGTAGCAATTGCAAAAGCAGGGGGTCTCACTGATATTGCCAAAAGCAATGCGGTTCGAGTTGTTCGACAAAACTCAGAGGGAGAAGAATTTTTGATTGAGGTGGATTTGGATCAATTTATAAAGCCGGGTGATTTCAAGAAGGGTCGTAAAAAACAGTTTATTTTAATTGCTGGCGATGTGGTGGTTGTGCCAAGGAGATTGTTCTAGTTATGGATCCAAATCATAGTAAGGATTCGGAAAACGTCCTGGAGCTTTCTCTTGGGGATGTGATAGGTATGGTTCGAGAAAGAATCGTATTAGGAATGACTTTAGGAATTCTTTTTTTCTCCATTGGTATAGGCCTTTACTTTATCCAGACAAACCAGTATCAGGCAGAATCGACAATGATCATCAATTCATCCAGCAACAGTCTGATTGATATTGGAGCCCCCTCAGGGGGATCGATTGGCTCTGGTCTCGGGTCTGGTTTTTTAATGGAAGTGGGTTTAAGAAACCAGGAAGCGATCTTAAATAGTAAATCTTTTATAAAAAGATTGATTTCCTCTCTGAGTGAAAAAGAGAAAGAGGCTTTGCGGATCCCTTTTATTGAAGAGGATGAAATTTTACCGGATCTGTTCGATATCATAGAGGATTCTAAGAAAATTGTGAATGCATCTGGATCACAAATTTTCACCATTATCTTCAAGCACCCAAATCCAGATATGGCGGTTCTTCTCGCTAATAAATATGCGGAAGAATACATTTCCTATGTTAACGAGGAACTGGGTTCCAGCAACAAGGTTGCCTTGGATTTCCTAGAGAATCGTGCTCAAGAACTTAAAGACCAACTGGCTCAAAATGAGCTCGATCTTCAATCTTATCGTGAAGACAATAATATCGTTTCTCTGTTAGAAAACCAAAATATTGCCTCTGCTCAAATTCGAATTATCAGTGAAAGACTGAATGGTATAAAGTTGGAATTATTGAATCTCAATACTTTGAATGACCAAATTTTAGGAACGCTCCAGAATTCTCAAAGATTGGTTGAAATTCCCTATATCGCAAACTTTGGGGATATTCCTAACTTAAGAATTCGTTTGAATGAATTAGAAAGGGAGTTGTCCTCTTACAACGAGATCTTATTAGAAAAACATCCGAAAGTGTTGGATTCAAAAATACAGATCAGAGATATTAAGGATAGTATAGAACTAAGAATCAATCATGCGCGTGAGGAATTGAACAACCAGAGAAATCAATTGACCGCTCAAAAAGAAAGTTTGTCTGAAGATCTTGTAGACGCAGAAAAAAAGAAATTAGCTTTTGATAAGGTTAGAATTAAATTCAATGTATTAGAGCGTAAATCAAGGAGTATAGAAAAGACCTATGATTATATAATTACTCGTTTGCATGAGACTCAGATAAGCAGTCAGTTAGAAAATACAAATATTCAAATCATTGATGCAGCTACCAAGGATGACAAACCTGTCTGGCCCCAAAAAAAGATCTTTGCATTGATAGCAATCATTCTTTTTGGGATTGGAGCTTTTGTTGTTCCGATCGTTCTAGAATTTATCGATTTGAGGGTAAAGACAGTTCGTGATGTAGAATTTCATTTGGGTTTAAAGTCTATAGGAGTCGTTCCCTTTTCTAAAGAGGTTGCTAAAGTTGAAAAAAGTTCTGTTCAGTTTGTTAATGAGACTTTGCATGGCTGCTTCAATGGATTGTACAAACAAATTGATTTAACATCGGTGCATGCCCCTCCAAAAGTAATGTTGATATCTAGTATTCTGAGTTCAGAGGGAAAGTCTTTTTTGATTGCTTCTCTAGCACTTACTTACTCAAGACATGGTTTTAAAACGTTGATTCTTGATTGTGACTTCAGGAAGCCAACCCAGCATAAGTTTTTCGGTTTGGAAAACAGTGGGGGTTTACTAGATTGTCATAAAGTTGAAACTTCGATGTCTTGTGACCCTGTAAACGTTGGAGAAAATTTAGATTTAATTGTATCGGGAGGCACGACCCATAAAACTGCTGAATTTTTTGACAATATCGCTTTCAAAAAATTTGTAGTTTCTATGAAGAATTCCTATGATATTGTTTTTATAGATTCGCCTCCAGCTTCTTATTATCCAGATTTTCTATTTCTTGCAGAAGTTTCCGATGAATTTATTTTAGCAGTTAAGTACAAGGAAATCAAAAGAGATCATGGAAAATATTTGGTTTCACAACTTCATAAATCTAGAGTGAATGTAATCGGATGTATCCTAACAATGGCGCCCTCATCCTCTAATTTTGGATATACAAATTACAGTTATTTTGGAGATGAAGGGGTTGTAAATGATAAGACTTGAATGGTAAACAGACGTTTATAAACACAATTCTAACTGAAACTGTCTTTGAAATAATCCCAGAGCCCAATTGAAAAGTTAGGAAAAAGGTCTATACCAGCAAAAGATTTTAATAAATACAATGTGATCAATAGAACGGCTGCTAGGATTAAAACTAAGAAAGCGCTCAATAAAAACCCTAATAGATTGGAAGCTTGTTCTTCGCTTCGGCTAAGATTTCGCCTGTTCTTTCCAAATATTAAAACATAGTAAAATTTAAATCTATATCCCGGCAATGTTATGGTGCCTCTGGCATCAAAGGGATGGTTTCCCCAATTCCTTGCACCGATGGCCGTTTTTAAATGTATAAGTTGATCGTCCGTGAACTGATCGGCAACCTCTTTAGGCATTCTGGATAAAAGGTACTGAATAGATAATTCTTTTCTAATCTCAGATTCAGGATTTGAGTTTTCGGCCTCGCCACTCATTCTGCTAATAATCTGATTTATCCACTTCGGATAATTTGTTTTTGAGCCTCTTTTTCTTCGTCAAGAATCGCTATTTGGTCCTGGAGTTGTTTGCGTATATTTTGGGCCTCTTCTTGATTTCCAGACTGTTCCGAAGCGGTGATTTGTTTTTCTAAAAAGATTCTTTTTTCAG
>CAJWYM010000068.1 GCA_913049555.1 uncultured Opitutia bacterium
GTGATTAAAAATGCAGTCAATGGGATGGCAACGATCATTCCAATAATTCCTTCTAAAGCTGTTCCCCAGAATAAAATTGCAAAAATTAAAATGAAAGGATGCAGACCGGTTTGCTTGCCCATGATTTTTGGGGTTAATAAATAACCTTCGATTATTTGAACAATTCCAAACACAAGTAAGCTCAGACCTAGCATATGTAATCCTCCCTCAGGTTGGAAGTAAGCAATCGGTAGAGCCACGGATAAGCCAATAATCGTTCCCAGGTAGGGGATGATGTTAAGAAAGCCAATTATCAAACCGAGTATGAATCCAAATTCAAGCCCTATCAAAGTAAAACCTGTCGCAAGCAAGCCTCCCATAATAGCTCCAATTACTAATTGACCCCGAAAGAAAACAACTAACAATCTTAAAAATTCTTGGACTAAAAATACTAAATCTTCTCTTGCATTTTCACTTCCAAATGGAACGTATTGTTTTAAATTTTGAATGAGGTCGCGTTTTGTTTCTAAAAAATAAAATAAGTAAATAGGTATAATTGCAAACATGGATAGAACGGAACATAATTGTATAATGGAAGCTCCTGCACGCTGAAAAAAGGGAACACTGTTAATAACTGCCCCTTTGGTCATAGCAAAGGTTGGGTGAGTCAATGTGGTCCAATCAATACTTTGAATATAGGGCTCTATAAATGTAGAGAGCGCCGGTGCAAATTCTCTTACGGATCCAATTCCATTTTTAACCACTGCAGGAATATTTTTCATAAATTGGATGACTTGTTCAAGAATTACAGGAACAATGAATGCAGAACCAGCAATCATAATAAAGCTTACCAGAACAAATAAAAGAACGATTGAAGAAGTCCTTTTAAGGTGAAGCTTCGTTTCTACTTTTTCAACCAAAGGTTTGAGTATTAAGCTTAATATTAGGGAAATAACTACTGGCCAAAGAACCATCGAAAAGGTAAGAAAAAAACGATGTACAAGTAAAAAAAGACCATAAATTAAAAGCAGTAAAAAACTGGCACAAATCGATGACAGCGTTATACCAATCAACTTTTTTTGTCCTTGCGATAATGATAAATCCATCCAGTTAAATTATTTGAATTTCCTAAGCTCTCAACCAAAATTGTTAAATAACCCTAAAAAATTCTCAATAAGGATAAATAGTTGCAAGATTAGAGCGGATTATTCAGTTTATAGCTTTGAGCAGCGATTAACTTGATTTATAAAATGAGGATATTATCAGAAACCGAAATTTCGAGCGCTGGATTGGCGATCAATGCTGTTGGAATTTTCAATGACATTGAGGACAGTGAGTTGTCTTCGCTTGCTCGTTATGGAGAGTGGGTAGAGGCAGAAAACGAATTGATTGTTGAGGATGGAACTGAGCAAGAGTATATTTTTTTAGTCAGCACAGGATCTGTAGAGGTAAATAAGAACAAAGACTCGAACGGTCGGCCTTCTAAGAAACAAATTTTTGCCACCATGGGAAGGGGCGATTGCTTTGGAGAAATGGCACTTTTATCAGGTGGACTCGCAACCGCCAACGTCCATGCGGTTGAAAAGGTTGTGTTTTGGAGAATATTACACAGTGACCTTTTAGATTTTGCTGCTGAATTTGTTGGAGGTAAACAGTTAATCCTCAATGTAGCCTCTATTTTGAGTGCTCGCTTAGTGGAGGGAAATCAAAAGATTATTGGTTTAGCGAATGAGTTCAGTGCCTATCTTAAAGAACAACAAAAAAAGAATCCCAAAGGATCCGTCAAAAAAGATTCCATAGATTCGATTGAAAAAAGATTGGCTGAAATTCAAAAAACATACAGTTCTAGCGCAACTGAGGTTAAGAAAAGTCGTCCTGTATGGATTCTGGCGACCATCAGTTGTTTGTTTGTATTCAGTCTCCTTGCGAATGTCTGGTTTTTTCAAAATCAAAATAGCTTTTCCATGCTTTTAGATCAGAGCAACCAACAAATTACTGATTTGAGTAAGGACAACCGAGACTTAAGGTCTAACAAAGATAAGTTATTAAATTCTTATACGCAACTCATGGAGGATGTTCAATCCTCTTTAAAGTCGATTTTACAACTGACTGCTGCTGCCCAGTCTGGGAGTAAAACGGATCCCTCTCAAAATCCTGCTCTTGATAAGTTGATGCTCCGATTGGATGAAACTCAAACAATGATTGATAACAACCGTTCGTTAGAAAATAAGATTGCCCAACTGCAACAACAAAATGAACAGTTATTAAAAGCTTCAAAAATGAATGACCAAGCACCAGGTTCTGAGATAAATTTTAAAGATTCTAAGAATCGCTATGCATTGATGAAAAAGACCATTATCCGTGGTCCTAGAGTCGCTCACCCTGAGGATAAGGATAGTTCAGGGAGACCTTTACAAATTCAAGCGAAAGACCGTTATTTTTTCATCTGTCGCAGTGAGGCCACAAAATTGGATCAGGTTTATGAGGTAAATCCAAGGGTATATTCTAATTTTAAATTGAGAGAATTGTTTCGCCATTCCTCCATGGATGGATGGATTCTTTTGCCTAAATTTCCAACTGCAAACGAGGTGAAAAAGCAATTTTTAGAGGATTTAATTGCAGCTAGTCAAAATGATTTGCAATCTTCAGAAATCGATTACGATGGCAGTAATTCTGGATCCAACAGTGCAGACGATATTTTTAATCAGTTGACAAAAGGAATTGAGTCAGGATTTTAGTCAAGATTCGAATTTTGAATTACAGATCTAATGAATCCATTTTATTGACCTCTACAGATCTGACTTTTTGAAAAAACTGAGTGAAAAAATTTCTCCCTTATTTTAAATTAATTTTACCTTTTAGAAAACAATTTCTATTGGCTTCTCTATTTGGTGCGATTGCTGCCATTACTAATGGATTTGGACTTCCCTTTATGCTCGAAAGTGTATTGCCAAAAGTTTTCAATGGTAAAATTATTGACCCGTGGGTTTTGATCGGAACGGTTCTTTATTTACCGATTGTTTTTATGATTCGTGGAATTAGCGGTTTTCTCAATGCGTATTTAATCAACTACTGTGGGTTAAAAGTATTGGAAGAAATTCGTTCCAAATTATTTTTTAAAATTCAGGAACTGAGTTTGAGTGCCTTTTTTCAAAAAAAGACAGGTGATTTTTACAGTCGGATTTTATCGGATACTCAAGAATTACAAACAGCAGTTACTAGCATTGCTAAAGATGTCATTGTCCAACCGATTACTTTACTAGGGGCTTTAGGATATCTAATATACGCATGCTTTCAACGAGAAGAAATGATGTTTGTTTTGGTGAGTTTGTCTGTAATCCCGGTCTGTGTGCTCCCGATCAGATACGTAGGCAAGAATCTATTGAAGAGAGCGATTCAGATGCAAGAAGAGTCCGCCAACCTAAGCCAAGTCGTTCAGGAAAATCTACAAGGAGCAAAAGAAGTCCGGTCTTATTGTTTGGAGCAAAATGAACTCAATCGTTTTTCATTATCGATTCGAAAATTCTTTAGATATCAATTGAAGGTGATAAAATATTCTCAAGTGTTGACTCCTTCAATTGAGATTATAACTACTTTTGGAGTCGCTGGATCTATTTACTATGCTTCAATTTCTGGGATTCAGTGGGAGGAATTGACGCCGCTGATTGCAGCATTATATCTGTCCTATGATCCTATAAAAAAATTGGGGGGAATTAGCAATCACCTGAAACGAGGAGAAGCCTCTCTAAAAAGGATTGAAGAAGTAATTTATTTGAAAGATCCGATCATTGAACCTACCTCCCCGATGGATTGGCAAACGGTTCAAGGAAAGATAGAGTTTAAAAAAGTCTACTTTAAATATTCGGAAGTTCCGGTGATTGAAAATCTCAATTTATCTATCCAACCCGGAGAAGTAGTTGCACTTGTAGGAGCTAGCGGTGCAGGAAAATCTACCTTGGCGCAAATGATTCCTAAATTTTACACGCCTACTTCTGGATCTGTTCTGGTCGACGGTATTGATTTAAAAGATTTAGCGAAGCAAACCATTCGAAAGAATATCGCAATTGTTTCTCAAGATACCTTTCTTTTTAATGATACAATCCGATCTAATATTCTTTTAGGCAATCCTTCAGCCACTGATTTGGAGATCGTCGAATCTTGTAAAAGGGCTTATGCTCATGAATTCATTGAGTTATTAGAAAATGGCTACGATACAATGGCTGGAGATCGTGGAGCTTCTTTGTCCGGGGGGCAGAAACAACGAATTTCAATTGCTCGTGCGTTTTTAAAAAAAGCTTCTATTTTGATCCTAGATGAGGCAACTTCTTCATTAGACTCAGAGAGTGAAATGAAAATACAAAATGCTTTAGGTGAACTGGTTCAAGGGAAAACAGTGATCATAATTGCACATCGCTTCAGCACAATTCAGATGGCAGATAGAATCGTCGTTTTAGATCGAGGAAAAGTAGTAGGGAATGGCAAGCACTTAGAGCTTATAGAAAGTTGTGAAAGTTATAAAACCCTCTACGAATTACAAAACTAAATCTGAACACGTTGAACATTGAGAATCGCTGATTGTGGATCAGTTCGTAGATTCCTAGTTACTAATGAGCAAATTTATTTTAAATCTGTGGCTCCAATTTTTCAAAATTTCGCAGTTGAAACAGAGCTTGAAACAAGCAATGAAGCGATTGGATTTAAAAGAAATGAATGCACTGTAAGGTGCTGGTGTTATTAAGGAAAAAATATACGCAGATAAAAAAAATAAAGTCAGTCTGTTCAAGAAATCTCTAGACAAGAATAGAGTATAAATACTTGGTAGATTTAGTGAATTAGCAACAAGATGTGACCAAAATATTCTTCAAACTTCTTCCACAATGCTTTCGACTAAAAGAGGTAATTAACCAACGGATGAAATCATTTAACTTGAGGAAGATCACGGATAAAGCTATCTTCTTAAAAATGATTGAATAGTTCACATACAATTGTGGAATTCAATAATTTGAACTAGACCCGATAAAAATTGAATCGAGTATTCAGTGGATTAATTCCCGCTCTTTAAGTTTTCAAGTTCTGCTCTCGCTGCCTCTTTTCTTCTTTGAAGTTCTTCAAGTTCTCTCGCTCTTTTTAAATTTTGTTCTTGTTCTTTTCTTAGTCTCATTACCTCAGCCTCAGCTGCCTCTGCCTCTTGACGAGCCTTTAAAATGTCTGGACTATCAACATTGGCTCCTAAACTCATCTGCCTTCTACGTTCTTCCTTGGCAATTTTTTGTCTTTGCTGGGCATCATAAATCATTCTTTGTCGCTCTTGCTCCCTTACTTGCTTTTGTTCTTTGTCTTTTTCATTGCCAATAAGCCCCCCTAATAAAGTTCCCGCAGCGGCTCCAATCAAAGCACCTTCTCCAGTTCTACCTCTAGAATTGTTTCCTATGATAGCTCCTAGACCTGCTCCAGCAGCAGCTCCAATTCCTGCTCCAGTTGTTCTGTTAGAGGTGTTTGTTGTTTGGCAGGAGGTAAAAGAAAATATAAAAATGAGGATAGTTAGAAACGTTGCTGTTGTTTTCATAATTTTTTCTTTAGCTTTTAAAGAGAGTTAATGATGTTTATAGATGTTTTAATTGATTTGATATTCCAATTTAAGTATCATTGAACATTAATTTCTAGTATTTTCAAGAAGATCATTAATTTTAAAGCAAAGGATTTCTATGCCAAATATGAATAAACTTATGAAGCAAGCGCAAAAGATGCAGCGCGATATGCTAAAAGCGCAAGAAAAGCTTTCACAAAAAGAATTTGAGATTTCCTGCGGGGGTGGGGCTGTTAAAATTACTGTGAATGGTCAGGGAGAAATCAAAAATTTGTCTCTAGACGAAGAATTTTTGAAGGAGGATAAAGAATTTGTTGAGTCTACTTTATTAGAGTCGATCACTGAAGCAGTATCAAAATCAAAGGAGTATCAAGAAGAAGCTATGAGTTCGGTCACCGGAGGAATGGGTGGTTTGCCAGGGTTAATGTAAAATTTTAGAGTGACACCAGCCTTTGACGAGTTAAAAAATACCATCAAGAGTTTGCCGGGTTTTGGATACCGTTCGGCGGAACGATTGGCTTTGCATTTGATTCTTGAAAAACCAGAAAAAGCAGAATCTTTAGTTCAATTAATATCAAAAGCTGTCGGAACAATCAAATCTTGCATAACTTGTCACAATTTGTCTGAGGAAGAGGAGTGTTCAATTTGCAAAGATCCTTCTAGAAACCAATCATTGCTTTGTGTTGTGGAACGAGTGAGTGACTTGATATCAATAGAAAGGTCGGGTTCTTATAGAGGGCTTTATCATGTTTTAGGAGGTAAACTATCCCCATTACAAGGAGTTCATCCAGATTCATTGAACTTTTCCACCTTAGAAAATCGACTCAAAGGCAACAATATTCAAGAAATTATATTGGCTTTGAGTAATGATATAGAGGGGGAGGCAACCTGTCATTATATACAAGACAATTTTTTACAGCAACATCCTGCAAGACTTTCAAGAATTGCATTTGGTTTACCAAGTGGCGGAGGCATTCATATAGCAGATGCGCAGACCTTACAAAGCGCTATCAATGGACGCCAAGGATTTTAAAATCTAAGAATCAATGAAAAAAATAGAACTCTCTAAAATCGTAGATTTTTGTAATTTGCGTGTAGACCTCAAGAATATAAAAGATTTTCCAGGAGCAGAGAATGGGCTCCAATTCGAAAACGATGGTTGGGTTACAAAAATTGGGGCTGCAGTAGATGCGGGAAGAGTTCCTTTTGAAAAAGCAAAAGCTCTGGGGATCGATTTTTTAATTGTCCATCATGGTCTGTTCTGGACTCCTTTTTCCCCGGTCGTCGGGGCTCGATATTCAAAAATAAAACTGTTAATAGAGTCAAATTGCGCTGTCTATGGAAGTCATTTACCTCTTGATTGCCATCCTGAGATTGGGAACAATGCCATTCTTATAGATAAATTAGGTTTGAACGTGACGGATCGTTTTTTAAATTATGAAGGAAACGACATTGGTTTTGTTGCTGAGGGCATTGATTCTCGTGAGGAACTTAAAAGACGCTTGAAGCAAATTTTTCCTTACAGTTTAACTTGTATGGAAGAGGGGAATCCTAAGATTAAAAGAATTGGGATTCTTACTGGCAGTGGCTCAAGCGCTGTAGATCATTTGAAAAATCAAGAGATCGACACTTTCATAACTGGAGAGTTGAAACAAAATTTTTTTAACCAAGCTCAGGAGGAAGATTTGAATTTGTTTTGTTGCGGGCATTATGCAACCGAAACCTTTGGAGTAAACGCCTTGGCCAATGAAGTTGCTAGGAAGTTTAATTTGGAGTTCGAATTTGTTCCTACTAATTGTCCCCTCTAGATTTTAGGAATGAATCCTTCAAAAAAAATGAATCTATTTCATCAATGAAAAATCAAAGTCTTTCAATCGTTTTCTTCGCAGTAATTTTTAATTTCTGCTTAATCGGAGCCGAGAAGAATGATCAAAATTTAAAGGACCTTTTCTTAAATCCTAAATTGGATTCGATTCATGTCTATCAAACGATCGATTCTTACCTTGGGAAACTCCAGCTCTCAGAAGCCAATTTAAATGTTCAAATTCACGATTTGATAATTGCAGGTCTTGAACAGTGCGAAAATTTGGATCAAGTCTTTGCGTTTAATGAAGTGATTGTTGAAGCGGGTTTGGCAAAATTATTTAAATTAGATCCCACTCCGATGCCTGCTATTCAAAATATGGTGTCTGACTTGACTCGCTCAAATATTTCATGGGCATTGACCCACTCTGTGGAATTAGATCGGATTCTTAAAAACACGGCGGAATATGTCAGTTCCTCTGTTTATAAATTCCAAGGTAGGCAGTCTACAATCAGCTCTGATCGAGCGGTTATAACGGGTTTTATAAATGGCATTCAATATATGAGCAATCGGTTGTATTTAGAAAAGACGGCCCTTATCTCTAATGTTTTGAAAGGATTGGCTTATTCTATTTCTAAATTTGAGTATGTAGAAGCTTCCAGTCGCATTTTTCTTAGAGCTTATATGGACACTACTTTCGAGAAGTTTGAAATTGAGAAACTTAAAATAATAACGAGGACTCTTGGGGAGGCAATTGGGGCTGGCTTACTTGGAATCAGAGATGGAAAATCAACGGTGGATGATTCCGTTATCGATCGTTTAGAAAAAGCCTCTTCACAGTTGATTCAAGAGTCTTTAGATTATCTATATAAGAATGATTCCGAAGTTCGCTTGTCCTTTGGTATGATTACAAAGTTTAAAGGGGACGTTCAGATCCATTCAAACGCATCTAGTTCTAAAGGTTCTAATATTAATGTAAATTCCGGTTCAGCGGTCATTGAAGGATATTCTATTCAAACCGGTAAAAAAACCTCTATACAGATTTTATTTGAAAATGGATTGAAATTGTCGATGCAATCAGATTCTAAACTAAAAATTATTAAATTAGTGAATGATTTTGAGGGTCGAAACATTCCTTTGATTGAGTTGGAAGAGGGTCAATTTTATTTTGATGGCAATTTAGATCAGGATCTTGCTCAGTTTAAAATTCAGTCAGGAATTATAAAGTTGGGAAGCGCCCGCGGTAAGATAACTATCAATAATGAGGAGGCTCCTTTTTGCAGGATTCATCAAAGCTCAGGATACTCGATGTTTGTAAATAAATTAAATAAAAAAGTTGAGATTCAGGCCGGTGAAAAGTTCGTGCTAGAGACGGAGAAATTTAGGCAGAAGCCTGAGTGGATTGTGATGGATCAAAAAGAAATAGCAAATATTGACAAAACAATTAAAAAGCAGAATTTCAATCACTCCACGATTCAATGGGAAATAGTAAAAAGAGAAGTTAAAAAAATAGGCGAAAATATTTACAATGCAAAATTTGGGGTGGTTGCTAATTCTATTGCTCTCGGAATGGCGGAGGGAATTGCAGATGAATGCACACTAAAAAGTCTCAAGCTAGGATCCTACAAGGAGTTGTGCAAGGCTTTGGCCCGAGGTATTATGAATACTGCAATGTCTTTTTCAGAGAAAAATGATATGAATACTCCTTTATTGGCAAGCTACACAAGCAATGGTATTTTCAAAGGAATCTCAGAGGCAACTAAAAATTCAGGCTATGGATCAATCTTAGTCAGTAAAAGTGATCCTCAAATGAATGATAAACTACCCTACACTGAAGTCTCGGCCTTTTCTGATCGAATTATTAAAAATTTGTTTGTTAGTAAAATTGGAAATGATGAGTTGTTAAAAGCCAGAAAACAATTATCAGAAATCGTGATTCCTGAGGTAGATCGAATAAGAACAGTTCTTGAATCCTCTTACTTGCCATTTTCAAAATCGGATCCAATTGCATCATGGATGGATTCTTATATCCCTGAAATACAAAAGCATAGAAATTTAAATCGTAAGGATGCTCTCAATGTAGTTTTAATTTCCTTATTAGACGAATTGAATAAAAACATGGATCTGCGCGTGGGTATTTTATTTTTTTTAGATAAATTATTAACTAAGGATTTTATTGAAAATGCAAATTTCGAATCCATATTACCCAACTTATTATCTTCAACCAGCCAATATCTTTTTCACAAAAGTGAGATTTATAATCTCTTGGAATCCTCTGCATTTCTTAGTAACAGTCTGAGTGAAGTTTTATTGCGTAGGATTCAAAGTAAAGAGTTAAAACGCTTAGATTTGAATGGTATTCTTCTCCATTCTTTAGGCTCCTCTTTAAAACTTTACAAAGATCAATCAAAGAAAATTGATTTTATAAAGGGTATTACTTATGGCTTTGCCTTTTCAAACTTTAGGTCCATTTTATCTAGTTCTAGTTCGGTTAAAAAAGCGGATGAGTTATTGACCAATTCTACTCGAGAATGGGTTTATGGAATCATGTCTTTAAAGCAATGGGAAGCGGACTCCCTCCCTGATTTGTTGGGTAGGATTACGGATGTTTTGACTTCCAGTTTGATTTCTACCTCTTCAAAATTCAATCAGAGTGATAATGAGCTTGCGGAAAAGGTGGGTTCTTTGTCTAAGGGGATCGCATCCGCTGCAATTGAGGCAGATATAGACACTCAACTACCCGTGGATCAATTGGGAGCGGTTTTCATGGACAATGCAATTGGAGACATAAAGTTAGATCGTTATGGTTCCACAAGAGATTTTAAAGAGGTGGGGATTTCAAAAATCCACCAAGGATTTTCCGTAATAACAGGCGATCAAAGTCAAGTGGATTTGATTTTTTCAAATGGGACTTCGATCACTCTTTTAGAAAAAAGCCGTTTGGATATCCAAGAATTCCTGCAGGATGAGTGGAACAAAAAAATAAAATTTGATGAATTGAAAGAAGAACCTTCTATTTCAAAAACGAGATTGGAGTTAGCCTTCGGAGACTTGATTTTTGATGTAAAAAAATTGAATCAAAAATCATCTATGCTTATTAAAACTCCAGCGGGAATTACTAAGATACAAGGAACTTCTGGAAAAATTGGTGCTAAAAGAAATCTGGACGGATCCTTTTCGGGCACGACTGATTTGTTGACTGGAAAAGTTGCAATCACATCCCTTGGCGGTCAAATCATGGATCTAAATCCGGGTCAAAAAGTAAATTTTGTATCGGTTCGCTCAGAGGGTGTTCCCAATCAAAGATTCCAACCTATTTTAATGGCACCTAGTCTAATCGAAAGTCTATCCTCCCGAGTAAAGAATCAAAAGTTGTCTAGGGAGAATTTTGCTAAAATTGGTATTTCTACAATTCGTGATAATTCAAAAAGTTTGGCAAAAAATTATGTTTCCTCTAATGTTGCTCGTCGGAGTCAAAAAATTGCTTTGAAAATTTCGAGTTCTAGCTTAGTGGCTGTTCAAAGGTCTGGAAATGGTTCTGATATAAATAAATTTTTGCGATCTTGCTCTAGGGGAATTTTATCAAGTGCTTTAAAACAGGCCTCCGATAAAAACTTGGATTTACAGAAGATTTCTTACTTCGCTGCTCGGGGAAATGCATTAGGAAATCGTTTTGTAGTTGGCCAAAAAAATTATGAGCTATATGAGAGATCTATTGGAAATGAAAGCTTAGATCTTATTCAAACCCTCCAATCGGATCTTAAATTAGGGAGAACTCAAGTTTTAGAATTGGAAGGTGCACTGGAGGATGGTTTCAATTCTCTGGATTCAAAGGTAAAATTTGAGGTAGAAAAGTATGGGGGGGACCGATTTGATTCAATCTTCTTTTCTGAGAATATATTGAATACCGGTGACATTTTAGTGCCTAACAATGAGGAACTCCCAAAAATTTTAGAGAAAAGTATGGATAAAGATCGCAAACCGCTTTTAGTTGGGTTGGAAGCTCCTGTGATTCCAGAGGAACCCCCTTCGGATCCTGTAGGCCCTCCTATTATAGATCCGGAATCGGAAATAGATCCCATTCTGGGTCCATTGGGTCCATTGAACCCACCTGAGGGTGAAAACCCTTTTCCGGAGAAACCAACCCCCCGCGAGGAACCTGATCCGGAACCCGATCCAATGCCTGATCCATGGCCGCCTTTGCCAAAAGACCCAACCATATATTCAATCCAACTAAATTCAAGCCCTTCAGTAGGAGGATCCGTTTCTGGAGGTGGGAGTTTTTCTCCCGGAACAACTCACAACATTTCAGCTTCTGCATCCAGTGGCTATGAATTTACTGGATGGTCGCCCAGCTCAAGTGTAGCAAATGCTTCATCGATTTCGACCTCTGTAACGATGACTCAAAACCACTCAATCACTGCCAATTTTAAATTGATTTCAAATGAGGAAGAAGCTCCCGTAGAGTTAATTCCTGAAGATTCCTCAGAAGATCCTGTAGTCTCTCCAATTTAAAGGAAACAATGTTGTTCAACCCCCTATTACCAATTCCCGAGGATTGCATGAGCTACAAGGATTTAAGGAAATTTAGAGCGAACCAAAAGGCTGAATTTTTTCAAGTGGCTCTTAAATACTCTAATTATCTCTGGAAAAAGGGTTTGCCAGCTAGAGCTTTGTTGGCAATGGATAGAGCCTTGTTTGCCGATATTCAATCTATGGCCAAAGTTTTCATTGATTGGGAATTGCCCTATTCTGCATTGGTATGGTATCTAACGAATCTCCAATCGAGTAAATTTATGGGCAATCCTAGGATCCATTATCAACATTTAGCAGATCGCTTGAGGGGAGATCGAGAGAATGTAAAAAAATGGAGATCCTGGGCTTGTTGGTATTTATCCTGTAAAGCTTGTCCAAATCTTAAGCCTGATGTGAATCATATTTTTAATGAGCCTTCTTTGGTTAGAATTAAAAAAGAATTGAATCAACATGGGATTCAAGAAGACTTGATACATTTTGAGAATGCTCTAAAACTATTATAATTGGATTGAAAGATGAGTTTTATAACAAAATTTAGAATTGTAGGAATGATAGAGGGTTTGTCCTTTATTCTGTTAATGGGAATTGCTATGCCGCTAAAGTACTTCTTCAGTTTGCCTCTGGCAGTAAAGTATCTAGGATGGGTCCATGGGATTCTTTTTATCTTATATTGCGCAATGATTTTTATATCATTGTTTAAAAAATTGATAGGATTTAAATGGGCTTTTATCTCATTAATTGCTGCTTTACTACCGTTTGGTCCTTTTATAATTGATAGTAAATTAAAAAGTTTTGAGATTTCTTAAATCGCAATTTTAGCTTGAGGAGGAAACTTCTTTTGGGGGCCACATAATGCTTCCGAGAAGCTCCTTGTTTTGCTCTTTGTGCTCTTGGATTACTTGTAATGTAGTAAGAGTGTCCGGTGTTTGAATATTTTCTAACCGTTCTTCTACTTTTTCTAAAGAATGAACATGTTTTTTTACTAGCTCATCAGGAATTTTGAGATTTTGAGCAATATTTTTAAACACTTTCTTTTCTATAGGAAGAATTTTACCGTCCGCCCATACGATTTCTATAAGAGGAGCTAAAAAAGTTTGCGACTCAATCTTATTCACGGTTTCTAAGAATTTTCTACAAATTCTTTCTGTATTAAGCATATCTTTATCCAAAGAATATCCATGCAATATAATTTGATCGGACAAATTTGAGGGGATTTTGAAATAGTGATTTAAAGCAGTCCCCATCGCTAAAATCTCGTCTTTATGAACGATATCATCCGCCTGAGAAATCATGATAAGCAAACTAGCAGCGTAGCAAACTTTTCTTAAAGATTCTTTATCGACGGAAACAAACACATCACTTTGTTGTATGGCACGGTAAAACCTAAAGAAAATAGGGTTGTCGAAGAAATCATCAAGATGTCGGTCACGAATAAGTATCTTGGGTTTATCAATTTGGCTGTTTATCTTTCTCTTAAATAGTGAAAAAGGAGTTTTGGATGCTTTGGTAGTATCCTGTTTTAGAAGAACTTGCTTGATTTGTTTGCAAAGCGAGGTTTCAGCGTCATCTACAACGCCATCCGCTTCAGCAATGTTTTTTATCCAACTTAGAATTACATCGGTCTCGTTGTTGTTTAATTTTAAAGTAGAAAGGTTGTGTAATAGAGAGTCATTTTCACTTTTTGTGAGGGGATATTCTAAATAAAGTCGTATCAGAACCCAATCTTTTTGACCCAACTCTTTTTGCATTGAAAACCATCGTTTTAATTGGTCGATTTCTTGTTCTTGTATCTCTCCATCCGCCCAGGCAATCGCACTGAGTAATTTACCAGATATCATAGATGTTTCTCTTTTCATAGTTCACATATAGTTTAATTAAATCTAAAGTCAAAGATCTAATGCACAAATGGTTTTAAAAGGACAAAATGTAAATTTTAGCCCTCAAAATTTTGTGATTTAAAAATGATAATGGTAGTGTTTCGTTTCATTTCTAAAATTTTAAACTGCCCCCATGACTTCAAAGACTGTTTGTAGGGTAATTTCAAATTTAAGAATTTTGTCTGCCTATTTATATATTAAATGAATGGGATCGTTTTTGTATAAAAAAGTAGAATTAAAGAAATCATAATTGAATAACCCATCATGAAAATGGCCGTTTTTTTGAGTGCAATGTTGTAATCGCCTGATGATTTTGATTTCAGTAATGATTTAGAATTTGTGTAGGCTGGAATTATAAGGATAAATAGGAATAAAAAGAGGATTTTATTTCCGACTGCAAACAAAAATATTGGAACCATTACAACTCCAAATAGGTAGGAGAAAACATATTGAAAATAAGAAAATTTTCTTCCAAACATAACTGTGGTTGTTCTTTTATTACTTTGTTTGTCCTCTTCAAAATCTCGATAGTTATTAATTACAAGTAGATTGTTAATGATCATTCCCATTCCCACACTTAAAATGAAAACATCCCAAGGTATGGATTTATAAAGGATATAGAAAGGAATGCATACCGCAATGATTCCAAAAAAGAATATGACAAAGAGATCTCCAAGTCCATTGTAAGCAAGTGGATAAGGTCCGCCTGTATATACAAATGCAAGCAATACAGATAAAACACCAATAATAAGGATTTCAACACCGCTGAACTGTAGAAGAGTGCATCCAATTGAAAAAGCAAAAAACCCAAATAAAACGGAAGCATAAAGCATCTGTTGATCGTTTATAAGTCCTAATGAAACACTTCTTTGAGGTCCAAGTCTCTTTTTGGTGTCAGCACCTCTTTTAAAATCAAAATATTCATTCGCAAAATTAGTGCATATCTGAATACAAAAGGAAAATAAAGAACAGATTATATAAATGAATGAAATGTGATTGGATAAATCACTCACAATTAAATTCTGGTATTGGAAAGACAATGAAAAAGAAAGTAAAATAGGCGCTTGGGATGCAAGTAAAGTTTTAGGTCGGGTAGCAAGAAACCATAAGTATAATTTTTTTTTGTCCATAATTAAGTCATTAAATTAAAGAATAAAATTTTTAGAGCGATAGATTTTTCCAGAAATTAAACACTGGATCTTTGCTCAATTATCCCTATATTCATTTTCTTATCCAATTATTGAGGTTTTGAAACAAATTTATATATACTACTTTCTGTTGATTTCTTTATTTTGTCCGATTTTGTCTGCTGCTCGGTTGATTGATTCATCTAGTTTTTCATTGTCTGATAAAATCGATGAGGCTTGTTATTTAGATATTGAAACTCCTAACAGTAACGGCAATTACTTCAATGCGTTGATTTCTTCCTCTGTCTTAAATGAAGAGATGTCTTATAAGGCTCTTTTGAGAGCCATTGAGACTGTATTATCTTCAGATCTATATGATGAGGGTGGAGGAGAATTGATGCCCTATTGGATGCTTTCTGTCTTAAAAAGTGCCGATTCTCGAGGGCTTGATTCTAACAAGATCTGTGAGAATTTAGGATTTCGTGTTTTCCCTATCAGTTATCGAAAG
>CAJWYM010000069.1 GCA_913049555.1 uncultured Opitutia bacterium
ACGTAAAGCATATCGCCAATCTACTGAGAGGTATTCTAATTTTTGAAATACGTTTGTAGTGGCAAGCAAGTAAAAGAGAACCAGTGCAATTGGAGGTGCAAGGACTGCGTAACGATATTTTTTCAGAAGTTCCATGGCTTTTAGGTTAAGGGGATAAGCGGTTTGAAATTTGATCTTTTAGGTTAAATGATTTTTATCATATGCCAATTGGAAAATGATTCCTTGTTCTTGCCCTATCCACCGCTTCTTATTTAATAGAGGAACTATGAAGCAAAATTTACCACCGAAATGGGATGTGACGGAAAAAGAAAAATTGATGAGTTGTCGTGTCTTTGAGATGTATCGACATCACTGTATCCATCCTGACAAAAGAGAAGGAGATTTCTATGTCATTGAATCCGTGGATTGGGTCAATGTTGTGCCCATTACCCCCCAGGGTGAGCTCGTTGTTGTGAATCAATATCGTTATGGTTCTCAAAGTCTTTCTTGGGAAATTCCAGGAGGCTTGATTGATCCTGGGGAGAATGCAATGAATGCAGGACTTCGTGAGTTAAGAGAGGAAACAGGTTTTACAGAGAAGAGTGCCCAAGTAATTGGTGAATGTTATCCAAATCCTGCTATTCTAACAAACAAGTGTACTTTTTTAATCGCCGAAGGGGTAGAAAAAACGGTGGAACAGAAGTTTGATGAACATGAGGATATACGAGTAGATCTTGTCCCATGGAAAGAAATTGATTCCTTTGTATTAAAAAATGGGCTTTTCCACAGCCTAACGATCAATGCAATCTACTTTGCAAAACAATACTTCAAAAAACTCCATTAATGTTCCACGTGGAACATTGCTAGAGTTGAAAACTTTTTTAGCTATTTTAATCTTTTTTATTTTTAATATTTAACATTATGCCATTAGGAGAAACCATCGTCGCCCAAGGAACTCCCCAAGGGGAATCAGCAATTGCCGCAATCCGCTTGAGTGGTCCCTTGGTTCCTCAATTATTTAAAGAGATCTTTGGAATTGAGAATGTGGTTTGGCGAAAAGCTTACTATCGATCATATAAATCTATAAAAAAGGACAAGATCGATGAAGTAATTGTTATCCCCTACCCTAAAAGATCTTCTTACACAGGTGAAGAATCGTTGGAAATCTATCCCCATGGGAATCCTTTAATCTGTCGTTTGATTATAGATGATTTAGTGTCCCGAGGATGTCGTTTAGCTATTCCTGGTGAATTCACCCGAACAGCCTTTGTAAATGGTAAAATGGAGTTGACTCAAGCGGAGGCGGTTGCTGATTTGATTCATGCTAGAAGTTTGAAATCCATTTCTTATGCTCAAAAGCAACTAAGCGGTAATTTAGGGTCAAGAATTATAGAATTACGACAATTACTTTTGCAAATAATGGCTCTTGTTGAAGCTTACATTGATTTTCCAGAAGAAGATTTGCCACTAGAGCAACCCGAGGGACCGTACCAAAAGTTATTAGGTCTGCAAAGTGAGTTGAAAGCGCTCTTGGATACGTATCAATACCGAGAATTTCTACAGAATGGGCTTTCTTTGAGTATTCTAGGACAGCCTAATGCCGGCAAAAGTAGTTTGCTTAATTCTTTGATGGGAGAAGATCGGGCCATCGTAAGTGACCAACCGGGAACCACCCGGGATTACATACAAGAGAATTTGTTTGTCGGGGATTATCCAGTTCGGATCGCTGACACAGCAGGTCTGCGTGAAGGTCAATCTGAGATTGAAATTTTAGGTATAGAAAAAAGTATGAATTATGCAAAGGACTCAGATATCATTTTGCTTGTAATCGATTCTTCGACTCTGATTGCACCTTCTTTTGATGCCTCTGTCTTGAGCTTGCTGGAACAAAAACCAGTTCTGATTGTTGAGAATAAATCGGACTTAGCCTTGGAGCCCGATTGGTTGGATGGATATAGAGTAAAGTCCGATTGGGTTAGAGTATCCACGTTGACAGGTGATGGAATTTCGGAATTGCGACAAAAGTTAGAAAAGACGATTGACCATCTAGCAGATCAATTTGGCAATGAAGAAATGATTATCAATGCAAGGCATCAAGGGGTTTTGTCAGATTGTTTGTCTCATGTAGAAGTTTCAATTCAGGGAATAGAAACTAAGATTGGAGTTGAATTGGTTTCTCAAGATTTAAGATTGGCTCTTTCATTCCTGAGTCAGGTTGTTGGAGAGGATGACAATGAAGAAATGTTGGATCATCTTTTTGCCCAATTTTGTATTGGTAAGTAGTTTCTATCCTGAGCATTAGCAGAGTTTGTATGGTTTACTGTAGAAGGGGTTAAAATTAGAGTTTTCATTCCTTTGATTTTAGGAATGTTTCTTATTTTCCTTCAAGAGTCTAATCGAGCTTGGATCTTTTGTTGCTAAATCCTTCACTCATCTGCTTGCTCTTTTGGGCAATCCTCTATAGATATAGTTATCTATGATAAGTGGGCCATTGCGATTTGATAATAAAAAAGATCCTTATGACGTTATTGTCTGTGGGGCGGGTCATGCAGGTTGTGAAGCGGCTCTTGCTTCAGCTCGATTGGGAGCTGACACGCTTATGCTCAGTGGAAATATGGATACAATTGCTCAGATGAGTTGTAATCCTGCTATTGGAGGTCAAGCTAAAGGACAAATTGTTAGAGAGATAGATGCACTTGGTGGAGAGATGGGATTGAATACGGATTGCACTGGAATTCAATTTCGTTTATTGAATACTTCTAAAGGACCTGCAGTTCAGTCTCCTCGGGTTCAATGCGATAAGAAAGCTTATCAGTTCCGTATGAAAATGGTTTTAGAGAATCAAGAGCACTTAACTCTCTTTCAGTCCATGGTGGAATCTCTTATTTTTGATGGAGAAAAAGTCATTGGCATCACCACTTCTATGGGAATGTCTTTTTATGCTAAGACCGTTGTAGTGACTACAGGAACTTTTCTCCGAGCTTTGATGCATATTGGCCAGAAAAAAGCTGAAGGAGGTCGATTAGGAGACCATACAGCAAAAGGACTTTCAGCTAGTTTTATTGAAAAGGGGATTGAGCTTCAGCGTTTAAAAACGGGTACACCTCCTCGCATTCTTGGAAGTAGTATCAATTTTGAAGGATTAGAAGAACAGCCTGGTGATGAGGACGCTACTTTCTTTGCTTTCTATGATACGCGTCCAAACGGTAAAATGTTCCACGTGGAACATAAAACAGAACTACATGGTTCTGGATGGCTTCCTGGTAGTAAGCATGTGGGCTGTTGGATGACCTATACCAATAAGGATGCGGCCGATCTAATCAATGAGAATTTGCATTTATCACCCATTTATGGAGCAAGTAAAGAGATTGAAGGAGTTGGACCGAGATATTGTCCAAGCATTGAGGACAAGGTCGTTCGATTCGCGGATAAGAATCAGCATCGTCTTTATTTAGAACCAGAGGGGCTTTCCACAGATGAGTGGTATATCAATGGTCTTTCTACTTGTTTGCCCTTTGAGATTCAATCGAAGCTTATGAAAACAATTCCTGGTTTAGAAAATGCTCAAATTCTTCGTCCTGCCTATGCTGTTGAATATGATTTTGCATTACCGACTCAGTTGTTTCGATCTCTAGAATCTAAAAAAGTGGAGAATCTTTTTTTTGCCGGTCAAATCAATGGAACTTCAGGATATGAGGAAGCCGCATGCCAAGGTTTGGTTGCAGGAGTGAATGCGGTTCGCAAAGGGGAGGGGAAGCCTGCGATGATTCTTGGTCGCCAAGATGGCTACATTGGAGTTTTGATTGATGACTTGGTTACAAAGGGGACAAAAGAGCCTTACAGAATGTTTACAAGTCGGGCTGAGCATCGTTTATTATTCAATCACGGCAGTGCAGAATTGCGTTATTTTGACCATGTTAAGGAACAGGGTTTGGTGGACTCTGAGCGTTTAACTTTGATGGGGAAAAAAGTAAAGGATGTTGAGGATTGGACCAATGTTTTAGAGAAGACTCGCATTTCGGGTAGAACGATCGCTGAAATGATTCGAAGAAATGATCCAGTTGCCGATGCTTTATATCCTAAAGGTTATTTTGAATTGAATGAAGCGACTCGCAAAGAAGTCTATTACAAAGTTTTTTACAAGGGCTATTTGGATCGAGAGCAGAAACAAATCGTTAAACTCAAACAAGTCGATCGGGTGAAAATTCCAATGAACTTCAATTACAATATTCCTGGCTTAAGAAATGAGTCTATCAGTAAGTTAACTGAAATCAAACCTTCCACCTTAGGGCAAGCAAGTCGCATCAGTGGAATCAACCCTACAGATATCAGTGTGATTCATGTTATGTTGCATGCAAAGAAAAGTATCAAGAATGGATAGAGTTCGGTCTGTAGGCGGTCAAGAAATTGCAAGGCAACTACGCCAAGCTAGAATAGAGGACTTAAAAGAAATATTAGTGAACGATATTTTTGTTGATCAAGAATGCGCAAAAATGCCTATATTGCTTGAGATCGGATGTGGGCACGGTCACTGGTTGAATTTATTTTCGGAACAGAATCCTGAATATCTTTGTATTGGCATTGATATTATGAATAAACGGGTGAAGAAGTCATGTTCCAAGCGAGACAAACGGGGGTTGAAGAATCTTTTTTTTTACAAGGCAGAGCTGACCGAGTTTGTGGATGCCTTCTCAACAATAGGCTTTTATGTAGATTTTATTGTATTTTTGTTTCCAGATCCGTGGCCCAAAAAGCGACATTTTAAAAATCGAATGATCCAAGTTCCAACAATGTCTGATTTGAGAAAAATTGCTAAGATGGATTCTAGGTTTTGTTTTAGAACGGATCACAAAGATTATTTTGATTGGACATATCAAATTGTAAAAAAGCATTCAGATTGGTTTTTATTAGAGGATATAGAAGATTGGCCGCATGAATCTCCTACCTTTTTTCAAGAATTAATGGGTTCTTATCAATCACTCGTAGCTAAACCTATGGAACCGCTGGATGGATGAATTCTTTTATTCTAAAGGGTTGCTCTTTTTTGGAAAATCGCTTTCTGGGGTTGGCATTTAGTTCTTATTGCAAAATATTTTTTAAAACTTTTCTTTATTGAATGAGAGAGGCGATCAAAATAAGGAAGTATGCATGGAGATTTGTTTTTATCTACTTCGCTGTTGGAGTCATGGCTCTTCCATTGCCAAGGCATGAGGTTTTTCCTTTTTTTTCTTGGTTTCTTTTTCCCTTAACTCCAAGTGAAGAAGTGATCTACGGGTTTAGAGTCTATGAAAATGATGGAAAAAATTCTTCTGGTGAGATTTTAAACAAGGGTTTGTTTGCATTTAAAGGGGAAAACAATATCGATATTCATTATCTTTGTCAGAGAATTGGAAATTCAATCAAAACCGAAAACAGAGAAGAGCTCCAGCTCTGCATTCAAATTTTAGAGGCTCATTATGTAAAGTCTCCTTTTCATCTTGAACTTGTGAAACAAAACTATCATCCAGTAAGACGATGGAAAGGGGAGGAGATGAATTCCTTTGAATCTGTATGGTCTTTTAAGAAATGAGAAAACATTTACAGTTTTTTAGGAGCAATTCTAAAGCAGGGATTTCTTTACTAAACGAATCTTTAAGCTCTATTGAAACCCGGATTCGTGTTTTTTATGTTTTCCTTCTGTATTATGCAATTTCTCATATTCACGAATTTCATATTTATAAGTCTGTAACCCAATTAGATACCTTGTGGCCGGTTTTTTGGCTTCATTTTTGTGGGGAGCAAAAAGATCTTTTTGTGCGAGGCCTCTTAGCATTTTCACTGGTTGGAACTTTAATAGGAGCTTTTCTATCAAAGTTTAGGCTTGCAAGACTGATCGCCTTTTTAGCTCTCATTCAGTATATGGGATTGAAATATTCCTTTGGAAAAACAGGACATAGTTTGCATCTCTGGTTAATTATTTCTTTTTTATTCGTTTTCTTACCTTCCGGATGGCAAGAATGGCAGAAGTTAAGCAAAAAATTTAAATATCAGATTTTTATTATCTTTAGAACTGCTCAAGCAATGATTCTGTGTTCCTATGGGATGGCAGGAGTTGGAAAGCTGGGGGGTGCCTTTTATCAGATGATTTTAGGACAAGATCATGCATTCAGTTCAGATTCTTTGGAGCTTCATGTTGCAGATCGCTTGTTACAAACAAGTTTGGAGCCAATTTTAGGACCTTATTTTATAGAAAACACAACCTTCAATTTTATGATGATGCCTTTTGCAATGATTGTGCAATTGTTCTCTTTTGTAGTCTTCTTCAACCCTAGATTGTATAAATTTTGGGCAGCTTTGTTGATTGGAACTCATATTTTTAATTCTCTTGTTTTTGGGATTCATTTCAATCCGAGTGTGTTTTTGTTGGGTCTTTTTTTCTTTTAGAATCGTAGATTTTTGAATGCATTTCCTAAATCGAATGAAAGGTTAGAATTCACTTTTAAAAGTGAATTTGTTTATTAAAGAGGGATTGGATCCAATCCCTTGTTGATTTTAGGGAATATTTTGTTCGTTTCAGATGTCAGTTCCGTTTGTAATAAAGTAGATTATTTATGATGCGATTCCTTTTAATTCTTTTTCTAGTTCAAGCTCTGTGTGCAGATTCGAAAATCTTATTTATTGGGGATTCTCTGACCGAAGGCTATGGTTTGGATCCAGAAAAGGCTTATCCAGCGGTAGTGAAGGAGCTTTTGTTAAATGAGGGGTATAAAAGCGTGACTATTATTAATGGAGGTGTGAGTGGTTCTACAACCTCCAGTGGTTTGTCTCGACTCAAATGGTTTCAAAGATCCAAACCAGATATTGTTGTGATTGCCTTGGGAGCCAATGATGGTTTGAGAGGAATTCCAGTTCAGAAAACAGAGGCTAACTTAAAAAAAATGATCCAAGAACTCGTCAGTTGGGACACAAAAGTGGTTCTTTGCGGTATGAAAATGCCTCCTAATTACGGGATGGAGTATAGAAATCAGTTTGCAGAGATTTTTCCCACCTTAGCCACAGAGTTTGAAATCGACCTCGTTCCGTTTTTATTAAAGGGAGTAGGAGGGGTGCCTGATTTAAATCTATCCGATGGCATTCACCCAAATGAGAAGGGCTACAGAGTGATTGCCAAAACCGTTTATTCAGTGATTTATAAGCTATTATGATTTTTCAGATCTCAGGAATTAAAAAATCTTACTTTCAGGCGGGTAGTGAAATTCCTGTCCTTGATGGCTTGAATTTAGAGATTCAAGAAGGGGAATCTGTTGCGATTGTCGGTAGATCTGGTAGTGGTAAATCTACTCTTTTAAGTCTTCTCTCTGCGATCGAAGATCCAGATGATGGTGAAATCATACTTCACGATCACTCGTTTTCAGATCTCACAGGGGAAGAGAAAATTTTATTAAGAGCTCAAAAAATTGGGGTTATTTTTCAACAATTTCATCTATTATCTCACTACACAGCTTTAGAAAATGTATTATTACCCTTAGAAATTCAATGTTCTCGGGTGGATAAGAATTTGGCTAAAAATTTATTAAATGAAGTGGGTTTGTCGGGTCGCGAAGACCACTATCCCCATCAATTAAGTGGGGGAGAGAAGCAAAGAGTTGCCATTGCTCGAGCTTTAATATTAAAGCCAGAAATTATACTAGCGGATGAACCCACCGGAAGTTTAGATATCAATACGGGTGAAGAAGTGATGCGACTGATTTTTGATTTGGTAAAAAAACAAAATGCTGCTCTTGTTCTAGTAACTCATTCATTAGAACTGGCTGGTCAATGCAATCAAATCTTACGATTGAAAGATGGCAAATTGATGGCTGAAGAATGAGATTGTCTTTTCTATATGCTTGTCGATTGATCAAGCAAAGCAGAAAACTGTACTTTATTGCAATTCTCAATATTGCCCTTGGATTGTTGGGGTTGTTCGTATTGCAAAACTTCAAATTCTCTATTCAGGATTCCGTTCAAAGTAGAGTTTTATCTCTAATGGGATCTCACTTATCGGTCTCCTCTCGGTCCATAATTCCGGAAGATGAACTCAGTGCCGTTGAAGCACTTTTGCCAGAGTTTGATAAAAGGTTCAGTCAATCCTTTTACACAATGATGCAAGGTCCAAAGGGATTGAGGCTTGTTCAGGTGATTGCTCAAGAGGAGGGATATCCTTTTTTTGGTGGTTTAGAACTCAGATCGGGAGTTCTGTATCCATCCAATGCGAGATTGTTGAAACAAGAGGAAGCCCTATTATCTCCCGAGCTGCAAATCCAGCTAGGGGTTCAGGTCGGAGATGAATTTGAGATAGGGGAGGGCGTTTATAAGGTACGAGACTTTATAGAGAAAGATTTAGGTCAAAGCTTCAGCGCCTTTAGTTTGGCTCCAAAAGTATATATTACAGTCCAAAATATTGAGGCGACTGAGCTCATTCAAACCGGCAGCATTGTTTCTAAGTCTTATCACTATAAATTTTCTCAAGAGTTGAGTACTTCTAAAATCAAACAGTTGCAAAAAAAGATTCTATCTCCAGGGATTCGTTTGAGTACCCCCGATCGAAACGGAGATCAAATTTCAAGACTGCTCAATTATTTGAATGATTTTCTAGGACTGAGTTCTCTTATGGCTTTCACTTTGGTTTGCATCGGGCTTCACTATTACTACAAAAGTCAGGCGGATCGTTGGTATTCCGAGGCAGCATTGTTGAAGTATTTGGGTATAAAAAAATCACAGATCTTTTTTGCATTCTTTTTTTTTATGGCCTTGGTTGGTGGAGGAGGAACTCTTCTGACAATGCTTTTGGGAATGCTCCTATCCCCATTTATACAGATCTTAATCGTTCCCTACTTGGGTGCTGATTTTCAATTAAACTTTTATTGGAAGACCCCTTTGATCGTTGTTTTTATTGCTGTAATTGGAAATGTCAGTTTGTCCATCCCTGTTATTTATCCTATCTTAAAGTCTAGGACTGCAGCTGTGTTCAACGCAAAAATTGCATCTTCTCGGGTCAAAATGTTGAGTTTTTGCTACATTCCCTTTACGGCATTTATGTTTGCTATGGCAGTGGGTTTGTCCAATTCATTTTTGCTTGGAGCTCTTTTTATCGGACTGGTAATTGGGGTTTTAATTATAACGACCCTTTCAGCTATTTTGTTTTTATATTTAGGAGCCTTTATTTCAAATCGGGCGGGTGGAAGCGCTAAACTTTCCATGAGGTATTTGACCCATTACAAAGCAAGCACAATCACAATGGTCAGTTCTTTGGCTTTGAGTGTTGGTTTAATGATTTTAATTCCTGGAATCCAGAAGTCCATCGAGCTAGAAATTATGGGTGAGGATGTATCCAACCGTTCGAGTTTTTTTCTATTCGATATTCAGGAAGAGGAGGTTCAAGCTTTGGAAGATTTCTGTGAACTTCACTCGTTTGGACTTGCTACAGTTTTACCGATGGTTCGTTCTCGAATTTTAAAGATTAATAGCAATGATTTCAACCGATCTATAAACAGTGGTTTCACAAGAGAGGAAGAATTTAGACAGCGATTTCGTAATCGAGTGGTCAATCTTTCTTATGGGTCACAAATCCCTGAAGGGGATAAAGTTACAGAGGGGAAGTGGTTTGAGGATCGATATAATTGGGAAACTGAAGAGTGGGCAGAAATCTCCATTGAAACTCGTTACGCGAAGCGACTAGGAATTGAATTAGGGGATCGAGTGGAGTTTGAAGTTCTTGGAATGCCGGTTAAAGCTGAGGTGACCAGTATTCGTCAAGTAAATTGGACCCGCTTCAATCCAAACTTTTTTTTGATCTTACAGCCAGGAACATTAGAGATGGCTCCCAAGACTTGGTTGGCTTCAAGTTCTCATTTTTCTGAGAAGGAACAAATCCGATTTCAGGAATTGCTATTCGAACGCTTTCCTACAATTTCCGTTGTCAATGTCGATCAAATTGCAGAACGAGTTTTTGGAATTATTCAGCAAATGTCCTCTGCCTTGATTGGTATGTCTGTTATGAGTCTTTTAGTGGCCTTTATTGTGCTAGGAACACTGATTTATCAAAAGGTTTTGATGCGGAGGAATGATTTGGGTCTTTTGAAAATTTTAGGAATGACCGAAAAGAGAGTTACCTTACTTATTGTTATGGAATGTATAGCGATCGCCTTTTTGTCCTGCATTGTTGGAGGGATTAGCGGGCTTGGCTTGGTTTCTATTTTTTCAATACAACTATTATCAAATTCCATATTTCCAATCACTTCTGCCTATTGGATTATTCCCTCAATTGTTGTTCCTTTCAGTGGATGGATTGCTTATTTTGTGATCAAAAAATTGCAGCATCACAAAGACTTTTATCGACAGGTGTTTTGACCTGTATCCTTAAAGAAAACTTTGATTTCAATCTTCACATGATAGAATGCAGTGATTTTGTGAAAATCTTAAAGAACCAAAAGGTCTTAAGTTAGAATTTAACAACTCATTTCGCTTGAATCTCCTCTTGTATGCATAATCTGGGTTTCATTCTCAATAAAAATATATAAAGTTTACAAATGTAATCGATCACAATTGTTTACATATGTAAACGGATTTTTATCCTTGTAATCTCATAGGTGTATTAGAACTCGTAAGTTTCAGTGGATAGAATCGATCTTAAGGGTTTAAAAAATTTCTAGAATTCAAGATTAATTATTTTCAATCGATCGATATGAAAATCAGTGAACGAGGGTTTGAAAATCCTGAATAAAGCGTTTAGACATTGTTTTCACTTGAAAGCGATTGGAAGTCTCAATCGCTTCTAAGTGGTATTCGATCTGCTCTTTCAATTCTGATCTTATTAATAGACTGAGGGTTGTTGCTAGGGATTGAGTAGCATCCTTTTCACGATGGTTGAATCGAAATCCATTTTTTCGATCTGATATAAAGTCATCGAAGCATTCAAGACCAGAAACTATAGGTATGCATCCATTAGACATGGCTTCCAAAGGAGCCAATCCAAAGGTTTCTCCTCTCTCTGCTAAAGAAGGATAAGTAAATATTCTTGCATCTTGGTAGATCTTGTTCAGTTGTTTGGTATCATAGATGGGATCCATCCATTGGATAGGTAGGTCTGCTGAGTTCATGGCGAGCTCTTCTTTAAAGACAAGACCACTGCCACCTAGAGAGACTTTGGAAGCGCCAACGATTTTGATATTCCAATCTTCAAGGAGGTTTTTTGGTAAAAGTCGGATTGCATCTATAAGAATTTGAATTCCTTTTTCTTGATGAATTCTTCCACAATATAAGATTGTTTTAGAACGGTTCTTGTATTCTCGGTTGTAACTGGGCAAGGTGATTGGGTAGGGGAGATTGCAAATCTTTTTTTTAAGCTCTGGAATTTCATTTTCAATTGCTTTAGCGATTGAACGACTAGGAGCCTGCAATCGATCTGCATGCTTATAAAACTTCATTTGGCCTTTTGGAAAACGTCCAACATGAACATACAAAGCCCCTTTATTTTTGATCTTTAACAACAAAGGCATCCAAAAAGTGTGCGTAACAATAACGTCACTCGGAGGAATCTTTTTGAATGCTCTCAAAGAATAGAACAAATCTAAAATTTTTAGCTGCAAAATATTTTTTGGGCTTTGATAGCCAGTAACTCTTGAGTGGTAAATTCCATTTGCAAATTCATGCTTTTTTAGGTCAGCAAAATGTTTTGAAATATAGTGTACTTTGTGCCCAGAATTTGAAAATTCTTGAGCCATTGAAAACCAAGCTTTTTCGATGGCTCCTCCTTGTAATGGAGGAATCGGTAAGAATGCACCTTGAACAATGGTTATTTTCATCCTTCGAATTTACAGTGCAAATGCCACTAATAGAAGATCTATTTTTAAATTTGTTTCGGGGTTCGATCGTTTGTTTATTATGAGAGGACAGGAGTGTAGAGAAAGTTTTGAATGATAAAAAAGCTTTTACAGGAGACAAGAGTGGGCTTCATTTTTCAGTAGCTCTACAAAAATTTTAAAAAATGGAGTTGCATTCGGGTCCTTCTGAAGAAACAAGTGCCAACTACGTCTAAATCTCCTCTTACCGATTGGGAAAGAGGAAAGGTCTTTTGCGATTAATTCATCTTTGATTGTCCAATCAGGGAGAATTCCGACACCAATGCTTTCTTTCACAAAATTTTTCACAACCCCCTCATCGGAGACTTCCATAAATTGGGACTCTGGCACTGAGAAGTTCTCTAAGAGTTCTATTATATTTTTACTTGTATAACTCGTATTATCACTTGCTATAATAAATGGTTCTTTACAAGATTCAAATTCGCATTGCCCAGAAGAGACCCATCGATGGTTTCTATTTACCACGAATCTCAATTCGTCCTTAGCAATGATCATCGTATCCTCTTTAATGACATCCACAGTCGTTGGAAAAAGAATAATATCCGCACCTTTAGCAGTGAAAATATTTTTAAGATCTTTTCCGTTGGCTGTGATCAATTTGATTTGAATCTCTGGAAATAACAACTGATACTTTTGAACAACACAAGGCAATATCCTCGTTCCCATTGAGGTGCTTGTGGCAATTGTAATTCTATCCGGAGAATTTAATTGGATTTCGTCAATCTCATTTCTGGTTTGATCAGAGAGTGAGAGAATGAGGGTGGCTTTTTTTAAAAGGAGATGTCCTGCTTTTGTCAATTTTAGCGAGCTTGCGTTCCGAATAAACAAGGAACAACTGAGATCTTCTTCTAAGTTTTTTATACTGTGACTCACCGCAGATGAAGTGATAAAAAGTTTTTTAGCCGCCGAGCTCATGTTACAATTTTTTGCCACTTCTACAAATATATTCAACTGTCTGGTGTCGATGGGTTGAGTCATAATCAATCTTTAGCGATTCAGTTGCCACTTCAATACAAATAGAGAATGTGGTTAAAATTTAATCAATTGAAGCCTCTGGCGAGGAAGGTAAAAAGATGGGTTTATTTCTAACAAAGATGATTGAAAGTGAAAATTTTTAAGCATGAATTAAATTCACAGGGTTCAAATTTGTTTCATGTAATATTTTAGATCCATTTAAAAAGTTGGCATTGGTGGTGCAAAAGTAATTTCAGATTTAACTGATGCGGTTATTTGTTAAATCCCAGAAGCTTAAAATTAATAATGGAAACCGATTAAAAAGATATAATATGAAAACGATTCAATTCATCAAAAATTCCAAAGTGTTGCTTTTCGCTGCACTTTCCGCAGTAGGTTTTTACTCGACCCCGGTTCTCGCAAAAGATTATCCAACCTCAGAAGTCAACACAACCGGTTTGGCAGTTTACGATGACAAGGTGATTGTCGGTCAATTGCATTCTATCACTGGGACGATGGCAATCAGTGAGACGGGATCTGTTGAGGCTGAGAGATTAGCAATTTCTCAAATCAATGAAATGGGGGGCGTTCTTGGTAGAAAAATTGAAATAGTTCAAGAGGACGGTGCAAGCGATTGGCCGACATTCGCTGAGAAGTCCAAAAAACTTATCATTCAAGACAAAGTAGCTTGCGTCTTTGGATGTTGGACCTCTGCATCTCGGAAAGCAGTTTTACCGATATTTGAAAGAGAAAACAACATGCTTTATTATCCAACATTTTACGAAGGATTAGAGGCTTCTAAAAATGTTGTTTACACGGGTCAAGAGGCAACTCAACAAATTATCTGGGGTCTCGATTGGGCTTATGAAAATCTTGGAACAAGAACTTTCTATTTAATTGGTTCTGATTACATATGGCCACGTACCTCTATGAAAATAGCACGTAACCACATCGAGCGCTATTTAAAAAAGAAAGATCCGAAGTGTAAAGTAGTGGGCGAGGAATACTATCCTTTAGGTCACACTAACTTCCGTTCCTTGATAAACAAGGTCAAACTCAAAAAACCAGACTTGATTTACACTGCTGTAGTCGGAGGTAGCAACGTTGCTTGGTACAAACAACTCAAAGCAGCTGGTATAACTTCTAAGAAATACAACATGCTTACGATTTCTACCACAGAAGATGAATTACTAGGTATAGGTGGAGAAAATGCTGAAGGATTTTATGCATGCATGAAATATTTCCAGTCCCAAGACAATGCAGAAAATAATGATTTCGTTAAAGCTTTCAAAGATATGTGGGGTGCAGATTCTGTGATCGGAGATGTAACACAAGCAGCTTATTTAGGACCTTGGATTTGGAAAGCAGCTGTTGAAAAAGCGGGTAGTTTTGACATTGATAAGATTCATGCTGCTCACCCAGGAATTGAATTGGATGCACCTGAAGGTTATGTCAAGGTTCACGAATCAAACCAGCATCTCTACAGTAAAGCCAAAATTGGTAAAATGCTCAAAGATGGTCAATTTGAAGTAGTAGCCATTTCGGATGACCTTATTGAGCCAGACCCCTTTCCAAAGGGATATCAATAATATTCTTTTCGAAGTTATATTGAAAACTTGGGTGACTGGTTATCGAGCAGAAACCAGTCCCCTTTCTTGATAAAAAAATTATAAATAAAGATTTTCGGAGAATTTAATATGGGAGATTATACAGCAGAAGAAATCTACTCAATTTTTTTAATGCAATCCTTCAGTGGAGTAAGCCTACTTTGTATTTATGTTTTGATGGGTTTAGGCCTTTACATAATTTTTGGCCAAATGGGGGTGATCAATATGGCACATGCCGAGTTCCTTGTACTCGGATCTTACACAATGTGTCTGTTTTCAAAGTTCGTTGTAGAGAGTATCCCAGCTCTTACGGATTATTATATAATTTTAGCAATACCCTTGTCTTTCGGAATCGCTTTTGGTGTAGGTTACATTGTGGAGTGGTTGTTGATTAGTCGACTTTACAAACGGCCGCTGGATACTTTATTAGCTACATGGGGACTCAGTCTTTTCATGCAACAGTGTTTTAGAACTTTTTTTGGCGCTCGTGAGAAAAGTGCGACCCTTCCAGATTGGTTGTTAGGTTCGGTCGCTGTTACAGAGACTGTTGAGATTCCCGCTAGTGGTCTTGTCTTACTAGTTCTCACACTACTACTTACTTTTGGATTAACTCTATACACTAAAAAATCGAAGATGGGCCTTCGGATGCGCGCGACCACTCAAAATCGTGAAATGACAAATGCACTCGGAATCAACACCAAAATGACTGATCGGATTACTTTCGCCATTGCTTGTGGAATCTCGGGGATTGCAGGAGCTTTCTTTACAACAATTGCTTCTACCTCCCCATCTGCAGGAACAAATTACATCGTTGATTCCTTCCTCGTGCTTGTAGTCGGTGGTTTAGGAAGTTTGTTTGGTCTTTTTGTTTCGGGAGGATTTCTTGCATTGCTTTCATCCATTCTCGAATTTTTCATGACAGGGTCTCTCGCCAAAGT
>CAJWYM010000070.1 GCA_913049555.1 uncultured Opitutia bacterium
GCCAAAGTCGGATTGATAGCTCCAGAGGGAATAGGTCTGTCTGCTGTTCTTTCCATTAAACCGTCTTCAATTCTCTCCATCCACTGATTGATGGCTGCAGAACCTCCAGCAGCTAAAGAAGTACCAATTAGCAAACTTATAAAAACCGATAAGTTTTTGTCAGGAATAGCAGCAAAATAACCAAAGATTGCAGAAGCTACAGACATAAAACTTAACCGCGGTTTGGTTAAATTCCAAAAAGAGGACATCAGCGATTGACCCACAGCATCGCTACCAGTGTAGACGTTTACAGGTTTAACTGAACAAGATTTTGATGATTCTAAACTCATTGAATGCTAAAAAAAGGATATGATATTAAAAGTTAAGTGGCGTATTGAACAATCTTTTTTTTCGAAGTTTTACGACACAGCCTCTTGGACATATATGTCACTGCCCAGCAACTGCTCAACAAGAAAGCTCCGGTTATGGTATGAAAAGTTGCAGCGTGCTCGTTTTTGTAAGACCATATTACTAGAGCACCCAAGTAAATTTGAATAAAAAGAAAAACAGCTGGGACATACACGAAATAGCCAATGTAATTTCTGTGAGAAGAAGACTTCCAAAGTTTGTAAAATAACATGACTAAAACCACCGTCACAACAATAGCCCCTACTCGGTGAGCAAAATTCAAACTTACCATCCAATTCCAAGAAACAGGTAAAAAACTATTATCAGAAGTTGAAAATGGGAAATAAGGAATTGCCAACGCTGCTTTGGCGTGGCGCATCAATGCCCCCAGGAAAACTTGAAAGAAAATTAGTGCGGATGCTATGACCCCTAAGGTATAGATTGAATTATCTAATTTTTCAGTCTTAACAGAAGAAACCCACTTTTTTGAAGTGGTAACTATAAGGGAAGTGATCAAACAAACTACAATTTGAGCACCACATGCGTGCATGACAGCAAATCCTCTGCCCATAAAATTATGACCAAGATCAATATTTTGTCGGTCTAACAAAACCCTCAATCCACCTAACATTCCCTGCAGAACAACCACAGATAAAACAGAAATCGCAAGAAAACGAATTCTTCGGGATGTTTTTGTGGCGAAACTCCAAACCACTAGGACTATGCTCAAAATTCCAAGTTGCATCCCCAGTAAACGATGACTGTGTTCTGCAGCCATATCTTTATCCCGGATCCAGCCTTCTGGATTTAAGCTACCATTGGATAAGGGCCAGTCTAAAAAAGCCATACCGGCATTGATGCTAGTAGTAAAACCACCCGCATAAATAAGAAATGTGGTAGTAATCAACATGAAAATACAGTAAACATGAAAACTTAAAGAAGTTTTTTCAGCATTGAAGTATGTATTATTTATATCTTGCATATTGAACAGAGATTAATATAGGACTAATATTTCAATAATTAAAGCTCCCAATTAAATTTAAAAGGATTAATTAGCAGGTTTAATAGATCGTAAGTTTCATCACTAATACTGATTCAATTTAAACTGATTTCACAAACAAACTACAATTATTTAAATCTTTACTTTAAAATACAGTGTTGACAGCACCTGTTATTACTGGTTTTGTTTATGGTTTTTTCTAATTAAACATCAGTTTAAACAATCATGCCAACATATAAACCTTCTAAATTAAAGAGAGCTCGCAAGTTTGGTTTTCGTAAAAGAAACTCAACTCGCGCTGGACGAGAAATTTTACGGTCTCGTAGAAGAAAAGGACGCAAACGCCTTACAGCTTCTGTTCAAAGATCTTTTTAGTGGAACTTCGGGTATCTTGTCATGCGGAAAAAATTCACCGCAGACAATCGTTTAAAAAAACAGTTTGAGTTTTTTACGGTTAAGAACAATGGAATTCGAAAAAGATATCCTTGTTTTATCTTTCAAATTTTAATTTTTAATAACCCTCAAGAACCTAATTTAAATAGGCGCTTGGGGGTTGTTGCTTCTAAAAAGACTGGAAATTCTGTGAAAAGATCTCGCGGCAAAAGGATTTTTCGTGAAATATTTAGAAATAATTTACAAGAACTTCCTAAATATTGTGATCTTGTGATTGTAGTATTCTCAAATTTTGATCAGTTTACTTACGAAGAAAATGAAAAATATTTTCTTAAATGCTGTAAAAGTATAAACAATGGATAAAAAAAATATATTTCTCGGAGTGAGTTGTTTGGTAGCTGCTTTTGTTTACCAATTTTACTCAAGTACAAAAGCTCAAAAGGAGCAAGACAATGCAGCTCCAATCCAAGTTCCTCAAACGATTGAAAACAGGAACGATACAAACCTTCCTTCAATTGCTCCTTCCCTGCCATCTGCACTGGAAGTTAATTCTAATACGAGTGCCGATAAAGGGGAAATTTCAAGGACAGAGACCTCTAACTTAATACCCGAGGAAACCAAAACCCTTTCTAACGAATTTATTGAAGTAGTATTTTCAAATTGGGGCGGTGCCATCAAAGAAATACGACTCAAACAATATAAAAAGATTAATATCGACTCGGATACACTTGATGATGGGACTCCTAATGTATATGTCATTAATGATAAGAACCAAAACCCAGCACTGGGTTTAACCCTTTCGGCAAAAGGATTTGGTAAGACGACCCTACCCTACCTTCTAATCAATCACACAACAGATTCAATTTCTTTTGAAAGAAAGACGCAGGATCTAACCGTGCGAAGAACTTACAAAATATCGATAGCTGAGGGGGAGCAAGACCCTTATCAAATCAATCATACGACTACTCTTGTCAACTTGAACAACAACCCGCTGATCGCAGGACGTGCCAATTTCAACGTTGGAACAGCCCGACCTGTAGACAGCGACAAAATGGGACAATACTTGACCGCGGGTTATTACGATGGAAAGGAAGAAACCATTTTTGGAAGTCCTGATGCTATTTTTACTTCCATCTCTGCTTTTAAAGGGAGTTCAGGAATCCTAGGGATGGGTGCATCCAATCCTAAAGATATCGATCTTCAAAATGGGCCTATCTACTGGTCTTCAGTCAAAAACCAATTTTTCACATCTGTATTGACTCCCAAAACTCCTGCAAATTCTGGATCCAGTGCTATTGCTTTACTCAATGAATTAGACAAGGATCAAAACCCCAAAGAGGGCATAGCTGCCAACCTTGCAATCGATCTTTCTACATTGACTGCCAATGAAACCAAAGAGATCGAAATGTCCTATTTTGTCGGACCCAAAGAATACAAAAGATTAGACAATATGGGAGGGCGGCAAGATTTAGTAATGCAGTTTGGGTTTTTTGGCTTTTTTGCTAAAGTGCTTTTAGGTTTTATGAAAACCATACAAGCGTTTGTTGGCAACTGGGGAGTTGCAATCGTAATTATGACGATTTGTATAAAACTCATTTTTTGGCCTTTGACCGCCAAAGCTAGCAAATCTCAAAAAGGGATGCAGAAAATCCAAGCTCCTTTGCAGGAAATCAGAGCCAAACACAAAGACAACCCGAAAAAACTACAACAAGAGACGGTCAAGCTATTCAAACAAAATGGGGTCAATCCAGCTGCTGGCTGTTTGCCGATTCTGATTCAAATCCCAATTTTTCTAGGATTGTTTGGGATGCTGCGCACTGCATCAGAACTGCGCTTTGCTGAGTTTCTGTGGATTTCAGACTTGTCTCAACCGGACACGGTGGCTGAACTTCCAATTTTTGGAGGATTTCCAATCAATATAATGCCCTTGTTCATGGGTATCACCATGGTTGTTCAAATGAGAATGATGCCTACACCGGCAGCAGCGGGTGGCGTAAACAATGAAATGGCAGAAATGCAACAAAAAATGTTTAAGTTTATGCCGTTCATATTCCTCATTTTTCTATACAATTTCTCTTCAGGTCTTGTTGTTTACTGGACTGTACAAAACTTATTGACTATTTTACAGCAATATTTAACAAATAAAAAACACGACGACACCCCTGTCGTTCTGCCAACGCAGAAAAAAAAGGCTATTAAATCGAAGTCTAAAAAGTAATCCAAAGATTCCACCATGTCAGGACATAGTAAATGGGCAACCACCAAGAGGCATAAAGCAGCCGTTGATGCAAAACGCGGTAAAATCTTCAGTGTAATCAGTAAAGAAATTACCCTTGCCGTTAGAGATGGAGGCAAAGATTCTGAGATGAATCCCAGGCTGCGCACCATGATCCTCAAGGCAAAAGCAACCAACATGCCAAATGATAATATTGACCGTGCGATCAAAAAAGGAACTGGAGAACTGGGTGGGGATACAATCGAAGAATTACTGTATGAAGGTTACGGACCCGGTGGAGTCGGAATTATAGTAGAAGTAACTACTGATAATAAAAACCGAAGTGCTTCCGAAATAAGAAGCACCTTTTCAAAAGGAGGCGGAAACCTTGCAGGCGCAGGTGCACTCGCATACAATTTTCAAAAAAAAGGCCAGTTTTGGATTCCATTGGAGGATGTGGATGGAGATCAGCTCATGGAAGTTGTTCTGGAAGCTGGAGCGGATGACATTATTAGCCACAAAGATCAGTTTGAGATTTTAACAGATATAGCTTCTTACTACCCAGTTTCACAGGCCCTTTCAGACGCTAATATCCCCTTGGAATCCTCAGAAATGGTTTATATTCCTAACACTTTAACCCCAGTCAATGACACAGATACAGCTAAGAGTATTTTGAGGCTGATTGATAAGCTCGATGATCTAGAAGATGTAAAAAATGTTCATAGTAATTTTGATATCGATGATTCGTTATTGAGTGAATTTTGATTGTTTTTAAATGCCTACGAAATCGGTATCTCTGATACTGAAGGAATACCGATGGATGATTCTTTATTAGTAGTTGCCAAAGATTTTATACACAAGGGTTCTTTCTCTTTTGAAAAAGGGGGTGAAATACCCTCTTTCAATTTGCGCTATGAAACCTATGGGACGCTCAACGAGAATGCGAGCAATGCGATCCTCATTTGTCATGCTTTGAGTGGCGATCACCATTGCGCAGGAAAATACGCTCCAGAGGATAAAAAAAATGGTTGGTGGGACAATGTAATCGGCCCTCACAAGGCAATCGACACGAATCAATATTTTGTAATTTGCTCGAACTGCATTGGAGGTTGCCAAGGATCAACCGGTCCCTCATCCACGAATGAATCGACTGGACAGAACTACAATCTAGACTTCCCCGCTCTAACAATTCAAGACATGGTCCGGGCCCAGAAATTATTGATAGAACACTTGGGAATTGAAGTTCTGCATGGAGTTGTTGGTGGAAGCATGGGAGGAATGCTCACACTCCAATGGTCGATCACTTTCCCCAGCTCCGTTAGGAAAATTATAGCCCTTGCGACTACTGCAAGACAAAGTGCTCAAGCAATCGCTTTTAATGAAGTGGGAAGATCTGCTATCATCCAAGATCCCTGTTGGGAAAATGGATCTTACGATTCAAATAAAGGGCCGGAAGTGGGACTTGCAATTGCAAGAATGATGGCTCACATAACCTATCTAAGCGATAAAGGGATGGATTTTAAATTCGGTAGAAATAGAAGAAAGTCTACTGGAGAACTCTTTGATGTAGAATTTGAAGTCGAAAGTTATTTGAGATATCAAGGGCAAAGTTTTGTCAACCGATTTGATGCCAATACCTATTTGTATTTAACAAAAGCACTCGATCGCTTTGATTTGTACGGAGAAGACAATTCTCTAGAAAAAGTCTTCTCAAAAATGGAGGCGAAAGCTTTAGTCATTGGTTTTACTTCAGATTGGTTGTTTCCTCCAAACCAAAACAGAAGTATCGTGGAGGCAATGCTTCGGGCAGGAAAACACGCCACTTACACTGAATTGCAGATGGATTTAGGACACGACAGCTTTTTGGTGGATGCTCCGGATCTTTATGACTTGTTAAAACACTTTTTATCCTCATGACTCAAGCGGAAGCAGAATTCTTATTAGCCAAGCGCCAAGCAGCTGATTTTTCAATTATTGATGAATGGATCGAACCGAAAAGTCGTATTCTAGATCTAGGTTGCGGGGACGGTGAACTTTTATCTTACCTCAAAACCGAAAAACAAGTCTTCGGAATTGGTGTAGACAATGACATCAATAAGATCAAAAGTTGTATTCAATCGAATATTCCGGTCTATCAAGGAGAAATTCAAGATACCATCCAACTCTTTCCAGATGATTTTTTTGATTGCATTGTATTTTCAAGAACCGTTGATCAATTAAGCACACCCGGATCTATATTAAGAGAGAGCTTACGAATTGGAAAGAGGCTAATTGTTGGTTTTATAAACCATGGCTTCTGGGTAAATCGACTGAACTTTACTCTGAAAGGTCAAAGAACTATCAACACCGTTTTCCCAGATAGTTGGCACGATTCTAGAAAGGCTAATCCATTTTCTTTAGCCGAGTTTGAAAAGTTTTGTTCTGTTTATAATATCAAAATTCAAAGAAGATGCTGCCTAGGTGCAGACTGGAAAAAAACTTGTAATATCTTACCAAACTTTTTCTCAGGCTATGTCATTTATGACCTATCTCTCTAGAATCTATATTTTTGAGAATCCCAACTACTGAAGGTCCGGCTTTTTCTCTGCCATCGGGTGGACCAGAACTCTATTTGGTTTTTGTTGTATCCAATATTCAATGGTTTTAATGGTTTGCTGACCAAGACCAATGGTGCTCGCAAAAAGAAGAATCAATTCTCTTTCATGCTCCTCCATAAAATCGTCAATCAAGCAGACTCGCAACATGTCCTCAATATTTCTAACCTGATCGGCAAAGGATCCAACAGGTTGCAAAGCACAACCACTTTGACGAACGATATGCAAAGCCTCAGATAAATCTTCTTTGGAACCCCCAATTTCTTTGACAATCACTTGTAATAAATCAGATTCCTCATCAGAAATCTCACCATCTGCCTGAGCAACCCGAATAATATTTGCAATATACAAAGCTTTCAAAGGCTGACGTCTGTCAAATGACGGGATGTCGCTCGACCAAAATCCCAAAGAATCAAAACTACAATCCTCCAACGACTGAAGCGAATCATCAAAATCTTCCAAATGAGCCAAAATGTCTAATTTGAAATCCTCAACATGTTTTGCATCTCCAGGAACAAATCTACGAATATTGGCAGTGATCTGCGATAAATTTTCCCTCATCTGAAAATACATTTTATCCAACTGATCCACATTGGTTGCATCATTCTTTTTTAAAATATTGCGATCATCTTCAAGCTGTTTGAACCTTTTAGCGCATTGTGAATGAAGATCTTTAATCACATTCAATTTAGTGTGACTGATACTTAATTTTTTCATAATGATTCGTGGATTAAAATTAGAAAGTGTTCTTCCACATCATAGACTCGACAGGATAGGGAGTTCTTTCATTGTATTTTGCTGATTTTTTGTTTTTGTATAGGGTCAATACATCCCCGGAAACCCCAAAATAAATTAATTGTGCGATCGGCATTCCATGATATACACGGACTGGTTGATCCACAGAAATTTCTAACGTCCAATGGTTGCAAAAACCTACATCCCCTTTTCCAGCAGTGGCGTGAATATCAATTCCCAGTCTTCCTATAGAGGACTTGCCTTCCAAAAAAGGAACATGAGCATGCGTTTCTGTATACTCCAGCGTAGATCCCAAATAAGTTTTCCCAGGCAGAAGAACAGATCCCTCATCAGGAATCTCAAAATGATGAATCCGGTTGTGTTTTTTAGCATCTAAAATTTCATCCTTGTAAGTAGCCAGATGTTTGGACAAATGAACATCATAACTGTTGGTGCCAAGACACTTTTTATCAAAGGGCTCTATTAAAATAGAACGCTTCTTAATTTCTTCTAAAATTTCATTGTCAGACAATATCATAACACCTCCTTAGGATTGAACTCATCTGGACCCCTGAGTCCGGCAACCTTATGATATTTCCCAGTAGCAGCATCTTTTTCGTATTTGATAAAACCCCTTTTTTCAACAAACTGAGATTCATTTAACTTTTTGTCCTTCTTTTCAGAATGCTCTAGGTTCAGGTGAGGGCTTTCAATTCTGCGTATGAGCTTTTGACCAGTGTAAGGATGAATTTGAAGAAAATCTTGACCATGAGGATGCTCCACCTTCAAGAACTCCCCGGAAGGAATTCCATTTTCTAAGACCTCATATACGCAAACCGGCATACAATTAGAATGGTTTTAAATCGAGAATTTTCAACATTAAACTTTCTAGATTCCTTATTGAATTTCTCGGTTTTGAAACTATTATTATCACAACATTTGTTACAGACCCTATGAAATGTCCCAGAACCGGTATACCATTGACAGAAATTAATATTCAAGGGATTCAGGTGGATATTTCTAAAGCTTGTGGAGGCGTTTGGTTTGATAATTTTGAATTGAATCAGTTTGATGAAGCTCATGAAGATGCCGGGGAAGAACTCTCCAAATTACTTAATAAATATTGCAAGGATGGGATCGATGTGGATAAGAAAATTCTTTGCCCCTGTTGCGAAACGGTGACCCTCCAACGCCACTATTTTTCAATTAAAAAAACGGTGGAAATTGATGAGTGTCCAAAATGCGGAGGGGTCTGGTTGGATCCAGGCGAACTCGAGAAGATCAGAAATGAATATGCAACTGAAAAGGAAAGAAAGGAAAAGGGTATCCAATTTGTAGATGAAATCTATGAGAATTCCGAGTTAAAGAGGAAACTGGACAGACGCAAGTCTGCAAATATTCCAAAATCTTCGCTGCTTGAAAGTATTTTTAAATTTCTCCGCCCTAAAGCTCTCAGAGAGGATAAAGATGAGTTCGACTTATGATTCGGGATCTCAATAGCCAACAAATCGCAAAATATTCCAGACATATTTGTCTACCTAATGTAGGAATCCAAGGGCAAAAAAAACTGACTAATAGCAGGATCCTAATTGTAGGTCTCGGAGGCCTTGGTAGTCCAGTTGCTTTATATTTAGCTGCAGCTGGTATTGGAACTTTGGGTTTAGCGGAATTTGATAAAGTGGAGTCCCACAATTTACAACGCCAAATCCTTCACAAAAACACCTTTCTCGAGAAAGATAAATTATTATCTGCTGAAAAAGAACTCTCTGCACTCAACCCAGAGATCTCACTCGAGCTGCATGCATCCGGAATCCTTCCAGACAATGCGGTGGAACTAATCAGCCAGTATGATCTTGTGATTGATGGAACCGACAATTTTCCAACTCGCTATCTAATCAATGATGCTGCGTATTTTGCCAAAAAGCCCTTGGTATATGGTTCCGTTTATCAATTCGAAGGACAAGTTTCTTTCTTCAACCCCTGCAATGGGGGTCCCTGCTACCGATGTTACTTTCCAAAAATGCCAAAAGCCGAGGAGATTCCCAACTGCAGTGAAGCTGGGGTAATCGGAGCTTTATGCGGAGTGGTAGGATCGATGCAAAGCATGGAAGCCATAAAATATATCCTTGGTATTGGGGAATGTTCAGAGAAGTCGATGATTTTAATCGATTCATTGACAATGAATTTTCGCAAATTATATCTTGAGCAAGATTCTCATTGTCCTTTGTGTGGAGATCAACCAGAAATAACAGAAATCAAGAAGGCTCATTATACTTTTAATTGCCAAACGAAACATGAAACAAAACAAGAATACAAAATGGACTTAAACCCAATTGAAATTAGCGTTGAGGAGAGTAAAAAACTTTTGGACAGCGATCCCACCACCCTTCTTATAGATGTAAGAGAAGACCACGAGAGAGAAATTTGCTCGATCTTGCCAAGTATACACATTCCCATGCAAAGCATACCTGAGAACTTAGATAAAATATCAAAAGACCAAACCTTGCTAGTCCACTGCCACCATGGCATGCGAAGTTTGAATGTGGTGAACTACCTCAGAGAAAAGGGCTACAAGAATGCGATCAACATGAGGGGTGGAATCGATCAGTGGACGCTTCAGATTGATTCTTCGCTCACTCGATATTAAGGGAAATTCTTGATTTTTTTTAAAAGCTCTTTTTTTTGTTGCTTTGCTTTTCTGGTCATTTTTGGAGTTCATTCTTCGATTCTTAGCGGGCAAAAGATTCATTTCTTATCCAAGCCACCTATTTGGGAAGATCTAGATCCATTGCAAAAAACCATCACCAAAAAAGAATTTGTTCGCGCACTCAAAACAATTTATACACCCAATCAGACCAATTGGGATCACATTGAGTTGGGCCCAAACTATGCAGATATAAGAAAAATGTATGGCAAAGAGATTTTCTATCGCCTGCATTTTTCTGATTCTTCACAGAATGCTGTTCCCAATAAAAAGAAACCCTTCATCATTTTAGACCCAGGCCATATTGGTGGAGAATTTGCCGAGATGGAATTTCGACATTTTCAAATCCCTGGCTACAGACAAATTAGAGAGGGTGAAATCACCCTTAATATAGCAAAAATTCTCAAGAAAAAACTTGTTCAAGCGGGCTACAGAGTTGAATTGACCAGAACGGACAATCAGCCTGTAACCGAGCAAAGACCTAAAGACTTTGAAAAGGATGCACTTGAATGGTTTTGTTCAGAATACAAATTCAAAACGCTTCCTAAGTTGGAAGAATTGACCCGCAAGCAACATATTATAATAGAAAATAGAAAAAATCTATTATTCTACCGCACTGCAGAAATTCATGCTCGAGCAAAATTTATCCATCAAAAAAAGCCCGATCTTGTGATTTGCTTGCACGTCAATGCTGCTCCGTGGCCCAAAGATGGGACCCAAAAATTAGCCAATGACAACCACATGCATTTTCTTGTCAATGGCACCTACTTAAAAAAAGAACTTCATTACGACTCTATTAGATACCACATGATTTATCGCATTTTAAGAAAATTTTCATCTAGAGAGATTGAAGTTACAAAAAATATCGCTTTCGAATTCGTAAAACAAAAAACCATTCGACCCTTCGTATACTTGGGCAAATATGCCTCTTCAGTAGATAAAAATCCTTATATTTGGTCCCGCAATTTGCTCGCCAACAGAATTTACGATGCCCCAGTTTCTTATCTAGAACCTTTTGTAGCCAATGGCAAAGACACTTTCGAATGGCTGAATGAAGTTGAAAATAGTGAATCTAAAGACAGTGTCTCTTTTGTAGAATTTTATTCTCAAAACGTGGCGCAAGGAATCATTGAATATTTCAATTCCAATCAATCAAACCACTAAAAATTCGACTTCTATTTCTGTAAAGTTCACGAAAATGTAACAAAAGACTTGCAAGCCTCTCTAAAAACCCATTGTATTCCACCCTGCAAATTTATTTGCAAACAAACAAACAAACAAACAAACAAACAAACAAACTATTATGAAAAAAATTGCACTATCATTGATCGCTGCAGCCTCTGCTGCATTTTCAACGGCTTCTGCTCAAGGTCCTGAGCTAGAAGTTTCTACATCCGTCGACTATGTCACTGAATATGTTTTCCGTGGTGTTGAGCTTGCGGACGCTGCTGTTCAACCGGGTGTTGGTCTAGCTTATGGGGATGTCAACTTTGGCGTCTGGTCTTCTTTTGCATCCAACAACGACGATGGAAGCGACAACGAGTTTGATCTCTATGGATCCTACAGCGTTGCCCTCAGTGATCTTGTAAGCGCGGATTTAGGATGGACTCTCTATTATTATCCAAACACTTCTAGTCAAATTGACGGCAATGATTACACAAATGAGCCTTTTGCTAGCTTCAGTTTTGACACTATCCTATCTCCATCTCTTATGGTTGCTTACGATTTAGACTTAGAAAATATCACTGTAGAAGGTGGAATCGGTTATAGTCTAGATCTTCCTTATGCAAATACTACTTTAGATTTAGGTCTATACTTAGGAGATGTTGAAGTAGATTCCGGTTCTGATTACATTTATTATGGATTGGATTCTTCTGTGAACTACCAAATGTCTGCAAATGGTTCCATCGGTGTCGGTTTATCCTATGCTAGCAATGACTTGGATGACACTGCTGACAACAACCTAATTGGTTCTGTTTCAGTTTCTGCTAGTTTCTAAATAAAAGTTTTTTTATCACTTTTTGGGTCTCATTTTCATGAGGCCCTTTTTTATGTCCAGATTTGTTGTTTCCATCCAATAAAGATTCAAAGATATCATCGACAGATCCAAAAAGGTTAATTTTAATAGTCCTTTTATTCATTCGCTCCAATTCAAAGCTTAAATTTTGGACTCTATTCTTACTTTTAAAATGAGCAAAACCATCCGTAAACTATTTGTTTTTATGTCAGTCCTTGCTATGTGCGCTTGCTTACCCAATCAGAAAGAAAACCAGCTTCAAACGAGTAAAGACCCACCTTTTAACCTCCTAGATTTTCAATCCTCCAAAAAATTACCTCTGGGACAAGCACTCTGTTTCATTGAAGGAAGCAAAAACGCTCCCTTTTCTGCTCCTTATCCAGGAGTTATAAAACTAAATATAGCCCAATCCAAATCTAGCATCAAAAAGGGTTTCATCTGGGGGGCAATGAGTGCGGAAGAAATAAACAACGAAATTAAAGCTCACTTAGAGCAAAAAAATAACTTAGATTCTAAAGAAAAGCATTATGAAGAATTTGAAAAACCCAAAGAAATCCTACAACTTGAGAAAGAATTAAACACTGCCAAGGAACGATTGAAAAACTTTGAACTTATTTACAAAGAAATGGATCAACAAACCCTCAATGAGTTGATACCAGACGCAAACCAGCTCATAGAGTTAGACCCTGAAGCTTATGAGCGAGCAAAAAAAGCAGTTCGCCTCATAGAAAAAGCATTGGCCCAATTAGAAAATGACGAGCCTACCCCTACGGAACTCAATTTTGACAAAGAACGCAAATCTTGGAACCGAAAATTAAAAGACCTAGAAAGAAAAAGGGAGCTTTCTCAATTCAAAGCTCCATTCAGCGGGGAGCTTACCCTAAGTTTTTCTTTGTTCAAAGATCAGGAAGAATATCCAATTAGCACCAATCAGAAAATTGCTAATTTAAGAAGTTTTGAAAATCTGCAAGTAAAAGTAAAAGCCATTGATCCTCGCTGGCTGAATATTCCAGAGGATCAATTATTACTTACCATCCAAAGTGGCACCCAATTATTAAAAGCCACTTTTAAAGAAAAACGAATCGAGGAAAATCGGATGAAAGAGGAAATGGTCATTATTTTTCAAGTGGCAAAAGACTCTCTGAAAAACGCTAAAAAATTAGTAGGATCTTCGCTAACTGCTAAAATTTGGAGGCTATTAGACAAAGAAGCTTATCTAGTCCCAAAATTCCAAATTCTTCTACAAGAACCCAATTGTTCCGGCGAGAATTGGTCGGAAGACATTCTCAAGACCTTTCCCGGATTTCAACTTTATGCTGAAGGCGACACTCACTTGGCTCTTTTAAATGAATGATTTTTCAGAAAATTTATCCGCCCACCTAAGTTGTAGTCAACTCTCCTACAGATACTCAAAGAAATCAGATTGGGCATTGGATCCATTTTCCCATGAATTTCAAAAAGGAATAACGATTCTTAAAGGTTTTTCAGGTTGTGGAAAATCGACCCTATTAAGATTGCTTGCTGGCTATTTAAAACCAACCGAGGGAAGTGTTCAGACTCACCGGGGGGCTCCCTGGAGAAATTCAAAATATTATCGCAAAGATTTGGGATTTGTTTTTCAGCAGCTCAACTTGCTGCCCTTGACGACCGTGAAACGAAATTTAGAACTCGCAAATTCATTGGCAGGAGTGAGCAGCGCAGAATTAAAAAGAAACACCACTTTATGGTTGAGCAAACTTGGACTGGATGCCTACAAAAGCCGAGCACCTTCTACACTTTCAGGAGGCCAGCAACAGCGTGCCTCGATTGCTAGGTGTTTAATAAAAAATCCAAGAATCGCTTTATTAGATGAACCAACCTCAGGATTGGACGATCTCAACACTTCTATCATATCTAAAACACTCTCAGAATTTGTTCAAAATGGAAGCATTGTTCTCATTGCTTCGCACGATCCTAGATTAGACCCTATTGCTCATGAAATCATTGATTTTAACAATCGCTTACCTCTGGAAAGACACTTGGAGTCGTTGGTTTGAGCAGCCCGGCAGCCCTCTTGCCAAAGGGGTGGTGGTTGCTATTTTATCCACTTTATCCGCATTTCTACTCATAGGATTTTACCTTCAAGAGAAAACCATCCTCAACAAAATTGAAGCTTTAGGTGCAAATACAATTGTACTTAAAGATACCAGTGCCCAAAGCCAAGGAAGCGGAGGTGGATCCACAACCCTAAAAAGATTGTTTCAAGACTTGCACCCATATGGCGAGTGCATTTTTATCAAGATGATCCCAATTGTAGCCAAGGATTCTTTCAATGGGGTTCTACCTGTAATTACCAGTGAGGAATTGGAAAAAAAATACACTCCAACTTTTGTTTTATTCAGCAACACCAAACCCAAAAATGCATCTGTCAGGCTTCGTCTCCAAAATAATTACATAGACGCCATTGTTTTACAATCACCAGATTGGATTCAAACCAGCGGGTTTAATGAAGTTTTACTTATTCCTAAAACTTGGGAAAAATACTACAACAATCTAGGCACAGCGGACTGGTTGATATTTAGAGACCTATCCAATCAATTTCCAAGCTTAGAAACAATCGTTTCCAGCATCCAAAAATTAAAGAAATCTGAAAATTTGAGGGCCCTGCAAATCATCAGTCCATTGAAATTAAGAAAAGAACTGCAAAAATGGCAAGAAAAGGCAAAGCTATGGAAACAAGCTCTCATTGCTTCCCTTGCTGTGGTAATCGCTCTCATTTGCGGCACGATTTCAGTCCTTGAATTTCGTCAAAACCTATACATTTACTCACTCATGAGAAGTTTCGGAATTTCCAATATCTTGCTATACTTAAGAGCCTTTGCCGACTCGTTTATGGTAGCTAATTTATTTTCTATTCTAGTTTTATTTTCGGTATACAGTTTGTCTGAGTTCGTATTTGGCAATTTCGGATTTTCCAAATTATTGATAAATGAGTCTATAAATCACCCAAACTTATGGTTCGAAACCGCCCAAATTTTAGTGGGAGTCAATTTAGGAGTTTTATTCGGTAGCTTCCCGATTTATATTGCATTAAAAAAACCCATAGGCTTAGTTTTAAATTGATCTCCTCTCTATTTATGCGAATTTTAGTGGAGTAATAAGATATTCTTGCCATCTGCCGGAACTTAATGTTCTATTTACAAACTATGAAGTTTTTGAATCTCCTTTTTATTCCTCTATTAGCCTTCCTTGTGCTCTCTTGTAG
>CAJWYM010000071.1 GCA_913049555.1 uncultured Opitutia bacterium
GAGGCACTGACCACTAAAATAGCACCATCCATTTGAGCGGCACCCGTGATCATATTTTTAACAAAATCAGCGTGTCCTGGACAATCAACGTGTGCGTAATGACGAGAATCTGACTCGTATTCAACATGGGCAACAGCGATCGTTACAATTTTGGAAGCGTCACGGACTGTTCCACCCTTGGCAATATCCGCGTAGCTTTTCATTTCTGCCAAGCCTTTGTCGGATTGCACTTTGAGGAGCGCAGTAGTAAGCGATGTTTTACCGTGGTCTACGTGTCCAATTGTTCCAACGTTTACATGCGGTTTAGTTCTTTCGAATGTTTCCTTTGCCATTGCTTTTGATTTAGTGTTATTATTGTTACTGATTGATTATTATGGAGCCCAAGAGCGGATTTGAACCGCCGACCTCATCCTTACCAAGGATGCGCTCTGCCAACTGAGCTACATGGGCAATAATTGTAATAGTGATGTGTAAATTTATTTCGAGGCTTTTAGATGTGTGAACAGTAGAAAATGACGAAACAAAAATTCTTCGTCAATCTAAATAAATTTATTTTTTTTAAATTAGTAATTTACTTCTTCACAGATTTAGTAAAATCAAATGATTTAGATGGATATTTTCATTTCATAAAATCCAGGTATAAAATCAACTTTTTCAAATTGTTCCTTTGTTACTTTTAATAAGACCGCGTCTACTTCGTCAGAACCAGAGGATGAAATAATAATAGGAGTTCCAATGACTCCCAGAGAATCAATATGTGCATTTATAATTGTAGGCTCCCAGAGCTTCTTTAATAGGATTTCGTTTTCAACGCCTTGAGATATTAGTTGACTCCTAGAAACTTTGTTTTCGAGGTTTGTTACTTGAATTCTTAAAAAAGATGGATCAAAGGACATTTGATTTTTTGTTTTTAATACCTCCGTAAATATAGTTTGAGCATCAATTGCATAACTTTTAACTTCTAGATTGATCGTTTTTTTTGGTAAAACAGCGAAATAATCCATTTTCTTTTGCACTAACAACTGATCCTCAAATGCTTTAAAAAGAAGTCCGTCCTCAATTGTGTTGTCCTCTGTAATTTTTATATAAGTTGCGGAGTATGGATTTTCGAAAAACAATACTTCATGATCAGACATCAGGAGTTTATCACGAATGAGTTCATTGCCCATTGCACTAATGTAGTGTATTTCCGAACTCGGATTTTTCGATTCGTAATTAGAAGATTTTTCAAATGGGTAAGAAAAAAATAAAATCAGTAAAAAAATAATTAAAACGGCAAACCCATGAATAAAATAGCGATACGTTTTATTTTGGCTTCCATTAAAGTTCTTTTCTTCCATATTTATTTAAATATTGTTATTTTCTGATTGTGGTTTTCTGCAATACTTCTACAAGTTATAGATCGTTTTATTCAATCATATTCAAATTAGATCCTAACACGATCCAATTGCAATGCATAGCTCCAAACCATGTTAGGTAAATTTTTAGGTCTTCTCTCAAACGATATTGGCATCGATCTCGGCACTGCAAACACCCTTGTCTATGCCAAAGAAAAAGGAATTGTCCTCAGGGAACCGAGTGTAGTCGCAGTCTATTCAACTACCAGAAAAGTTTGCGCGGTTGGAAATGAAGCAAAGCGGATGCTTGGGAGAACTCCAGGTCATATCTCTGCACTTCGTCCCATGAAAGACGGTGTAATTGCAGACTTTGAAATCACCGAAGCCATGTTGCGCTACTTCATTAATAAAGTGCATGACAATATGAAATTTGTCCCCCCTCGTGTCGTTGTTGCCGTTCCCTCAGGAATTACAGAAGTAGAAAAAAGAGCGGTAAAGGAAAGTGCAATCAACGCCGGAGCTCGAGATGTAATTATCATCGAGGAACCAATGGCTGCAGCGATCGGCGTTGGCTTACCCATTGAGGAACCATCAGCCAATATGATTGTAGACATTGGAGGTGGTACCACAGAAGTTGCCATTATTTCGCTTTCTGGACTTGTCTACACGCGAAGCATTCGCGTCGGGGGAGATGAGCTGGACAATGCAATTGTCAATTACATGAAAAGGGCTTACAACCTGTTAATTGGTCATCGAACTGCCGAGGAAATTAAAATTCGTATAGGCTCTGCCTTCCCAATTGATTTCGGTGAAATTTCAATGGATGTAAAGGGCAGAGACTCGGTTGCAGGATTGCCCAAAACAATCCATATCACCTCACAAGAAATTCGTGAGGCAATCGGAGAAACGATTCAGGCAATTATAGACCTCGTTAGGAACGCTCTTGAGCGCTGTCCTCCCGAACTTTCTGCTGATCTCGTGGATAGGGGTTTGGTATTAGCAGGTGGTGGCGCCAATATTAGAGGTCTGGATCGCTTACTGAGCGATGCCACTGGATTGTCTGTAATTGTTGCTGAAGATCCCCTTAGTGCCGTTGTAAACGGAACAGGTATGGTTCTTCAAGACCTTCAGTGGTTACAACGTGAAGTCGTTGCTAATTACAAATAATTCAAAGTCCGAGAACATTGGCTAAAAGGCCTTTAAACCGGTACCGTCCTTTTTTACTGTTAGGACTCTTTATCTTCATTTGGAAGGTAGTTCCAAAATCTGTGCAACTAACCCTTCATAAATCTTTTTATGAATTTCAGGCACCTTTATGGATTGGAAGCTCAAAAATTGAAGATTTACACTCTTATTGGTCCACCCGAACAAATTCCGAAAACAAATTGATTGAAGCCGGAATTCAACTCAGTAGAAACAACCATGAACTTCGAATTCAATTAGACCAAGTTAAGCTGCAACAAGAAGAGCTAAACAGCTTGAGATCCCTACACAATCTTTCCCCTATTAACAACTACACTTATGAAACTGCTAGAGTTTGCAAAAGGGATTTAACCTCTTGGTGGCAAGAGATCACTATTAGAAAAGGGGACAATCATGGCATCCTAAAAAACAGCCCTGTTATTTTTGCAGGTGGAGTAGTCGGGAAAGTGAAGGAAACCTATGAAACGACCTCAACGGTTTTATTGATTACAAGTAGACATTTTAGAATGGCTGCTCGATTTGAAAATGACCCCAGACCGGTCACGTATATCGGTTCTATTAATTCCTCCTTTGGAAATCCCAAGGGAATCGTAAGAGATGCTCCTTCAGATGTAATTGTTACCCAAGAAAAGTCCCAAAAACTGGTTTCTTCTGGACTGGGTAGTATTTTTCCTGAAGGTATAAATATCGGAACCGTTCACTATTTAGAACCCGGAACGAATGGTCTGTTTAAAGCTGGAAAAGTACTCCTCGACAAGCGACTCCTCTATTTGAAAGAAGTGTCCGTCTTACTTCCGAAAAACAAATAAATGACTAACAGTAAACAAATTGCATTACTGGGTCTAATAGTAATCGTTCTAATTTCTCATGGGATCGCAAACTTATTTGTGATGGAACTAAACAACTCCTTAACAACCCTTTCAATCACCTTGTTTCTCCCAGGCTTGTTTATAGCCTTTCCATCCCTAAATTTACAACTCTACCCTGCAATTCTTTGCAATACGATTACTGGCATTTTAATTGATGCGACTACACCCATACCCATGGGAACGAGCGCTTTTGTCTTTTTAATCGTTCAGCTTGTAGTATTCCAATTTCGATCTGTTATTAAAAAAAACAACCTCTACCACGGATGGGTGATCGCTCAAATTACAAACTTTGTTATATTCTCTTTTGTCACGTTGTATTTCAATGGTAAATATCTATTCGAAGATGGCATTTTTATTCGAACTCTTTTAGATTTTATATTCTCCCAATCCGCATTGGCAATCATAGCACCGGTTTATTTTACAATTATTAAAAAAACGATCGCTGTATTAAGAATGGACCTTTACGCAAACGAATTGAGTCATAAATAATGGCGAAAGAAAAACAGAAGACAAGCTCCAGCCCTGTAGATCTTACTGAACGCCTTAAACTAAGACGAAAAAAGCTCATCTTCTTTTATCGATTTTATCCTCTTTTATTCTTTGCTCTCGTCATTGGACTGTTTTGGAGGCAAGTGATTCAAAACAATGAATACAGATTGAAAGAACGCAGGCAAGCTATGCGAAAAATTGTTCAACCGGGCCCTAGGGGAGATATTCTTGATAGGAATGGGAAACTATTAGTCGGTAATAGACCCAGATTTTCAGCCATTGTTTATTTAGATCGTTTGCGTCCAGACTTTAGGAAAGAATACTTTCAAAGAGTAAGAAATATTCGCCGAATAAAGACGGACTTGCACATAAATCAATCGCTCAAAGATGTTAACGTGATTTTGGGGCAGCCAATTGGCACTAAAGTTGGTAAAAATAGCACAACTAGGCTCTATGCTCAAAGTATTCGAGTAAAATTTAAGGAGGATTCAGTGATCAGTGTATCAACCAACAGCGATCAACTCGAATGGAATACTCGCTGGGATGTCATTCAATCCTATTTAGAAAAAATCAATAAAATTACTGGTAGGAATCAAACTTTGGCCATGAAAGATTTGAAAGTTCATTTCAACCATAAATTACTGCTACCACTTCCCCTCGTTGAAGATTTAACTTTGCAGGAATATGCAAGGCTTATAGAGGAAATCCCAGTTGAATCACCCATCCAAATTTACACCGACACCGCACGTTATTATCCCTACTCCTCGGCAGCTTCTCATACTCTGGGATATGTTTCTAAAGAAAAAGAAAAGAAAAATGAGAACTTGAAAACTTTTAGAATCAAGCGGAAAGAGGGAAAAACGGGTATGGAAAAACAATTTGATGAAATCCTCAAAGGTAAAAGCGGAGGCGAGGTTTGGCTCGTAGATCATCGCGGATTTCAATACAACCAAATTGAAAAAGAAATTCCCGTTCAAGGAAGACAAATTAATACCTCTTTGGATATTGATATGCAAAGGGTTGCTGAAGATGCCATGGGAAGTAAAATTGGAGCCGTCGTGGCTCTTAAAGTAAAAACTGGAGAAGTCCTTGTTTTGGCCAGTAAGCCGAATTATGATTTAAACGAACTCACCCCTTTTATTCCAACAAGGGTCTTCAATCGAATCAATGATGCCGGTGCATGGCTGAACAGAGCCACTCAAGGCTTATACCCTCCGGGATCTACTTTTAAGATGATCACTGCAATTGCTGGATTGAATGAAGGCAAAATGCTGCCAGAGACTGGAATCAATTGCCAAGGAAAATTGTGGGATATGAAATGTTGGAATTTATCTGGTCATGGGATTGTCAATCTTCAAGATTCATTGTCGCAAAGTTGCAACGTTTACTACTATGCATTGGGAGTTAATACAAAAGTGGAAGCCATTAGTAAAACTGCCAAAATGTTCGGATTGAATGATCCGACAGGAATAGAAATTCCCAATGAAACTGGTCGGATGATCGTTCCAGATAGAGAGTGGAAAGAATCAAAGAAGCTTGGTAACTGGAGACAAGGCGATACTGCAAACTTTTCAATTGGCCAAGGATATATTAGGGTCACGCCTCTTCAGATGGCTTGTTTTACAGCTTCATTTGCTAGAAAGGAAACCTTAACCAAGCCGACGCTCCTCTATCAAAGTAAAAAAGAGATCCAACACCCCGGAACTAATCTAAATCTTCAAGTAGATCATTACCAAGCGATTGTAGAAGGGATGTCTCAAGCAGTTACCAGTGGAACTGCTAAAAACTCTAGAATTCCAGGCCTAACAATTGCTGCCAAAACCGGAACTGCTCAAGTCCCAGTTAAGGGAGAAAAGTTGACAATTGCTTGGTATGTTGGATACGCCCCAATTGAGAATCCTGAAATAGCAGTCTGCGTAACGATAGAAGGCACCGATCCAAATGACCGATTTAATGGAGGCACAACGGCTGCCCCAATTGCAAAAGTTGTCCTTGAACAATACAAAGAGAGATACATGAACTGAATTGGTTAAAAGGTTGTTTTAACAAAAATCCAGAATAAAGGATATCCACAGAATATTTTATTCTCTTCAACGAACTCATCCATTACTGGGTTAGACTTTAAATTTTGGGTGTCCACTATTTAGGCGTCATCCCCACACCAATAATTTTCCCAATCCTCTTCACCTCTAAAAAAACTTACATTCCTTGAGCATCCGATCAGATACACCCCAACTGACTCAGACTATTTGTTGTTGGGACCTTCTTTAAAAGGGATTTTAAACGCTTCTTTTCTTTTGAGAATAACACCACCGAAAGCAGTACCTTTTGTTACCGAAGCGCATCCAAAATACCTAAACAGAAAAATTGACAATTAATAGAGGAAGTAATTTTTATTTTTAAACAACTCTTATGCCATTTATTCAATCCGTTAAGTTCATCCATTTCAGTATTCTGAGCTTATGTTTTCGAGACGTTATTAGATTTATTACACTGACATAATACTTAATTTTTTAATTTTTTAATTCATCCTTAAAGGTTTGACAGGAAAAATTACAAAATTTAAATGTTAGTTTGAATTTTAATTATAAAATATCATGAGCATATTAGTTACAAAAAAAGCACCTGATTTTACATCTGCGGCGGTTCTAGGAAATGGCAAAATTATTGAAGATTTCAAACTATCTGATTACTTGGGTAAATATGTAGTTTTATTTTTTTATCCACTTGATTTTACTTTTGTTTGTCCTTCAGAAATAATTGAATTCGGCAAAAGAGCTGAAGAATTTAAATCTAAAAATGTTGAAATTATTGGAGTCTCTATAGATTCTCAGTTTTCGCACTTTGCATGGCGGAACACTCCAATTCATAGCGGAGGAATTGGATCCATTCCTTTCCCATTGGTGTCAGATGTAAAACATGAAATTACTAAATCCTATGGAGTAGAACATCCTGAGGCTGGGGTTGCTTTTAGGGCTTCTTTCTTAATCGATAAAGAGGGCATTGTTCAACACCAAGTTGTAAACAATCTCCCATTGGGAAGAAATATTGCAGAAATGGATCGGATGATAGATTCTCTTCAATTTTTCGAAGAACATGGAGAAGTTTGTCCAGCGAATTGGAATAAAGGGGATGAAGGCATGAAGCCAACCACCGAAGGGGTTGCTGATTATCTTGGTAAAAAATTTATTTGATCTTATAGATTTTCAAAATTTCAAGCTCGATTTCAATCGAGCTTTTTTTATGCCCTCCTATTTATAAAGGTCTCTTTTGACCTATGGGGTAATTAGAAAATAGGTCAGAGAATTCGTTTTTATAAAGTGGATTTAAAAAATATAAAGGGTTTTTAATAGGTTTTTAGTAAGTTCAATCAGTATTCTTGAAAGGTCCATAAAATGCTCATTGATATAAATAAACTCTTCAAAAAAGATTCAATTTTTACAATTATCACAAACTAAGAATTTCTATTAAAAGACAAAATACCTGTCAAAGAATTCGCTTTCGGCGATCAAGTCCAGTCTTTCTTTGACATTAATGGTTTGCCAAACACTCATATCTTGACTGAGTGAAGCGAATTTATGAAGATGAATTCAACTATGTATAAACAAAAGTATTTTCACGAATGGTTACACAACTCAGGAAAAGATGTTATTTCTGGGACAGTTGTAGCCCTTGCTTTGATTCCTGAGGCAATCGCTTTCTCTATCATCGCCGGAGTAGACCCTAAAGTAGGACTGTACGCCTCTTTTTGTATTGCCTGTGTAATTGCAATTGTTGGCGGACGTCCAGGTATGATATCGGCTGCAACCGGAGCGATGGCCCTGTTAATGATTACCCTAGTTAAAGACCATGGATTGCAATACCTGTTTGCAGCTACCCTTCTTACTGGAGTATTTCAAATTTTAGCAGGTGTATTTAAATTAGGAAACTTGATGCGATTTGTTTCAAGATCCGTGGTAACCGGTTTTGTTAATGCACTTGCAATCGTAATTTTTATGGCTCAGTTGCCTGAATTTATAGGTCAAGGATTGTTGATGTATGGCATGGTTGCAGCAGGGCTTGGAATCATATACGGTCTACCTTACATCACAAAAACCATTCCATCCCCTTTAATTTGTATCATCGTTTTAACAGTTCTTTCTATGAGTTTGGGCTTGGACGGTCTTAGAACTGTTGGTGACATGGGACAACTCCCATCTTCATTGCCCTCATTCTTTGTGCCTGAGGTGCCTTTAAATTTCGAGACATTTATGATCATTCTACCCTATGCACTCTCACTTGCAATTGTTGGACTATTGGAGTCTTTAATGACATCCACAATTGTAGATGACCTGACGGACACCCCAAGCAATAAAAACCAAGAATGCGCGGGTCAAGGAATTGCAAATATAGTTTCTGGATTTTTCGGAGGGATGGCAGGATGTGCTATGATTGGACAATCTGTAATCAATGTTAAATCTGGAGGACGAGGAAGATTATCCGCATTTGCAGCAGGCATTATCCTTTTGATTTTAATCTTAGTTCTAGACGAATGGGTCAGTAAAATCCCAATGGCTGCCTTGGTGGCTGTAATGATTATGGTATCAATCGGAACCTTCAGTTGGGATTCAATTCGCAATTTGAAAATCCATCACCTCACATCAAGTATTGTTATGATTTCCACTGTAATCGCAGTTTTATTCACCCATAACCTAGCGATTGGTGTTGGTATTGGAGTGCTTTTAAGTGGAGTTTTCTTTGCATACAAAGTATCCAGATACTTACAAATTGACTCTACGCTTTCAGATGGGGGAGATACGAGGACCTATAAAGTAAATGGTCAACTTTTTTTCGTTTCTGCTACCGATTTCAGTGATGCTTTTGATTTTAAAGAGGTCTTATCTAAGGTAGTCATTGATGTCTCAAATTCTCATTTTTGGGATCTATCAGCCGTCAACGCTTTAGACAGAATTGTTCTGAAATTTAGGAGAGATGGGGCACAAGTGGAAATTGTTGGATTGAATGAAGCAAGTAAAACACTCATTCTTGAAGTCGGAAAACACAACAAACCAGATGCTCTTGAACAAATGGGCAGTCACTAAAAACTAATTAACAAAAGGATATTTTATGGTTAGCGTTCTTACTTGCACAGATGGCTCTATCTATTCGGAGAGTACTTATGATCATAGCATTTGGGTTGCCCAACAACTTGAAGCTGAAATCCATCTTCTTCATATGTTGGATCCCGAACTCGACAAAACAAACCATCCAGATTATACAGGCAATATTGGTATGGATACTCGAAAAGAAATGTTGAAAGACTTTGTTGAAGAGGAAGGAACTAAAGCGAGACTGGCTAGAGAACACGGCAAAATGATCCTTGAAAACGGAGCGCAATACCTAAAACAACTATGCCCTGAACTTAAGACCGTAGCGATCCAAAAGCACGGAAATTTGCTTGAATCGGTTGAAAATTTAGACCCCACTGTAAAAATAATCGTAATGGGTAAAAGAGGTGAACACGCTGATTTTGAGACAATGAATCTTGGAAGCAACCTTGAAGAAGCAGTCAGAAACAGTAAAAAACCCATACTCATAGCTTCGAGGAAATTTCAAAGTATTCGAAAGATGACCCTTTGTTTTGACGACAGTCCCTCTGCAAACAAAGCTCTTGAGTTTTTAACCATCCACAAATTTTGTCGAGGTTTTGATATCGAAGTCATTCACATCGGGAATGAAAATCCAGCCATCAAACAACAACTAGACAATGCAACCACTTTATTAAACCAAACTGGAGCACAAGCAAAATCTTTTGTTCTAGAGGGCTCTCCAACCGAAGCAATTACAAAATACATTGAAAATGAAGGAACTGATCTCCTCGTAATGGGTTCTTATGGCCATTCGAAAATCCGTGAAATGATATTTGGTAGTACCACGACAAATATCATTAAATCGGTTCAAGTTCCTGTATTTATGTTTCACTGAGTTCCATTTGATAGTGAAGATTTGTAATATTTACTAAGTCAATGAATGGCAGATTTAATATTGAGGACTCACAAACCCTCTATTTCTAGATTCTAAAAATGGGTTACCAAAAATATCTCCTCCACGCATGCTTCAGCAATCTCTCAAACTCTAGATCTGTCAATACTTTCCCCTCGCTTGAAGATGCATTGGATTCAATCTGAGAAGAATTTCGAGCTCCTGTAATTACAGTGCTCACTGCTTTTTCTCTCAGAACAAATTTAAGGGCTGTATTTGCTAAGTTTTCAGAGGACTTTGGATTGATTGTTTCAAGTTCTTTTTTTATTTTTTCTACTCTTTTAACGACTTCCTTCAAACGATCTCCCTTAAAGAAATTCTTACGCCAATCCCCTTTTTCAAATTGAGTTTTTTTTGAAAATTTACCTGTCAAAGATCCCTCATCGAGAGCACAACGAACGATAATTGCAACTTCATGTTGCATCGCTAGATCAAAAATTTCAGCAGATGCTTCCTGATCGAAAATATTGTAAATGACTTGCAATGAATCAATTCGACCCTCTTTGATTAAATCATTGCAAGCATTTTGATCTTGCTCAGGGGTAGAGATCCCAACGGCTTTGATTTTTCCTTCTTTTTTAAGCGCATGCAAAACCTCAAGGGCCTCTGGATTTTTGTTCCAGGCTCGAGTCCAAGTATGGAGTTGCATCAAGTCCAAACAATCAATTCTTAAATGAGACAAACTTTTTTCAACAGATTCACGAAGGTATTTTTCAGGATATCGGTCTGCACAATTCTCATAGGAATGCGGGGGCCAATACCCTTGGAGTGGAGGAATCTTTGAGGCTATCTTTATTGAGGATGGATTTCCCAACAATTTCAAGCTCTTGCCTATCAATTTTTCACTGGTACCGTCTCCGTAAATTTGAGCGGTGTCAATGAAATCAATCCCCAGCTCCACAGCTTTTAAAACCGTAGAAATACTCTCCTGCTCGGATTGCTTTCCCCATCCTCCTCCCATTGCCCAGGTTCCCAGACCAATTTCAGAAACTTTCCAATGGAACGATCCAAATTTCCGCTTTTTCATTGCAAGCCCCTTTCAAAACGATCCAGCAATTGCACCTTTAGAAGATTTAAATCTTCAAATTCTTCCAATCCTTGTAATACCTCAATCGCACTCATAATTAATAATTTATCATTAATTTGTTCGTTTTCAGAGGTATTTATAAAGGATCGGACAACGACCTCTAATTTCTGATAATCCTCAACCTCCTTGCAAAGTTCCGCCAGTCTTAATGAAAGCACACGACCAGGAGAGTTCATCAAATGCTGCATTCCCCAGTCAATTGCTCTGTGTATCAAACCCCTTACAACAAACTGATTTATATATCTAACAGCGATGTATTGACCTTTGTACCAATCGGACCAATCGTCCATCATCTGTTCTTCAATACTCAATTTAAAAGGAGTATAGAGTGGATCCCCGATCGAAAAACTTTGCCAACTAAGAGATGGCAAGCTGTAATAGACTGCATCTCCCCAATTGGAACCATTCACTAAAGATTGCATCATTAGGTGAGGATGATGTGTTAGGTCTAGAAAGGGTTCATTCACATTACCGATCGTTGCTGTAACTCCTGCTTGAACCATTGGGCCCACCCAGTTTTGATTGCCAGATCTTAAAGTCCTACCAGAAAAGCTATGAATATGGAAAAAAATGGAGCCTGGTGGGAAGAGAACACTGTCTTTCTGCCAAGGTCCGAGTGCATGATATCCATACCAACCGAAATAGAATGCAGGGCGATCAAAGCGAGCATTCAATGGCATCAAACCTTCCTTAGAATCCACTCCTAAATCGTAACCAACGGATCGCAATATTTCTTCTGTTTTTTTAAGCCATCGTTCCCCCTTGACCGTTGTTTCTCCTCGATCGATGTAAGCCCGACCAATCAAACCATGAATTTCAGCTTTAAGAGTATTACGAATCATTCTTTTACAATCATCATAAGTAGGGCCATCAATCCTAGATACCTTAATAAAAGTCTCATTAAAAACACTCGGAACTTTTTTTCTATTAAAAAATGGATTCTCAACCCATCCGCTTCTGGAGCCTTTTTGAACAAGTAATAAAGACAACTCACTATCAATCGAAGCATAATCATGACTAAAACCAGTCTTCGGCATAATCCCTCTTTGTCTTGATTTTTTATGAAGTTCTGAACTATCACTACACTTAAGAGACACTCCTTTTAGAACCAGCAGATAATCAAAAGTATGCTTGAATCTATTTTGAGAAGATTTCAGATTCGCAGATAAATGAGATTCTTCTCTGAGGAGTCCCCTTTTTAGTAATTCATCCTTGAGAGGATTGGCAATTTTCATCTCATACTCATCCCAAGAAATCTCCTCCTCATAGGACAATGGCAAAGCAATAATATTTTCTCTATCAATAGCTCGCGCCTCTGCATAGTATTGGGCTAAAGAAATGGATTCTGGTATATTAGAGTTTGCTAATAGAACAACGTTCTTTTTTGTGCTTTCAGAAAATAACAAAACATAAGGAATCAACAAGCAGTAAAAAATTGGATAGCATTTACAAAGAGGACTCATGAAACAAACTTTTTGCCAATCCAAATTCCTAAAATTAGGGTTGAAAAACAGAGCAATATCGACAATCCAAGATTTGCAATCCCGGCTTGCCAGTTTCCAGATTTGAGAAGATGCACAGTTTCAAAACTAAAAGTAGAAAAAGTAGTGAAGGATCCACAAAACCCAACAATCATAAAGCTTCTTGCAATCGCCATCTCAGTGTTGGAATCTAGTGACTGGATCAGAACTCCAAATACGAAAGACCCGACAGCATTTACAAATAAGGTAGCGAATGGAAAGTGACTGGATTGCACAACCATCCCAACACCAAATCTGGCCACAGCACCGATAGATCCTCCCAATGCAACGGACAACCAAACCCACATGGATCCTTCACTCATAGGCATAAATTCACCGACTTCGAAGCAGATTTAAAAGCTTTTGATAATCCAACACTCCGTTTGTAATTGAAAGAGCTAAATTGAATAAATAATCATCACTTCTTAGGGACCTTGCAGTAGCATCGTTGCTCAAAAACCCAAGCTCTAAAAGCATACCGGGAGAAGTGATGTCTCGTAGAACTTGAAATCTGGCTTTTTTAATCCCTCGATCTTTCAAGCGCATCGTCATCAATATTCTTCTTTGAACAAGAGAGCCCACAATTATATTCCAGTCATCGTTTATATTTCCTTTTCTGATAATCTTGTCACTGGCAAGATATTTGGTCCTGTAAGTAGATGGTTGGTAAGGCGGGGTGTATAAAAAGGTTTCTAAGCCGTGAACACTCTTAGTAGAGGCGGCATTGAAGTGTAAAGATAAGAATAAATCAGCTCGATTGCGATTTGAAAATTCGGCCCTTTCTTCCAATCGAAGAAATACATCGGAATTCCTTGTCATAAGAACTTTGTATCCCCTTTTTTGAAGTAATAATTTTAGCTTTTGGGCAACCTTCAACACTAAATCTTTTTCACTGAGATTGTATCTATGATTTTGGGTCCCAGGATCTTTACCTCCATGCCCAGGGTCAATTACAATGCGGTACAACTTTTTAGGATTTTTGATGGCTTTGGGGACAAGCAGGGGTATTAGAACCTTCCGGAAATCATTTTTGCTAATGTATAAAGATCCTCGATGCTTTGCTACAGGATATCCGAGATATACTTTTAAATCATTGTGAGTGTATTCTTTTTTGTGCAATTGAAAACGGAGATCTATCTGAGAACTGTACAATTTTAACTGCTCATTAGGCAAAATCCAACTTGTTTCGAGACCTACACAATTAGCAATATATCTTAAATCCCAGTAATCTGTGTTTTGGATACGTGCTTGGTGGCTCGCGGATTGTACAGCAATTGGTAGGATCAAATAGATCCAGAGGCTCGTAATTTTAAATGTCGTAAGCCTACGAGCGATCACGATCTATTCGTCGCTGTCGTCCTCGAAATCTTCATCATCCTCAACGCTAAACTTACGGACTCTTTTACCTTCGGCTACGGGAGATAAAATCGTGGTAATATTTCTACCTACTAATTTAGCATCTGAATCCTGAGTGGCAACACCTTGTAAATCCTCTACAGCCTTTTTGACTCTTGCAAATCCAAGGTCTTTGTGCTCCATTTCTCTCCCTCGAAAGGAAAGAGTAATTTTAACTTTAAAGTTACTGCACAAGAACTTTTCAGCACGACGCAGTTTTGTCTCATAATCATGCTGTTCAATCGAAACTCGAAACTTAACTTCTTTGACTTTACTGGACGAACTTTTGCTTTCCTTGTTTTTTTTGCTCAATTCATACTTATACTTACCAAAATCCAAAATACGGCAAACAGGGGGTTTGGCAGTGGGAGATACTTCGACAAGATCCAATCCAACTTTTTTAGCCATCTGGTAAGCTTCAGCAGGGTTCATCACACCTAGCATTGTTCCGTCAGGACCGATTACACGAACCTCTCGGGAACGAATTTTTTCATTCTTGCGAATGTAATTTTTATTGGGTTTACGAAAATATTTGTTGCGATTTCCGAAGGGTGGATTTTGAGCCATTCAGTT
>CAJWYM010000072.1 GCA_913049555.1 uncultured Opitutia bacterium
TACATCTATTCTACTCGCTTTTAAATGGGGGATTTTATGGGTATTTACAAATTGTCTATTCGCTTTCCCTAAAAATCTATCTTTAATCATTTAATAACAGTTCTCTAAAACTAAATGAATCGAGAAATAAACCGCTCAAGCAATCCCTTCCAACGAATTTATTATTACATACTTTGAAATCCTGCCTGTAAGATTTTGATAAAATCAAAAAGACATTCAAGCTGAAGATTGGAAATCATAATACTAATCTAGTTTTAAGCCTAGAAAGTCCAATACGGAAATCATTCAAAATTTAGCAATTCTGTGGTTTTTGATGCGAGGACAAAAATAAAAAACAATCGATTTTACTTTAAGGACAAATAATTAATTTAAAAGAGATTCCAGTCTGGTCTATTGAATGGATTTTAAAGGGAAGACCGCGACATTCGTTCCAGGAGAATAAAGAACACTGCAAGGTTCTATATCAGGAGGATCCATCGAGTTTAATTTAAAAAGATGAGTGGATATCTCTAGAACTTTTGCATCGCTTACCAAATAAGGATTGTGCTGGATACAACCAGTCAGGAGTTTACCACTTTTTTGGTTGTAAGTGAACAAACGATAGCGCTCAACAAGGAAGGACTCTAAACTTCCTCTTTCTGCCAATTTTTCATGACCGTTAGATTCAAATTCAAATACCATTTCATTTTTTTGAACGTCCCTTTTAGCAGAGGCTTTGTAAGCGTGCCGATTGTTATAACTTTGAAAATGAAGTTTTGACATTTGATAAGGCAATGAAAAAAAATAATTTGCAATGAAGACTGAAAAGAATGAATCCGCCTCTAATGAAAAAAACCAAACCCCAGGTCGCCCTTGATCATCATGAACATAGGTTCTTAAATTCAATTCAATAAAATTGGAGATGCCAGGAAATGTTGGTAGATAATTGAGACGTAAAGACCTCATTGAAAAAGGCACGATTGCCATGTAAGATTTGCCTTCATAAAGATCCACATAAAGACCTTTAGGCAAACGGCTCTGAATAAGAGACGCCGGATACTCCCAATGAAGAAAATATAAATGTTCCCATCTTTGATACATTAGGGGAATCTTCTTTTTAAAATTTAAATTCACGATTGAACCCAATTAAAAAGTTAATTCCCTGTCATAACCAGTCATTTCAGTATATCCTAAACCCAGTTTTTGATTGTTCTCATCAAACACAGAACAAGACCCCTCCCAATAATTGAAATTTGAAATAGCACCAACAAACTCCTGAGACTCAAGATCCGCTTTAACTTTCACAAACTTCTTTTCTCCCTTTTTGTTGTGCCATGAAAGTTCATAAACAATTGGGTACTTGCCCCCTGTTTTTTTACTCTTCCAATACTGAATCGGGGTCCAAGAAAACTGATGACTTTTGTACTCTTCAATGCGACCGTTTTGGTCAATACAATACAAAACTGAATTCGGATCGACTTTACCATCTTTTCTTCTCATGGAATAGACCATAATCTCCGTTTGATCTTCAAACTGCAAACTTGCCCAATTCCAACCAATTTGACCATTTGATAAATGACTACTACTGAACTCGTGATCCATCCAAACTTGTCCATCCATCGATTCTAATAAGCCCTCCTTATTCAGAAATTTACCCTTTAATTGAAGTCTTGGGAAAGTAATGTAATAACTTGCATTTTTGGGATCCTTTCCTTTTTGAGAATAACCTCGATCCCCAAATAAAACTTTTTCCTTTTGGGGGATTAAATCAAAATAAAAAACACCCAACTCTCTAATTGAAAACCTAGCTCGCATTTGCTCGGAATCGGATTCCATAGACAGAAACCAATTTCCATTGTAAGTGTTCAAAGTGCTAACTGATGCCCCAGCATTCCAATTCTCTTGATTGAAGCGCTCCTCGTTCAGATAAAATTTCTTAGTCTTATTTACAACTGCGGCGTGTGCCATGTAACTTTGTCGAATCTTTCCATCTTCTGACGAAGCAGATCGAAAAAAAGTCAATTGAAATCCATACTCATCTTTATCCGTTTTAAAATGACCCGTCAAATACCACCACTCTGTTTTGTAGTCAGGATGAGCTCCATGATCCCTAGGAAAAATCAATTCTGCTCCTCTTATTGGAAATTTGTATTCATGAGAAGCAAAACATAAATGTCCAAAAATACAACTGATTATAAAGCGATATAAATTATTCTTCATGTTCAATCCTCATTGAGTATACCCAAGTTGCCATTATATATGAAATGATGGACCCCAAAACAAATAATAGAGCGCCAACTCCCATCAATGAGGGAACCGGGAGCACAAAATCAAGAGACCATCCGAAAGCTTCTTTATTTATAATATGGACTAAGATCCAACCCATAATAGAACCTAATGACAAGCCAAAGAAAACCCCAATAAAAGTGAGTAAATTCGATTCTACTAAGACCATGCCTTGGATTTGTTTTTTAGAAAAACTTAACAACTTCATTGCTGAAATTTCACTACGCCGTTCTAACATTAGAGAAAACAACATCGTTCCCAAACCACCACAGGAAACAATCATTCCAATAAACTTCAAAGCATAGGTAATTGAAAATACTTGCTTGAATTTTGCGATCGATTCCTCCCTTAAACTTTGATTGCTAATTATATCCAAAGCGGAATATTTCGCCCTCATTTCCTCAACATAATCGACAAGATTGACTCCCTCTTTAAGATGAATAGCGAGTGCATCTGCAGCAACAGAGTCATAGCCCATCAAATCACAAAAATTATTATAACCCAACCCTACACTCCCTAGTTCACTGCCATATTCACGGTAAATCCCAACTAAAATAAATAATTCAGTCATGTCATCACCCATCATCGAAAAGGAATCCCCAATTGAAATGCCCATGCGACCTGACATAGTCTCACTCATGATTGCTTGCCCAGACTCCTTTAAGAGATTCATAGAGTCAGGTTTGTAGATCCAAGACATTTGCTCGGCTTTCTCAATATATTCCAAATCATACCCTACAAGTTTTACTTGTTCACCATTTAGGTAAGGTTTTGCTGAGTATATTTTACCAACATAATCATTTCCTGAAAAAGAGAGCAAATCCTCCTCTTGCTCCTGAGACAAACGAGCTTGGTTATGAATCGTTGCTCCCGACTTAGAACGAACAAAAACATCCGCCCTTAAAACTTCTTGCATCCAATTTTGAACAGTCCTCTCAAAACTTTGAATTAAAATCAAAATAGAGACAGTCATTGCAACCGAAAGAACAATACTAGACAAAGTCAAAGCATGGCGACTTAGCGGATCCCTGAGTTGACTAGCACCCATTCGTAAAACTAAATGATTGGGTGCATATTTCACCAATAAACCACAGGCACCTTTTATAATCAGGAGTGCTAATAAACAGGTGGTGAGAATAAAAAAGAAACACATCAAGTACCCTCCGAGAGGTAAAGCATGTCCTGATTTCAAAGGATAAGAAGGTATAAAATTGCACAAAATTCCTAAAAACAGAGAAGCAATCGATATCCAAAAGAAAGCATTCATTTTGACTGTATTTGATCTAGATCCAGTCCTGAGTGCATGAATCATAGGAATCTTTTGAACGCTGCGAACCGGCAAATAGCTACCAGCAAAACTTATGATGACTCCAAATGTGATCCCTTTTAAAACATCCCGAAAAGACATCTCCATTTCAGAAGAAGAAAAATAATACAGCAAACTGACGGTTTCATTGACAACTCCGGCACTGACTTGAGCAACAAAAGAACCCACAATGACTCCAATCACTCCGCCAATGAAACCCAATAAAACAATCTCTAACCACAACATTCCTTTAATATCTGATCGGGAAACACCCAATGAGTTTAAAGTAGCAATTTGAGAAGTTCTTTTTGTAACAGCAACATCCATTGCTTGAAATACAATAATCACAGTAACAAGTAGGGATAAAAACGAAATTGCTTTGAGATTGAACCTAAAAGCATCCGTCATTTCAGCTCCTCCCTCTTCTCGATCTGAACGACTTTCCACGATCCAATCCATGACTGTGGGTTTTGTTTCTGAAACTGCAGTTAGTCGGGCCATGATGGCTTCCGAATCTACAGAGATCCAATCGGGAAGAATGATTTCTACATGGGACCATTGATTTGCAAGACCAGAAAGTTTAGAAATTTTCTCATGCTCCATAATGATTAGTTTTGGAGAGATTTTAGAATCCATAGAAATCGGGGCTGATTTTTCCCACGCTAATTCGAGTTCTTTTCCACCTATGTAGAAGGTTGTATTCTTTGAAAAATTAAAATTATGTCCCGTTTTTTGCTGAGCAAAAAAACCGTTTTCAAGTTCTAAAAACTCAAACAAATCCCAGTCTCCCGTCTTATTTTGAGAAAATAGCTCCGGATTTTCACGGATCCAAAAGGAAGCCATTGCCAATAAATCAACTCCATAAATCGTAAAATAATGGCGTTGTTTATTTGGTGAATCAGGATTTTGTTCAAAAACTGCCAGCAATTCCAATATAGGCAGAACTGAAACTTCATATTCTCTCAATCTTGATTGAATCTCAGCAACTTCCTGAGAAGTTAAATTTCCGACCTTGGAAGAAACCGTTATTTTATTGCTGCCGACAATTCGATCAGAAAACTCCGAAAAAGATCGGATCGCAACTTGATTGCCCAAATCAATTGCCAAATAGATGCTAGTTCCGATCGCGATTACCAACAAAAGCCCCAAAGTTCGCAACCAATGCTGAAACCAACTTCGAATAATTACCCGATGGAATAAAATCCAGCGTTGCATATTAGATCGTAATTTTCAGTTCTCCGTGCTCAAGCCTCATAACTCGATCACAGATGCTAGCTGCTTGTCTACTGTGAGTAACCATGACCAGAGCAATATTTTCCTCACTACAAAGTTCTGACAAACAATTCAAAACCAAATCTCCTGTTTCCTGATCCAAATTACCAGTAGGTTCATCCGCAAAAATAACTTTAGGTTTATGAGCGATTGCCCGAATAATAGCAACTCGCTGCAACTCTCCACCACTCATTTCAGAGGGGTTTGCAAACATGCGGTTCTTTATTTCTAAACGTTCAAATAGTGGCTCCACTCGAGACCTGCGGTTTTTCTCAGAAACCCCATTTAGTAACAAGCTCATTTCAGCATTTTCATAAGCAGATAAGGTAGGAAGTAAATGAAAAAATTGAAAAATAGTTCCAGTTGCAAACTTTCGTAGGTCTAACAATTTTTCAGGACTCAATCGACTTAGATTCTGTCCATCCAACTCGACCCAACCTTTGTCAGGAACCTCTACCCCACTCAAAATATGCAACAATGTAGATTTGCCAGTTCCAGAAGGCCCTAGCAATCCAACCTTCTCACCTGCAGAAATTGAAAAACAGACCTTGTTCAAAACAGAGGAAAAAGCCCCTTCAAAATGCTTTGAAAGGTCAATTCCTTGTAAAACAGAATTCATACCGTATTAAGTTTATTATCATTGGTTCGTAGGAGAATACAATCACTACTAAATTCCATAATGATCCATCTGATTCAAGGTTTCGATCAAAATCGTTGTCGGATTTTAGTCTTTTGATTTCATGGATCCACGAATTGACTTAGAAATAAAGAGGAATCCTAGCAAAAGTAAAAATTTGAATATTGTCATCTTAAGCATTTCAAAAGATAATAAATTGCTTTTATGAAAGAAAACATTTACCAAGCTCATATCAAAGGTGTAATTCCAACCGGTTCCGGTTCTGCTGTTTTTATGTCTTGCGAAGAGAAAATATTTGTCATCTATATTGATCCGCAACTTGGAAATACAATTTCTATGGCTATCAATCATGAGAAGAGGGAACGTCCAATGACGCATGACTTAATTACAATGATGTTGCAGGGCTTGGAAGCGAATATTCAGAATATTGTGATCAGTGATGTGAATGAAAACACCTTTTACGCACGATTGATGCTATCAATGCGAAATGAAGTCCATAAAAAATTTATTGAAATTGATGCTCGTCCTAGTGACGCAATTATACTCGCCCTACAGAATCAACGCCCCATTTATGTTCATCGAAAGGTGATTGAGAATGTTGAGGATATGACCGATGTCTTTGAAAAGTTAATGGCTGAAGAAGGTTGATTAAACGACTCCCAAGCCTGATACATACTGGAATTCCTGCTACCGCATTGGCCCCAATGCAGGATGTCACTACCCTTCCATTTATGAAAATCATCAGTCACTACGGAGCTCCTGATTACTTTGTAACCGAGTATTTCAGGGTTCATGAAAGCTCTATTTTAGAGCCGCATATTTTAGAAAGTATTACAAAAAATAATTCTGGACGCCCAGTTTTTGCTCAACTGATCGGTGAAAGAGGTTCTGATCTTACTAGGATCTCCAAAGAATTACAAAAACATCCAATCGCGGGCATCGATTTAAATATGGGCTGCCCAGCCCCCAAAGTTTATAAAAAGAATGTTGGCGGAGGGTTATTAAGATCTGTAGAGGAGGCAAAACGGGTGATCTCTACACTCCGAAACAGTGTCGAAGGATTATTTACAGTTAAAATGAGAATCGGATTCGAGAGTGATGAAGAATTTTTTCAATTTTTAGATATTATCAATGATCAAAAAGTTGACATGCTCAGCATTCACGGAAGAACCGTCAAACAAGGATATAGAGGCGGCGTAGATTACGATCGCATCGCAGAAGCCGTTTCTTATGTAAAATGTCCGGTTTTTGCGAATGGAAATATCACCTCTTATAAAAAAGCAAATTGGGTCGCTAAAAAAACAAAAGCCCATGGGGTCATGATTGGAAGAAATGCAATACGAAATCCATGGATTTTTAGACAATTCCAAGAATTTAATCTTGGTAAAAATCCTTACCAACCCAATTTTTTAGATGCACGTGATTATGTAGAAAGACTTCATACAAGCATGCTCAATAAAAATGTACCGGAAAAAAACCATCTTGGAATGCTAAAAAAATTCCTCAACTTTATTGGCCTCTCGATCGATCCGGATGGTATTTTCTTAAAAAAAATGCGTCGTGCCCAGAGCCTGACTGAACTTTTTGGTATATGTGATCAATATATGGTCCATACGGAGCATGCAAACAATCCCATTCACGATGAACCTTTTGATGGATTGCTTGCTCGACCCAACCGAGAAAGTAATTGTTCTTGAGATTTCTATAAAAATTTAAGATTGTGCATCTATGGCAGTAGCAACTAAAAGCCCTAAATCCCCTTGGGATGACTTAAGACTAACGGTTCGAAAAGCTTGCACAGCTAAAAGTGACGGGTGTGACTCGGAAGCCATTCAAATCTTAAAGAATGAACTTCCATTAAAAATGGGTCCATGGGCCAGAACTGTTAAAATATCTGGAAAAGAGAAAAAGGAAGTTTTAAAAAATTTATTTCAATCCGAACTGGAAAGAGCGGAGGATGTTAAAGAGCAGAAAGCGATTTTGGAGGAAGAATTGTCTCAAAAATTGAGTGGTCTTTTTCAATCCCAAATGAATCAGCTTAAAAAGTCCTTTGAAGAAAAACTCCAAGGAATTAAGACGGTGAAGATGGATGAGATTGATCCTCCAAATACCTCCAAATTATCTCAATCCTTTAAATTCATTGCTCCACCCAAGCCGACTGTAATTAATAGAGAAAATGGTATTCATTTTGACGACCTTGAATCCATCTTGAACGAAGCACTCAAACGATGCAATTAGCCAAATTGGCTTACACAAAATCGGCATTTATAATCAAAACATTCTTTTTAACGCAACGATAAGATTCGAGGACAAACCATGATTCATTGGTTGCGTTCTAAAAACTTTAAAAAAATATTTAAGTTTTAATTAACTCCCAAAGTCTAATTCCATTTGATCAGATTGTGAATCATTTTGAGGGGACTTGGATTTTTTCTTTTTTGAACTTTTTTTCCGAGATCCATGCTTTATGAACACCTCTCTGGAAATTGACTTAAAGTTCAATGATTTTCTCACTTTTGCCAATTCTAATCGGGCCTTTTTCATACTTGAATCGCCCTCAACTATCGGTAATGGATAATCCCTACCGATCCGAACTAAATATTCTTTTTGAAACATGGGTTCAATTGCCCATGGAGTGTGAATTAAATCCAAGGGTAAATCTGAGAGTTCTGGAACGTAAGTTCTGATAAAGTTAGCCTCCGGGTCTTGATCCAATGATTGTTTGATCGGGTTGTAAATCCGAATCGCATTGATTCCGGTAACACCGCTTTGCATTTGCAATTGGCTGTAATGAATACCAGGTTCATAGTCGGTAAACAATTGAGCCAATACTGGACTCAGCACTCGCCAATCAATCCACAAATTATAAGCAGCAAAACTTACTACCATTGCACGCATTCTAAAGTTCAACCACCCTTTCTCCTGCAAAGACCTCATACAAGCATCTACGATGGGATATCCTGTTTGTCCCTGCAACCAAGCCTGGAGATGTTGAGTATTTGCAACATCTCGCATACCTTCAAATGCAGGATGCATACATCGATACTCAATCTGGGGGTCATCCTCAAGTTTCTGAATAAAATGACAATGCCAAAACAAACGAGAAATATAAGCACGAATTCCTTGTTTTCTTCTTTTGCTTTTGAAATCCGAAGACTCTTTAAGAGAATCGAGCGTCGAATAAGATCTGTGAAAAATCTCGCGAATAGATAAAGTTCCCCAAGTAATATGAGGAGAAAGCCTAGAGCATCCAGTAACAGCTAATTCCGGCTTAGAGATACTGGAGCGATATTGGCCAGATCGATCTTCTAAAAAAGAATCGAGGGTTTTCAAACCTGACTCTCTACCTCCCCTCTGGACTTTTCCTCTTATCTTTCCTTCGAAAAGAATATTTTGCCTACAAGTGGGGATTTCACCAGAATTTAGGGGGGGTTCTAGGGGTTTGATAAAAAGAGGCTCAGCAACCAACTCCGATTCCATTCTATTATTATGCAACTGATTCCAGTGATCCCGATTCTTCAAACAACGGATCGTTCCATTAAGAGGGGTTTGAATGAATTCTATACCACTTTTTTGGGTCCATTTTATAACCTCAACATCTCTCTTGTAAGTCCAATCATTCCCGGTTTCTTGATGAGCCAATATTTTACCAATCCCCAATCGACTGTGGAGCTGTGTAAAGACGTCAATAATTTCCCCTTGACGAACAACTAAGTCATTGCCCAACACTTTTAACCTTTGTCTTAACTCAAGTAGAGAACTACATACGAAAGAATAATGTCGAAAAGAAGAATCCGGCAAAGCCCAGTAATCGGGTTCTATAACGTATAGAGGCACAACTGAATCACTCATCTCACTCGCCCTCTTCAAAGGCAGGTGATCCACAGTTCTTAAGTCTCTTTTGAACCAAACAATAGTAACCATTCAAAATAGAGAGAAAAAAACAAGCTACTATTTCAAAAAAAACTCTTTCGTGTTCTGAGCGTATCCATTCAGGTGGTATAAAGTAATAAAAATGCCTCTACAATACGGATCCACACAAATACCAAAACTGGGTTTCTGCAATTTAAATAAAATAAATTTGAAAGCTTTTAAAAATATTAGACGGTTATTTGTCAAAATTCATAAAATATAAAGTCACAATTTTATTACGAACTTCATTAATAATGGAAAATGAATACATAAAATCTTGCAATCATTAGGCTTCAAATGAAGGCACTTTTGGATCATTAGAAGGCGATTTTAAACCTTCATTACTTTTCAAGTGTACCGTCTGTGTAGGGAAAGCAAAGTCTATGTTTGCTTGATTGAATTGCTCTAATATTTGCAAATTTACTTTCTCTGAAAAAGCCATGTAATCCCAATATGCAGGAGGAAAAAACCAATAGAGTACTAAATATCCCAGAGAACTGTCATTAAAGTCTGAGAAGTAAACACGCGGAAGCATCTCACCATTTGGATCCATACCTTCATGATCCTTCAGTATAGACTCAAGAATTTCTTTGCCCTCTTTAACTTTTTCAGGAGAAGTATCGTAAGTAATTGAAATTTTCAAAACTCTTCGAATAAATGGACGACGTCCTATGTTGTGGATTGATTTATTTGCCAATTCACCATTGGGTATAGTGACTTGATGTCCATCCAGTCTTCTCAATCGGGTAGAACGCAAACCGACCTCCTCGATCGTTCCATCATGACCCTCATAATTAATTCGCTCCCCAAATTCAAAAGGTTTGTCTGAGAAAATAATCAAAGATCCAAAAAAGTTTTTTATGGTATCCTGAGCCGCTAATGCGACCGCTAAACCTCCAATACCTAAACCAGCAATAATTGAGGAAATTGGTTTGTTTGAGAGAATTTGTGCCATTTGCACTATAGAAAATAAAACAATAGTTAGTCTTAAGCTCTTCCTTAAAACAGGAACCAGCATATCATCTAACTTAGAATCTGTTTTGCTTGCTAAATTATGTAAATATAACATCGGAACAGAAACTAGATTAAAAGCGGTAAGACCAATGGCAGATACAAATAAAAGCGCTAAAAATGTATCTACAAATTTGTAAACAAGCCCATCCTCTGGACCTAAATGCAGAGCAAGAAAAGCGATTTTTAATCCAATCACAACAAATACATACACTGTGGATCTGGCAATGCTTGAATAAAGTTTGCGCCGAATCCTTCGAGAAGGGTCCATTCGTTTCCCCTTTATCCTTAACGAATACCTTAGCAAAGTGCCAGATCCCCAACTGATTAGAAGAATAACAAAAAAGCCTATCAAATTACTGATTGAATTGCCGACGATTAAGTCTGTTTTTATAAGATCCATGGTTTCACTTTCAATTTTAGGGTGCACATGTTATGCCGTTCAGTCTCTGAAGAGTTTTTATGTATATAATTGATCAATTCAAAATTTTAACTGCCTCATTAATTTATAGATGACACAAATTGTAAATGAACTGAGAGTCTCCACTTTCAAACTGTTTTTTCTAAATACTGAATCCTATTTGGACTAGCTATCTATGTTGAGATTAGATTCCAGAATCCAAAAACTGGTTTTGATATGAATCGATAAAACTCCAACCATTCAAAAAATAATAGAATTTTACCCATTAAAAAAGCTATGTTTTCCTTTTTTAAAACAGTCAGTTTTGAGTAAATAAAAAAACGTTCAATAATAACGAGTAAGATCTAGCTTAGATTTGCTTTGCATTAGATTTAAGTTTTAAAAACTTTAAAAAAGCCTCTATAAAAAAACTTGTTGGTGGATTCTGGTTCTTGAAGATGGCCCATTCTATAAAACACGTGGGTTGAAGCTCTCTAATTCTTATAAAAACAAACTCTTTTCTTTAGTCGAATTAACTTTTCGATTCAAGCCTTCAACAAACCCGTTGGAAAGATTTTTTTACCTTAAAATAATTCATAATTAGCGGCCCATACTTACGCATGGATTTAGCAAATTTTTTCATTGGATCCAATCGTGACCTCATAGCTCAAGAACACCACTTTTTTAAATACCAGCTTTCACAGTATGCACTCGAATAATTCCACAACGCTTGGAATGACTTTTTCAATAAGTATGCTTCCATTAATTTTAGATCCTACTGTAAAATGTCTATGAGTTTTAACTCTTGTTTTGTTGTAAGGTTTTTCAAAAGGCAATACCTAGTGTGTTTCAATACATATTCGTGTCTTTCTTGATTCATTTTTCAAGCCTTTCCTGCTAGGATCATACTTAAATCTTATTCCTATTCGCAACAAAATGAAAGCGTTTTGGATAAGGAGTGCCAGAGGAGTTTTCTTCTTAATCACTTTAAGGTAGGATTTCCTCATATCTGAGCAGACCTATTGGATCTTGCAGTTTCTCTCGCATCCCATCATATGAAAAAAAACTCAACAATGATCTTACGTTTCCACTTGTTCGCCATTTCAAAAAGAAGATTTCGTGTTCTGTCAAATGGTGAAATAATGTAATATGACGCTGACCGAACTCCCATTGAATCTCATCAATACCAATTGAGGTAACTTTATCTAAGTCTCTGTTTTTCAATCCATAATCAACATTAGCTTAAACGGAGGCATGAACTTTATATCAATAATAGACGACCCCTTCAGCAGTGTCGTTAAAGCTTAGTTTTTTGGCCCAGTATTCCAAGAATAATTGGTAAGGTTTCGTAATACTACTTGCTTTGTTTGCCCATGAGAATTGATCGATTGTAATTCTCCTACTGGAGCAATTTCCGGTCGCAGTGCATAAAGAAAAATACCCAGAAATACCCAGAAATCCAAACATTAAAAAAAATCGAAGCGTCTCTTTTTACTGGACTGCTCATAGCAAGGAGCTGGTTTGCAACACCCAGAAAAAAAGTACTTTTTCATTTGCCCGAATTTCAATTTCAACAATGGTCGTTGGGTTTTGACTCTCTTTTTCGTAATAGATTTTGGCAGAGACAAAACTCTAGAGAGGATAGGATTCATTCAGTATTGTTTCCATCTCGATTGGGTATGTTTTTGTTTGGTATGATATTCATAAATCACCACTAAAGAAACCCCAATGCTTTATCGATCAAAATGTGTAGCTGATATTCCTTGGAAAACCATCAATTTTTTTCTGAAAAACCACATTCTCTACTGGTCAGGTATAGACCAAAGGGCAAATTAAATTTCATATAAAGTGCCGAAGAATGAGGCCAAGTGCAGCAAGTTTATCCTTGAATTCTATTTGTTCCCTAAGAGAGAATTCCTGATAGTAAGACTAGTCTGGAAAATAGCCGCATCCACCATTATAATTTTAGAAGATTCAAAATTAATAACATTTTACTTAAGGGAACCTCCAGAAATATCACTTTTTGAAGAAGTAAAGGTTGTCTATCCGAATAAAGTTGGATGACAATGAGGTTACGTTTGATTTTATTTGCGAGAAAAGAAGTGAAAAGGTGGATCTCATTCCTAATAAATTAATTAAACAAATCATAATTAGTCCGATTTGTCTCAAAAAAGAGCAAGATGCAAAGTCGATTTGTGCACTCATCCACCCTCATATCATTGAGAAAGGAATCGCAGATCTGGGACTCCTCGTTTTTATTATTCTATCAAATTATGTGGACCAATTACCGCTTTACCGACAAGAGCAAATCTTCAATTTACGGTATACTCTTAAGATAACAATTAACAATGATCATTCTTTTTTGGGACTAAAAAAATGTTTTTGCAAAGAATTAAAAAACATCCAAAAGTGAATGACTGTTGGAAGCATAGCAGATATACCCATGACCAATCCAAAATAAATGTTCTTCCAATTTTTAACAGGTTCTTTCACTGCTTGAATAACTCTCATCTCATATTTTTCAGTTCTTTGTTGAATTGATTCATCAGAACTGAGAACTTGGCTTACAATCCAACCCGAAAAAGTGAAAACAAATAAAACCCAAAAAGTTGCAATTATTGCGATAATGACATCCATTGAAAGATGAGCTACATACTCAGAAAAAGATTGCACTGCAATTGCTCTTTTTATGACCCAAATTGTTATGAAAAAAGACAGGCTATCAAACATTGCTCCAAATAAACCTACTGGAATTTGAATCAAGAAATAATCCCACTTTTCATGGGTAAAAAGAAAATTTGAAAAAACTGTCAACATGGCCAACCAGTAACAAGCAACATTCAATAATAGAAAGAAAAGAAATAATTTAAGAAAGAAATATTGGGTATTTCTTCTGTAATCCAAGTACCTGACGAGCAGTCTTTTCAAACCCTCACGCCAAATTCTAAAAATATGATTCATAGAATTACATTATAAGGGCTTTTTGTAACAACATAAATGGTTTAATGAATCAAAAAATTTTAAGTTTTTAAAACTTGATTCTCTATTTACTGGATCAACCTTAAAGAAATTGGTTAGTTATTTATTTCAGGTCGTTCTTAGTTAAGGCATCGTGTATTGATATAAATTAAGAGGAGTAGGCATCTAATCTTGAGTATTTTACCAAAAATTGAACCTTTATTTCTTTCCAAATTTCCAAGCAATTAAAACAATTTCTTCCTAGAATGATTCATTCTAAATAAGGAGGAACTCAATCTTTTTAAATAGGGTTTGGATGCAATCAAACAAGATTTTTCAAACACTCTTAGTCGGAGCATCTTCTCAATAAAAACCATTAGGACCTAATAAAATCATTCAAAAAGCCATCGAACAAGATTGATTAAACAACTCATGAATTAAAAAACAATTATATCCAACGATTGATTTTAGTTGAATCCAATTCTCTTAAAATCGTTGATAAGTTTCGATCAAAATGAGCAGACTCAGGATCCCTAAAATCTAATTGAAAGCACAATATCCAAATAATGTGGTTAGATAAAACCAAAATAGAGCGAAAACAATATGAATGGTTGTTTCAAACTTTTTTCCTTTCCAAATTATGGAAGAATATCCA
>CAJWYM010000073.1 GCA_913049555.1 uncultured Opitutia bacterium
AAAAGTGATAGATTTTTGGACTGTTTAGATAAGACCGCTTCAATTCTTTTCTTGAACTTTGGATGCTTCTTAGGACTAGGATTTAAGGATTTACCCAGTTGAATCAAATCTTGGAGAATACGATTTTTTTGATCCTCTAGAGGGGATAGATTGTCAAAATCTTGATTCGTTATTGCTGCTTCCTCAACTGGTAATAAAGCTTCGAAGGAATGAAGGAGCTTATCATAAGCCAGCTCCAGGGGATTCATGCCTGAAAGGAAATGGATCCCGATTCACCGACATTAGGAGAACCCTGAGAACCCGTGGGGATAGCAGGCATCTGAGAAGGGTGCTGACCTCCGTTTTGAGTGAGCATTTCGGACCACGCATCTCTGAGTTCTTTAATCGTTGTTTCAGCATTATTAATGGGCTCTATATCCTTGTTCATGTTTGCTTGCTGTAAATGATGATTACAGTAGTCATAGAGTTTATAGAGCGTTTCAGGCAGATCCCCAGGAACACTTAGGTCAAGTGAAGATTGCAACTCTGTTATAATGTTTTGAGCCCGAATCAGATTGTTGTTCACTTTCTCGTTCTTTTTGAGAAAATTTTCCTCTTCAAACCCTTTTTTAGCAGCATGCATAAATCGCAAAGCACCATCAAAAAGCATGAGTACGAGTTTTCCTGGGCTAGCTGTTTCTACTGAGTTTGCTTTGTAGGATTTTGCAAATTTGCTATACTGCATAAAGGTATCTGGGTTACTTGTTATAAAAGATTAGAGCTCATCTGCCAAAAACTTATCGACGACTGAATCTAAAACATCTTCTGACAAGTAATTGGGGTTGTTGAGAATTTCTAAACCTTTTTTGATTTTATCTTGTCTGACCTCGTTCATACCCATCAATTGCTCAACCAATGAATCAACGTTTGTCATACCAGTGGAATCAACAGCGGCACTTTCATTCGGTGCTTCCTGTTTAACCAAAGGCTTGGCCGGCTTTAGTGATATGGGCCGGTTGCTATTCGTGTTACTTAAGTTTATAGAATCCATATTGAATTATTTATTGTTTCTATTACGTGCAATATATAGATCGGTTGATTCATGTAAAACTTAAACAGATTTTTATTATCTTACTGGGATTGTGTTGAAAGTAGCGTTTGCCGCATATTTAGCAAATTGTCTGGGAGACTGCAAAATACTACCAGTGCCGACTTGTCCAGCTTTGACAATTCGATAGTCTAAATGATGAAAATCCTCAACTGCCAATTGAACTGCACGGCTTCCTGCATCGAATGAGTTGTCAAAAGACCAAATAATTTCACCACTTTGCACGTGGACCAACTTTGCTCTCAAACCCATAGTTATAGGAGTATAAGGACTGTAGCGAGTTAGATCAATGAGTAGAACACCATCCGCATCATATTCCTCGTGAATCCTTTTTAATAAATTTTGGGGTAAAATTCCTGCGGAGGAATAATGTTCTTGGCCAAAGACGTATTCCATTTCTTCACGGTCTAAACCGCGTATTTCAAAAGAATTTTGCTTCGAAAGTTCGGATCTAAAAATTTGATCAAAATCCTCAATGGAGTTGACCTTGCGGTCTTCATAATAAATGGGAAGAACAGCAACGCGTTTGAAATCGTAAGACAATTTACCAACCGTCCAAAAGTTTGTTGGTTTGTAAGGGGGTATCTTTTGACGTTCCACTTTTTTCTTAACTGTTGTGCAAGAGACAAAAAACAGCAGGGAGAATCCAATAAGCAATATAGATAGTTTTCTAATGCTGTAAAAATGTAAAATATTGGGAATCTTTTTCATTATAAAATCTTTTATTGTATATTACTTTGAAGGGAGGCAAGCTGATTTTGGATCTGGGATTGTGCAGACTCCATTTGAATAAAGCTATTAGTGAGGCGCTCTTCCTCAGCTAAGATGAGTCTCTCCAAGTTTGCTATCCTCTCATCAATGCGCTTATTTCTAGCCTGTAAACTTTGAGTGGCAATCTCAATGGTTCCATCTGTGTCGTTGGTTGTTCCACCCGGGTAATTGGTAATTGTAGTATTACCATCATTAAACATTCCAATAAAACCTTGAAGATATTGTGCAATCCCTCCAAAAGATTTTGTCCCATTGTTTCTAGCAGTCACTCCGTCTCTTTCAAACCCAGAATCACTTTCGCTAGTGATTTCTTCATCAAATAAGGCTTGAACAATCGCCCCCTTGTCTCGGAGAGCATCCTCCAATGCGCTCTCGTCTTCAATCAGTAAACGGCCAGTGCTCGATGAAAAATCTAAACCAATGTTTTGCACTCTTTCAATCCCTGTGTTGTATACAGAACTTTTAGCATGACCATCTGGATCACCAAATACGATCCTCCTTAGAGAGGATCCTAATCGAGATATTTCTAAATTGTCGGAAAGAATTGCAGTAGTGACATTGTCACCATCGACTGTTTTTTTAGTGTTGGACTCTATGACATTGATCACATTGTTGTACTTATCCACGAAATTACTGATCTTACCTTTAGCCGCTCCAACATCACTGTTTATTGATACTGTGATCGGATCATCGTTCGATGAAAGCGATTTTTTGGCTGTGATTGAAAGCCCTTCTATTCCGTGCGCAGATCCGTTGTAAGTATTACTCTGACTTTTAATGGAAATATTGCTCCCACCATTTATGCTAAAAATCATCTCACCGTCTTTTCCATAGGCAGTGGTCCCGGATGTAAGCTTTAGGGCACCCATTAAATTTCCACTCGTATCCGAAATTGAAATGTTTTGTTTGCCCGTTTCATTGTTTCTTAGGGCAAACTGATCGTTGAGTGGATCGTAAGACATGGAAACATCTGCAGTGGATGCATTTACTCTTTTAATGATATCTGCAAGATTGTCTTTAGTCGTATCATAATTAATAGAGAGACCATTGACAGTAAAAGAACCACTGGAAGTCGAGGCGATCGCTGTGTTCGTTGCAATCGAATCAATGGATTTAGAAGTGCTAGTAGCCCCTAAATTTACGGTGCTTTCAGTTGCGTATTGATTCGGCGCTAGATAACCAACATAGGCAGACGCAGATCCTGAAACATTGGATCCTGCTGCCACAGAGGAAGTGATCTGATAAAGAGTACTGTTGTCGGATCTATAAACCCAATCTCCGATCGCATAGCTTTTAGTAGCGGTGTCACTAGTTTGTTGTTGAACAAATTCAGCTGATGCAAAGTCATTGCCAACCGCAATTGTATCATCACCAGTGGCATCAACGGTTACAGATGCAGCAGATCCAGTCACGTTGGCGTTGTAGGTTTTACCAACAATATGGATCGTACCACCGCTGCTTGAAACATTGAGGTTAGTATCCGCGGAAATTAAACTAGCCAAGCCGCTTGCAACCGCAGCTGAATTTTCACCTCCACCAGAAATGTAGGTGTAGGGAGTGCCCGCAACGGTCACCGAATAGCTGTCACCGCCGGTTGTTGTTCCTGTGCCTCCTATAAATACTTCGACATTGCTTTGAGGATTGGAATAGTTCGTTGCATCGGGAGTGCTGAATAGTTTAAGGGCTCCCCATAGATTAGTTGTATCGTTCGGGTGACCTAATATTATAGATTGATCGGACTGTAATAAGGCTCGATCATTGACAATTCTGGCACTCGCGCCATCGCCACTCAAATTAGCTTGGATTGCAGTAAATGCAGCAGTCAATGTGTCTGTATAATCAAAATCATCTCCGCTATCCGCACCGATCTCAAGGATGTTGCTGTTGCCATTGCCGTTGATTGTAAATTTTCCCCGACCGATTGCAGTCGGAATATTGAGTGAATCAATGGAGTTTGCAGCATTCAATGCCGGACCTACGTCTGAATCTCCAGTCAACAGGGTTGCAGTTGCAAGACTGACCGAGGATACCGAATAAGTCCCAACTAAGGTTCCTGATTCTGCACTGGCTGATAAAAAATTACTGGGGGAACTAGAGGATAAAAGCGAAGATAGGGAAACGGATCTTGCATCGAATATCCCGTCATTGCCAAGTTCATCGGCTGCTGTTTTAAGAGAATCTAATTGGCTTTTTATCTGTCCGAGACTTGAAATTTTGTCGTTGTTTTCTTGTTGTTCAAATTGCAAGCGTTGCTGAGGCATACGCTCAATTTCAATCAATTGCTCCACAACTGCTTTCCAGTCAAATCCACTGGCTAATCCGCTTAGTGCTAAATCACTCATTACTAAATTTTTTTGAAACTTTAATTTTCGGGGGGTTGGTTGGTTAATTTTTCAAGGCAGGTGATTGTATCATTCGCACCTTCAACCAATGCCCAGTAGTATTCTTTATTACGAAGAAGTGCTTCCCATCTTTTATTGTCTGATTGTATTCCTTTTATTTTCTTTTTGTACTGAACCAGTTCCCCTTTGGCCTTTCCCTCAAATAAGATGTTGTAATGCTCTGGATTCGAATCAACGATTGCATTGACGCGATCCGCATCCTTGAGGCAATTGATTACCTTTGAGTTGTTGAAATAATTCAGCTGTTGAAATTTAGTCGGAAGCATTTCAATTCTCAAAGCAGATTCCATGCTAGTTTTGAAAACATCTTTCGAGTAAGCAATTGTAGATTGCAGAGTTTCTTTCAGCTTTTGGGTATTTTCTCTTAAGTCAGGACTGGGTTTTAAGTAAGATCCAATCTGTTTTTTGATTTGAGAATTATCCGTATCTCCAATCCAGTCGAGAGCATCTTCGAAGTCAAGATAAGGACATCCTTGAATCTTGACCCCAAGGCGTGCCGTATTTCTGTATTCAATATGCGGATACTTTTCAATAAATTGTTCAAAAGTTTTTAAATACACGAACAACCTGGATTCTACAGGAACATCGTTGAGTGTGTTGCCCGGTAAACGATGGCACCCTTGAGTATCCGCCATCATGTTCCCTTCATCTGCATAAACCGAATCTTCTGTGTAATATTTCCCAGAGTCAGTCATGGCTAAGTCCTGTCCCACAAAAACTAACTTTTTACAACCCCATTGTCGTGCGATATCTAAAATACAAGCCGATACAGTTCCTTGTTCTACAATAATGGATCCTGTTGGGAGACCTAAGCTTTTTCGGATGCTCACACCGATTGCTGTGATACCCGTCCAATAAAAGGTCTTCCCTTGAAATAGATTGATAACAGAGGGCGGAGCGGTTACCGGAGCCGCTAAAAAAGTATCCTCAATGTTCAAACCCTCAAAGCCTTTTTTAGTAAATTCTTTCGGATCTGCAGCGACCACGAAGTGGGGGGTGATTCCTGATTTTATAAGTTTTCGATAGGGAGTGTTCGAACAAATGATAATGGCTTTGTCTTTGACTTTTCTAAGAAAATCAATGGATTCATCCAAAGAGGGACCAGCTCCTACAAGAATAACTGGGAAGTTTGAGCACTCCTCACGGATGTCATTGATGTCGGGTGCATCCATAAGTGTAGGCATATTTTCTAAAATATTTTCTTGTAAAATAGATGCTTGATCGACACTTGCCATCATCAATGGGCGTAAAAATAAATATTGGCGAATCGCTTCCGCTAAGAACTTATCATAGTAGGATTCATCCAGAGAAAAAAGAGGGGAGTATACAACCGGGGAAATATTTTGGACTCCGATTACAGCAGCCTCTTGCATTGGAGAATAATAATTGTCATCAGGTTCACCAACGCCCAAGAAAAACCTTTCATCTTCTAAAATGTCAGAGCAATCGATTTGGGAAAAAACCTCAAGAAGCAAGTGTGGATCTCTTTCCCCGACAAAAACCATGTATTGATGATCTACATTTTTAAGAAATGTTCTTATGTGATAGCCCAGTCCGAAACCGGTGATAGTATAGAGTAATTGAGGGGTTAAGCTCTGATTGTTAAACCAGCGATCCAGTAATTTAGGGTTGTTTTTTTTGCCATAGGGATAGGTTTCTTTCCCTTCTCGGTTGTACGTTAGGACGATTTGATTGTCAAAAGTTTGCAAAGAAAAATCATTTATTGAAAAATCATTAGAAGCAGATTGCATTCGGTTCCAAACTTGAGGGAAGCGTTCTTTCAGAGCACGCTCGTTTTTAGGAAGGATAGTCATGATTGTGATGAAAGGTCTTTCTTAACAGTATCTTCTAGAAAAATTAAAGATTCTGTAGTTATCGGGACGAGCTTATCAAAAATAGCCTCAGAGAGACAAGCGACATCTCCTTTTTCAAAGCCGGATAAAACAAGTTCAAAAGCCTCTTTGTTGCTGAACTGAATTTTTTCAAATTTGTCCGCCCAAGTCGGTTTGTAATTGGTTGCGTAGGGACCCATTCCATCCATCAGATGAACGAGGGGTGTCACTTTGTCTATAAAATCCTGCATTTTTTCAAAAACGATCGACCAAGGGTTCGATAAGATTCTTGAGGCATAGGATTCTAGTTCGGAAACAATATTTTTAGAAATCTCTAATGTGCTTTCAATCAATCTAAGGGTAAGTTGGGCATGAGAAATTGACTTTGCTACAATGGTATCATAATGCGAAGGAAAATTTTGATCCTGCAACTGAAGTATGTCAGAACCATCCACATGATATTCAAGAACGGACTTTCTTTCCCCAGCTAGCGCTTCAAATAAGAGGTCAAAAATTATTTTAGGATCCTCGGGTATAGGACCGTTGAATTCAACGGGTTCATCGTCAACAATGACTTCAGGCATGATTTAAAAGATGTTGTTTAAGTTTTGAGTCTACCAATAACAGCAAAATAGATGCCGAATAGCAAAAATAAAAAGCCATGGGTCTTGACCTAATGACTTTTTATTTTGGAATGAATCTCAAAAGCCAAATTTCATTTTTTTAAAATGACTTTTTATTGTATAACAATTGCTGCAATGGCATAAACATCCATCAAAACAAAGATTATTATTTTTTATGCCCTACATCATTGGATTCAATACAATCGAGTAGTTATTCTGTTTATGGGCGTATTCTAATGGCTTCAGATTAAAATTTATAATCTGTTTGAATCGTTAATTTTGTAATATCCCCATAGTTAGTGGAGCTGTCATCACTGAAATCAGCAAATTTAGAGGTGAATGACCAGTTTTTGTTGACTGCTTTACTTAAAACTATGTCCAATTCTTTTCCGTATTCATCACTGCCAGTCTCTGCATTAAAAATATGATAGAACACTTTCGCTTTAATCGCTGCCGGTAAAGTCGCGAAACCATAAAGATAAAAATCTTCTAATCCATTCGCAGGAGTGCTTAAAAATTTATCGGCCCAGCCGTTAAACTTGTGTGCAGTAGCAAGCGGAGTTTTAAATCCTACTCCGCTGTCACTTCCTAATACTTCATAGCCAACACCAATACCAATCCCTTTTCTGGACAAAGAAAGATTCGCATTGTAATATTCCGCATCATAATCCAAAGAACTGTCGCCAGCCTCAGATTGAATAGCAGCGGAAATTTCATATTTAAAATTATAATCCTCAGTAATTGTAAGTGCCCCATTCGCTCTTATTCCAAAAGTGTCGGTTGAGTCCGCTGTGGAATTTTCAAAATCTAATAGGTATCCAAATCCAGTAATAGTAATCGATGGGTTGAATTTGTAGTTAGTGTGAACCAAAAAAGACTGGGAATCAAAGTCACTTCCTGAATCCGGTCCAAAAATTCGATTTACTTCCCCTATATAGCCTAATTTGAGATTTAAATTTTCAACAGGGCTGGCAGTAAGAAGTGCTGCATCGTAGGTTTGCTCATTTTGCCTCCAACCTACATTTCCGATAAATCTTGCATCATCAAGGATAATTCTTTGTCGACCCATTTTTATATGGAACCCATCTCCCATGTAGTTGATGAAAGCTTGGTTGATTTCTGTATCTTCTGGATCTGCAACTACTGATTTAGATCCTTTTCCATTCAGACCAGCTGCATTGTATGAATCATCCAGAGCTCGGATGTCTTCTGCATCTAAATGGGCAGAAAAGCCATGGAAGTCTCCAGTAGTGTAACCAATCCGAAGCCGTTCTGTTATCGCAGTCGCACTTTTAGCGTCTTCATCAACAAATTCAGATCTTAGGCGGAAGTTAATGCTGGCTTTGCCACCAACGATAGCCTCTTGTAATGAGGAATTTTCAGCATGCAAAGAGAATGCAGAACTGAAAATGATAGAAGATGCAAGCAAGCTGCATTTGAGTTTTGATCGTTTCATATTTTTCATTAATCACGTAGTTAGATGTTCCGGTGAAAAGTTCAAATTCAATAATTATTTAGCTGCGAATCGCTTTCAGGGTTTCTTTTTGTTTTTCGCAATCCTCCAAAAAAGTGAGAAGATTTTCTCTGTAATGAAAATATTTGTCTTCAATCATCATTTGCTGGCGGTTTCGAGGCCTAGCATAATCTATCCGGAGGAGTTTCCCAACCTTAGCCCCAGGACCGTTAGTCATCATGCAAATTTTGTCACACATGTAGACGGCTTCGTCTACATCGTGAGTGATCATCATTGTGGTAATTTTCTCTCGATTTAAAACGTCTAGAATAACATCTTGTAGATCCATCCGGGTCAAAGAGTCCAATCGACCAAAAGGCTCATCGAGAAGAAGCATTTTAGGTTTCAATGCAATGGCCCTTGCAATCCCAACTCTTTGCTGCATTCCACCAGACATTTCACGAGGGTATTTGAACATAGAATCTTGCAATCCGACGACCCCCAGACTGTGTTCAACAATCTGCTTTCTTTCATCAGGTGTTCCATGAGGGTAACATTGCTTAACCCCAAGGAGAACATTTTCAAAAGAGGTCATCCAAGGCAAAAGGCAGGGTGCTTGAAAAACAACTGCCCGATCTGGGCCCGGTCCTATGACTTCTTTTTCTCCGACTACAATACTTCCTTCAGAACTGGGTATCAAACCTGCCACCATATTTAATACAGTCGATTTTCCACATCCAGAATGGCCGATAACTCCTACGAACTCCCCCTCTTTAACCTTTAAGTCGAAACCGTCGACCACTCGAATATCCTCTCCAAATGGGTTTGGATAGGCTTTTACCAAGTCAAAAATATCAACAAATCTTTCTCTCATTATAGTATCCTTAAAAGGTTCTGTTAGAGCGCGAATGGTTCAAGTGGTCCGGAGTCAATTCTGGCATTGGAATGTGAGGATTTAAGTTTAGTTTTTTTGCTTCTAAGTTCATGTTAATCAGGAAATTGGTAACATTGACTTTTAGTTTTTTGTAATTTCTGTTCGCATTGATGGTTGTTCGATCTCTCGGATGATCAATATCGACTATAAAAGGGTCATTAAGAGTTGCCTCAGGTCCTATTGTCAATGGAATGATTCGATCTGCCATAAGCAAGGCTTCATCCACATCATTTGTGATCATTACAACCGTTCTTTTATCCTCTTGCCAAATTCTCATGATTTCATCTTGGATATTTGCTCGAGTGAGAGCATCCAGTGCAGATAAAGGCTCGTCTAGTAAGAGGATTTCAGGTTTCATAGCCAAGGTTCTAGCTAGAGAGGCCCTTTGCTTCATTCCTCCAGATAGTTCATGAGGTTTTTTCCCTTTTGCAGGCAAGAGATTCACCATCTCTAAGTAATGGAGTATGTGATTTTCTTTTTCAATCTTGGAAAAATGTGGGAATACTTGATGAACGGCCAATTCAATGTTTTGATACACGCTGAGCCAAGGTAAAAGAGAGTAGTTTTGAAACATCATTCCTCTTTCAGGGCCGGGTTCCTTTACTGTCTTTCCTTTCATTTTGATGGAACCAGAATTTGGCAGTATCAAACCAGCTAGGAGAGACATTAAAGTGCTTTTGCCACTACCGGAGAAACCAATGATAGCTACAAATTCATTTTCTTTAACCTCTAGGTTTAAGTCGGAAAGGATTTTGATTTTTGAATTGCCAGCTCCAAAACTGACAGATGCGTTTTCTAGGCTTAAAAAGGACATAATCTTAAACTGAAGTGGTGCCTCCGTCAAAAGAGACGATTCTTTGCAAAACAATCATGATTCTATCTAAGCAAAATCCAATAATTCCGACGACAAAACAGGCGTAAATAATATTGGCGAAAGAATAGGAGGAACCATTTTGATACTCGTCCCAAACGAACTTCCCTAATCCATCTGAGGAGGAAAGAGCTTCCGCTGCGATTAAAACCATCCATCCGACTCCTAGAGAAATTCGAAGACCAGCAAATACATAGGGTAAAGACGATGGAATTATAATCTTAAACAATCGATCTTTGAACCCGAGTCTTAAAACACGAGCCACATTGATATGATCTTTATCGATACTTGAAACTCCGAGAGCCGTATTTACTAGAGCGGGCCAAACGGCACAAATTGCAACTGTGCAAGCGGAAAAAACCAATGCTGGGTTTATGTTTAATGATCCGATGTAAGGAATGCTGCTAAAAAATAAGAAAAAAGGATGAGTCTCAGGATCTGGAAAAAATGCTCCCACAATAATTTGGAAAATCAACAACCACACAACGGGTGAAACAGGTTTGAATACAGAGATGAATGGCGTCAAACAAGCCATGACTACTTTATTCAATCCACACATAATTCCCAATGGAATCGCAATAATTGCAGCCATCAAAAATCCGCAAAGAACCGTAAAAATACTCCGTTTGATTTGTTTGTATACCGTCACTGCAGAGGCATACTGCTGTCCCTCTAAGCGAGCAATGCTCTCTTTTTGTCTAATTACTTTCTTGGCTCTAAGGTAAATATCCTTTTCTGTGGTCGCTAACTCTAAATCTTCGATGCTGAGTTGTAATTTATCATTGGCCTCCTGAACTCTGACGGATCGATTGCTTTTGGTTAAAAATTCTTCTCTTTTCTTGAGGAATTGTAATTCGTTCGCAAGGTTGTTGTAAACAGATCGAGCTTTTTCCAAAGGTTTGAATTTTTGAGATCGAATTTCACTTATAACCGATCGTAACTCTTTGAGTATCTTTTTTTCTTGGTCTACTAATTTGTCCTGTTCTTCAAGAAAATGAACAAACTCCTTTTTGGTAGTTTTTCCATTCATTACTTCTGCTTTCAGGACATTGAGCTCTTCTTTTCTTCTGTTAGAAAGAATATTTACCTCTGTCAAGTAATTAGAAAGATTCGTATTAGGAACTTCCAATTTTGAGGGTAAAAAGTCGTTTTTGAACTTTTCTTCCATTAATAAAACTTGATTTTTAGCTTGTTCAGCTTCTGAGCGAATTGATACAATTTGAGCCTGAACTTGTTTTAAAATTTCTTTTCTAGATTCTGATCTGGCAATAAAATCCTCTGATTTTGTCGTTTCTCTGTAATCAAAAGTGTGATTGATCTTTGCAGAGTTCCAAACTTTATCTGGGGTCGGAACCTCTCCAGATTTTGTTTTGTGTTGTGGTGCAATTTTCCACCACATAGTCAAACAAAAGAACAGAAAAAGAATTGGGACTACCAAGAATTTGCCAATTGCTTTGCATTGTTTGTCAGTTTCCTCTCTAAAAATGAGTCTAATGACGGGATCTAGAACAGTAAACCCTGTCACATCCAAGAACTTGAGAATACTGTATTTAATTTGATCGGATCTTTTTTCGGACATTTGTTTGTTTGTTTAATAATTGGCGAGGCACTCTCAACCTAATGTGAATTTAAAATTGAAACAGGGGCCCACTACAAAAAAATGTAGTGAGCTTGAGGAATCTCATTTAATTGAGAGAGTCTTTGTTGCCAATTTTGTGTGCATTTAAATATCCGATTGGATTTCTTGCATCAAAAGTGATCCCATCGATAAACTCATTGGTTGGAGCTTTATATCCATCTGTATCCCATGGGATATCCTTTTTGGAAATATGCCCTTCTTCAAGTAAGTGTCTCGCAGCCTCTAAGTATATGTCTGGGCGGTAAATTTTCTTTGCAGTTTCATGATACCATTGAGTTGATTTAGCCTCTGTGATTTGTCCCCAACGACGCATTTGGGTTAAGAACCAAATTCCGTCACTGTACCAAGGGTAGGAACAATGGTATTTGAAAAATACATTGAAATCGGGCATCTCTCTTTTGTCTGTATTTTGGAAGAAAAAGAACCCAGTCATTGAGTTTTTAATGACATCAAAGTCCGCTCCTACATAGTTTTTTTGAGATAGAATGCGACAAGCTTCCTCTCGGTGGATTAAAGTTCCATCCATGTCCGTTTCATCCAACCATTTACCAGCTCGAATGAGGGCTTTGATGAGTGCAAGATGGGTATTTGGATTCTCATCTGCCCATTTTTTATTCACTCCAAAGACTTTTTCAGGGTTGTTCTTCCAAATATCGTAATTGGTAGTTACAGGAACTCCAATTCCTTTTGCAACCGCTTGTTGGTTCCAGGGTTCTCCAACACAGTAGCCCGAAATAATCCCTGCTTCGAGAGTAGCTGGCATTTGTGGTGGTGGAGTTACTGAGAGTTCGACCTGTGCTTCAGTAAACCCTTTTTTGTCCTGTGAAGTATAGAAACCTGGATGGATACCAGAAGCAGCTAACCAATATCTAATTTCGTAATTGTGTGTAGAAACAGGAAAAACCATTCCCATTTGTAACTTTTCCCCAAGTTCCAATTTTTCTTCAACAACTGGTTTAAGAGAGTCAGCAGTGATTGGATGCGTAGGTGTTTCAGACATTAAAGATGGGTCATTTTCTTGCATTTGCTCCCATACCGAGTTAGAGACAGTAATTCCATTTCCGTTTAGATCGAGTGTGTAAGCTGTGATGATGTGCGCTTGCGTTCCAAAACCAATCGTAGCTCCAATTGGCTGACCTGACAACATATGAGCTCCATCCAACTCACCGGTAATCACATTGTCTAGAAGTTGCTTCCAATTCGGCTGGGCAATGACTTCTACTTGAAGTCCTTCATCCTCAAAAAAGCCTTTTTCTTTGGCTATGACTAAAGGAGCACAATCTGTGAGTTTTATAAAACCTAATTTCAGTTCATCTTTTTCAAGATCGAGCATTTCGGCATTTGCTGAGAGAGCAAAAGCCCCAAAACCAATTGAAAGCATCAAGGCTTGGATCGTTTTTCGGTAGACCTCTAGAAGTAGAGATTTATATATTTTGTTTTCTTTTGTCATTTTTTATTTTCAGTTTAAGGGTCAAATTAAAATGAATGCGTATTATAAGTTTATAGGTTATTTTTGTAAAAAAAGATTCTCCGCCTCTATAAAAGTACTTTCTAAAAATAGACTCTCGACAATTTCTTGAGAGAAGTTTTCTTTTTTGATTATTTTGTTCCCAATCAATTCATCTCTGAGATGTAGGCCCTTAATAAGAGTGGGTTTGTTTAAGGTTTCGCTGTAAAAGTGGTGACAATGATTCACTGTTTGATCTTTTCCATAACGAAGTTCGTTTTTAAAGCTTTTAGCGATGATGTTCTTAGGAAGGTTCAGGTATTTAGATTGGGAAAGGATTTTAATAATTTCATTGATATTTCTTTTATCTTCGCAGTATTTACAAGATTCAAGAAGAGCAGCTATTAAATGAGAATGCTCAAGGGGTCGGTTGGCGGCAAATTTTTCAGTAGTGATGAGAACTTTTTCGATATGGCCATCATCCAGAGATTCGCTGGTTTCAACAATTTGACCGGTTCGTTTTTCGCTGGAGAATGAATTCCAAGGCTCTCCCACGCAAAAACCATCTATGGAACCTTTAGCCAGTAAATCATGGATCAGGCTAGGGGGGCTGATTATAAATTTAACATCTTTGACCGGGTTGAGATTGTTTTTCGTCAACCATTTATTAAGGAGGACTTGATGATAAGAAGAGGGATAAACAGAGGCAAATACAAGTTTTCTAAAGTTTAAGTTTTTGTCTCGATATTCTTTGAGAGAGATTCCATTTTGAATGCATGCCTTAGACAAGGAATTGGAAATAGTAATCGCGTTCCCATTAGTACTTAAAATCATAGCAGTTACCAACTCTCCACAAGGATA
>CAJWYM010000074.1 GCA_913049555.1 uncultured Opitutia bacterium
TTTCCAGACTGTTCCGAAGCGGTGATTTGTTTTTCTAAAAAGATTCTTTTTTCAGCAACCTTGGCTTGAAACTTAGATTCAATTTCGGAGATTTGATCTTTTTGGTCTTGGGTCAATACTTTGAGAGCTTCTCCATCTGAGAACCTTTCCATCGCTAATTCGTAGGCACTTTTCATAGGTCCTTTTGTATCTATTATTTGATTTTTGAAGAGTAATCTTTAACAAACACCCATCTGATCTACAATTCTATTCAGATCTTCTGTTCCGAAATACTCGATAGTAATTTTTCCTTTTTTATTGGAGTGGGCTAGGGATACTTGAGTGTTCAGGTGGGACGACAGTTTTTTTTCTAGACTTTGCAGTGCTAGAGATTCAGAACTATTTATGGTAGCGTGGTTTGTTTGCTTTCGCTCTTTGCTTCTTTTGGTCTTTCGAACCTCTGTTTCAGAATCTCGCACAGAGAGGCTTTTTTCTATTATCAAGCGAGCGAGTGCACTCCTTTGAAAATTGTCATCTAAACCTAGCAAAACTTTTGCATGACCAGTTGAAATAAGGTTTTTGATAATTAGATTTTGCAAATCGCTGTCTAATTGTAACAGCCTAAGTGCATTTGTGACCGCGGATCGACTTTTGCCTACTCGCTCGGCCACTTGTTCTTGAGTAAGGTCAAAATCTCTTAGCAAACAAGCGTATCCAAGAGACTCTTCAATTGGGTTCAGTCCCTCTCTTTGTAAATTTTCAATAAGAGCGAGAGAGGCTGCCGAAGCGTTACTAACATTCATGAGACGAGCCGGAATGCTCTTCATCTCTAGTAGTTTATAAGCCCTAAATCTTCTTTCACCAGCGATGAGTTCAAAATGATTTTCAACTTTCCTTACAACTATTGGCTGCAGCAGTCCCTCGGCTTTAATACTGTTGGCCAAATCTAGAATTTCTTCATTGTGAAGTTCTTTTCTAGGTTGATAGGGACTGGGTTTTATTTGTCCCAGTTGAATTTCAACAAATTCATTGGAGAATAAAGGGTTTTTATCAGCGGAGGGCTTGTTTTCAGGAAAAGGGGTTTCGGATTCCTTCTTGCTGTTTTCGATGGTTTGTTGAGAGATTCCAGAGCTTATTAGACTTCCAAGTCCTCTCCCTAATCTTTTAATCGGTTTTGATTCTGCCATTTTAGTCAGTAGTTGGAATGAATAATGTTTGACCTACCTGAAGTGCGTTTGGATTGGCAAGACGATTTGCATTGATAATAAAACTTACTTTGCTCCTGTATTTAGATGCAATTTTACTGAGTGAATCACCAGATTGAACCTCGTAAGGAATTCCATTTTTAGGGTAATCATTGTTGAAAGTTGGATTCTCATTGGAAACGGAATAGTTGGAGTGGGTGCTCTTTTTAATTTTTGCTTTTCCCATTCTAACTTCATCCAGAGATTTTGCCAATACATCGATGGCTTCTTGGGTTCGAACGGCAAGCTGATTGATTTGAGCACTGACTTCTGTCACGATTTGATTCTTGTCCGTGTTGCTATTTCCTTTTGAAACCTCTGTTTCGATTCGGCCTAATCGCTCTTCTAGATTTTCGAAAAATTGATTGACCCCTTCTACTAACTGATTTTGGGACTTTCTATTTTCGTCGAGTTCTTGGATCAATTGTTGATTTTCTCTTCGAACACTTTCCAGTTCAAGTTTGAGTTGTCCGAGTTGTTCTGTGAGGAGGGAAACATCTTGGTAAAGGCTTACGACTTTCATTTGTAAGTCTTTGCTGGATTGCGCGTTTAAAACAAACGAGAAGGTCGTTAAAAGGATGAGGATTTGAATGAATTTCTTATATGTCGACATAACTTTGATCACTAGACTAGTATATAAATCTTACTTTTAATCAGGTTTCCAATCTCTTTGCAATAATCTATCATTCGAATTGAATAAAAATGAGCTCATTGTCAGTGAAAAAAATTATTTTGAGGGCAGACTCCTGTTCAGGCAATGTTCGGATTGATAAATATTTAGCTGCGTCCTTTTCACAATTTACAAGGGGAGAAATTCAGAAATGGTTGGAAAAGGGCTCTATTTTTTCGAATGGAGAAGTTTTAAATCCCAAGAGTAGAATTTATAAGGGGGATACAATTGAAATTCTGGACGCATCTAAAGACAAGACTTCACTGTCCGCAATCCCTATTCCTTTGGAGGTGGAGTTCGAGGATGATTCTTTAATGGTCATAAATAAACCATCTGGGATGGTTGTTCATCCGGGATCTAATACCGGAAACGATACATTGGTTCATGCATTGATTGCTCATTGTGGAGATGCTATAAAAGGGGTTGGAGATAAAGATCGACCCGGGATTGTGCATCGTTTGGACAAGGATACCTCAGGATTGATTGTAGTTGCCAAAAATTCGGATTGTCACAGCAAGTTACAATCTCTTTTTTCAAATCGAGAAGTGTATAAAGAATACGAGTGCTTGGTAGTGGGTCATCCGAATAAAGACTCAGGAGTTGTAGAGGTTTTTATGGGTAGGCATCCAACTGCCCGAGTCAAGATGGCCGTTCTAGAAACTGGCCGATATTCTAAAACAGAATGGAGTGTATTAAAAAAGTACGAAAAATTTTCTCATTTATTATGCAGGATTCATACTGGAAGAACCCATCAGATCCGAGTTCACATGCAATCCATTGGGCATAGTATTTTGGGGGATCAATTATACGGTTATAAAACAAAGTTTTTACCCAATACACAAATCCCTAGATTTTTATTGCATGCAAAGAAACTGGCGTTTAGACATCCAAAATTTGGAAAGGAATTAGAATTTTCGGTTCCAGTTCCAGAGGATTTTCAAGAGGTGTTGTCAAGGGCAAAGCTCTACAAATGATTTGCATCCTTTATTAAATACAAATGCAGAAAATTTGTGACTCGCTTCGTTTTGTAGAATGGGTTTTTCCCCTCAAGAAACTTTCCTAAAGTTCACTAATTTTGTCCTGTATGCATTTGATCATTCTTTTTTACAGGAGAAGATCGAGGTTGGAAGTCCTTCTTTGTTGTATAAATTGATCGCTGGAGGATTGGACGCCCAAGCATATCTAACTTCTGTGGGTTCTGTGATTTCTGAATGTGAAACAGTGATCGTATCCTTTGAAGTGATTTGCGCTTGTGCCCATTTCCAGATTCTATCTTTTCCACAAATTTGAAATCCTCCAACTTTTTCTTCTACCGCTCTAGTGGGTTTTGATAAGTTCTTTTTTCCTGTCATTAAACCTGAGCCTACGGAGTCGAAATGGATCCGAACTTTGTTTTGCTCGAATTGACTGCTTTTGTAAAGGGGTCCACTAAAAACGAGGTCTTTAAAATGATAATCTTTAGCAAGTGCCCATAGGGAAAGTCGCTTGCCTACATCAATCTTATTTCGAGGGTGAATATCTTCTGCTTCCCCGATGTCATTCAGAACAGCCATCCCAGTGTTTTTGATTTCTAAAGAAAGTCTTTGCTGGTTGCAAACCGTCGCCCATCCAAGATTGTCGATTGGTTCCTTATTGATTTCTCTAAAATTGGCCAGCTGAGCATAGTAGAATGGAAAATCTCCTTGTTTCCACAACTCTCTCCAAGTGCTTACCAATAATCCTAAGTAATGCTTGTATTGCTCAGGCATATGTCCTGCATTGGATTCTCCTTGATACCAAATAACGCCCTTGATTGCATAAGGAATGATTGGATGGATTATGCCGTTGTAGATGGTGCTTGGGATTTGTTTGTCTTTGTATGGCTCTTTTGGTTTTTTGCGCCAAAGCTGTTTTCTTTTTTGAGGGTTTTTCTCGGCTTTTAAGAGTTTGTTAAACTCTACCAGTCTTTGAGGATCCCATTTTTGTTGTTTATTAGTTACAATCTTTAGTTCCGCCTCATAGTATTTTCGGTTTTCATCATTTTTAAGATAGGTTTCTTTAGGGATCCATGGTTGAATTCTACTACCCCCCCAAGCGCATCTTATCAAACCAACTGGAACTCCAAGTTTTTCTCTGAGCTCCTTGGCGAAATAATAACCGGTGGCTGTGAAATTCGAGTTGTTTTGGGGAGAGCACTCCACCCAAGCCCCTTCAAACTGAGTTTGTTTTTCTAATGGTGAGCCAATATTGGGAACGGAGATTTGCCTCAAGAGTGGGTCACTGGAACTTTCAATTTCTTGCCCGATTATTTCTGTGATTTCTTTATATTTTGGATTTTTAGGTGTTTTTGCACTCGCTCCTAAGGTCCACTGCATATTGGATTGACCGGAGCACAACCAAACTTCTCCAATCAGGATATTTTTCAATTGGAGGCTTTCAGCTCCATCCTCTATTTTCATTGTAAGAGGGGTCGAAGATGCCTTCATCGGATCTAGTTTGAGCATCCATTTTCCGTCCGCGCCCGATACGGTTGATACCTTCTTAGATTGAAATTCAATCGTGATTGTATTCCCAACTTCTGACCAACCCCAAACCGGAATACTCTGATCCCTTTGTAAAACCATATTGTCTGAAAATATGGAGGGTAGACTTAACTTTCCATGCAAGAGTGTGACAAAGAAACTAAATAAAATGACGGATAAGGTTTTATTCATAGGGAGGGTTTTTATTGAGTTGTTTTGGTTGAAAATATTGAAGTGGGCAATCCTTCTTTGTTGTATAAATTAATTTCTGGCGGATTGCTAGACCAAGCATAACGAACTTCTATGGGTTCTTGGACCTCTGGATGAAAAACCGTGACTGTGTTCTTCGATGAGAGAATCGCTTGAGCCCATTTCCATTGCCGATCTTTACCACAAATTTGAAAACCTTGTACCTCTGATTGAATTGGCACTGTTTTTTGATGCAAATACCGTTTGCCCACCATCAGTCCTGAACCTACGGAGTCAAAATGAATCACAACGTTCTGGCCATTAAATTCACTTTCCTTATACAAGGGACCACTATAAACGAGGTCTTTTTGATTGTATGCTTTGGCTAAAGCCCAAAGAGACAGTCTTTTTCCAACATCGATTTTATTTCTGGGGTGAATATCCTCCGCTTCTCCGATGTCATTCAGCACTGCCAAACCTGCATTTTTAAGTTCTAAAGTCAATCGCTGTTGGTTGCAAACAGTAGCCCATAAATCCTCCTCCACTGGCTGCCTGTTCACTGTTTGAAAATTGGCCAGTTGAGCGATGTAAAAAGGAAAATCTCCCTGTCCCCATAAAGCCCTCCAACTTGAGATGAGAGTCGTTAAATAATCTTTGTATTGTTCGGGTAAATGGGATCGGTTTGCCTCCCCTTGATACCAGAGGGTTCCTTTAATTGCATAGGGTATAATCGGGTGAACCATGCCGTTAAAAATAGTGGTGGGCAGTCGGTTGCTTCTTATAGGTGCTTTGGGTCTTTTTTTAATCCATTGCTTTTTCTTAATAGGATCTTTTTCAGCTTCTATCTGTTTGTTAAACGCTACCATTTTTTGAGGATCTAGTTTTGATTGCTCTTCTTGAGCTTTTTTTATTTCTGTGTGGTAGTATTGGGAAAAAGTTTCGTTTTCTAAATAGCCCTCACTTGGAATCCAAGGCTGAACCCGAGTTCCACCCCATGCACATTTTATCAAACCAACAGGAACTTTTAATTCTCTTCTAAGTTCTTTGGCAAAATAATAACCCGTTGCAGTGAATGCAGGATTTGTTTTTGGGGAGCTCTCCAACCAAGAAGCATCGAAGTTCTTTTTTTTCTCCGATATGGAATTGTTATTAGGAATATGAATTTGTCTTAAGTAGGGATCTTGAGCGGTAATTATCTCGTTTTTGATTGAATCTGTAATTGGAGTAAATTCGGGATTTCGTGGCTTTTTAGAACTAGCCTGCATCGTATATGACATATTGGATTGTCCAGAGCACAACCAAACTTCTCCTATAAGAATATTCTTGATTTCAATGCTTTCAGACTCATTTTGAATGGTCATGGATTGGGGTTCATAAGTGGCCTCCACCGAGCTCATTCTAACCATCCATTTACCCATTTTATTGGCTATGGATTCTATATTTTGAGATTGAAATTGAACCCGAATCTTATCGCCGGGTTCCGACCATCCCCAAACTGGAATTTCTTGATTTTGTTGCAAGATCATATTGTCTGAGAATATTTGAGGCATTTCAATCTCAGCTGATAGAGAGTGGCCTAGAAAACTAAAGATTAAGAACAGGATTTTTCTTTTCATAAATGGATTTAAATATTAATTTGCTATCTATATATATACACCCTTTAGAATATCAATACGCTACACCCTTCGCTAAATTCTTTGATTTATTTTAAATGATTGAAGAATCCACTGATTTATGACTGATAAATGGAAGACTCAACATACTTTATTATCAAGAGCCAGAGATCCTGAGGATCAAAAAGCTTGGGTAGATTTTGTGGACTACTACCAAGGTTTTATCAAGAAAGTCGTCATTAAAATGAAGGTTGCGCAACCCGAGGTTGATGATTTGGTCCAAGTGATTCTTGTTGCAATATGGAAGAACCTTTCTGATTTTACACCGGATTCAAGTCGTGCAAAATTCCGCACTTGGTTGAGTAAAATTATTCGTAGTAAAGCAATCAATTACTTTAGAGATCACTCTTTGTATGAACTTAGATTAACGCAGGTAAGCGATGAATACAATCTGAATGGAGCGTACCTATCCGAGAACAATTTAGAGAAAACCATAGAAAAGGATTGGCGGCGATATTTGACCCAACAAGCACTTAAAAATATTCAAAGTAATTTTTCGGGCTTGGCTATTGAAGTTTTTAAAAGGTCTCTTAGAGGTTTGCCCACCGAAAAGATTGCTCAAGATTTGGGCATCGCAAAAAGTTCTGTCAGGACATTAAAAAGTCGAGTTCAGAGAGAATTGATAAAAGAGATTTCTAATCTTCGTAACGCTTGGGAGTCCTAAGTGCATTTTGAAGAAGCTCCGGAGGATGGAGAGGAATTGCTCGATGCACTCGCTTCATTTTATGAGGTAGAGAATGAGAATTTTCCCTTTGAGGAATCTTCCTATTATCAACAAATTAAAGTTGAGGAAAGAGCTTATACGGAGAGAGAATTCATCGCTGAGGGTGGTATGAAACAAGTCTTTAAAGTGTATGATAAAAAGCTTGGAAGACCCCTTGCATTGGCTCGATTGAAAGAGGGAACTCCTAATGTTTTGTATGAAACCTTTCTTCGAGAGGCTCGACTGACCGCTTTGTTGGAACATCCCAATATTATTACTGTTTTTGATATCGGAATTGAGAAAGATGGAGTTCCATTCTTTACCATGGAACTCAAATCAGGTCAGAGTTTGAATCGTTGGATTCATCCAGAGAACACGATTTCTAATGATCCACAAAGATGCGTGGAGATCTTTTTAAGAATTTGCGATGCGGTTGCTTTTGCTCATTCAAAAAATGTAATTCATTTAGATTTGAAGCCCTCGAATATTCAAATTGGTTTATTTGGAGAAGTGGTTGTTTGTGATTGGGGTATGAGCAAGGTAATCGGAGAAAAAGCCGTTTGTGGTGAGGACTTTGACAAATTATTAATAAATCCTGATTTACTCAACGAGTATACGCTTCGCGGAGAAATTAAAGGAACTCCTGGTTATATGGCACCTGAACAAATGAGAGAGGAAGGTGAAAAAACCAAGCAAACAGATATATACACCTTGGGGATTTTATTGTTCCAAATGCTCTCTGGAAAAATGCCCTGCGACTTTCCCTCTAGAGAGGTTCAAGCGGATAAAAATCTTTCTTCTTTAAGAGTTCCTCCAGAGTTTAAATGGTCCAAGGGCATTGTTTCAATTCTCGAGAAAGCACTTGCAACTGAACCCCTCGAGCGATTCAAAAATGTGGAAGAATTACAATCCGAATTATTGAAATACCGCAATGGATACGCTACGGTTGCACAAAAAGCAAACTTTGGGACAAAACTAAAATTGTTTTATCTTCGAAACCAAGGGATCTGTTCCCTTTGCATTGTATTTGTTTTTATTCTCAGTGTCTCTGTTGTTTTTTTCTTCAAAAAAATGGACTCCAACCGACAAGAAATGGATGAAGTCAAAGAGATTGTTGAAGCAACGCAAGAAACGTTGATGGAAAAAAAAGAATGGAGAGAGTCCGATATCATTGCAAAATCTCGAACTTTTACTTCCTTTAAATATTTCGAGAACCCCAAAGCGAGTTTGTTAAAAGCGAGTTCCATGATTCGAGAAGCTTATCTAATCAACCCGTCTAGTTCATTAGCATCCAGTAACTTAGGGGAAGTTTATTTTATGATGCAAAAATTGGACAAGGCTTTGGATTATTTCGCTCTTTCTGATCATAATCGAACGGATTTGCATGCTCTCAGTCATGAATACGTAAAAGTCTTGGATTCCTCGAACTCCTTGCTCCCTGAAGCTTATTTTATAGAGCTTTTAAAAAAAATGATGGATAATAAATGGAATTTTTACCTTGTGGAACGAATGATTGCCTATGATGAGCAACAGCGAACTCATCCGATTCATTACGATTCTATTGTTTTGAAGTGTTTGGAAAGACTGGGTAGAAGTTCTGAATATCAAGTGAGTTTTAATCGGGAAGAGAGAACTCTTGGATTGAAAGGAAATGGAATTTTTACTTTGCTCTCAAGTGCAAAAGAAAGTTCGCAAAAATCAATTCTGCGTTTCCTAAATCTTGTTGAACTAGATCTGAGCCACACCTCTTTTTCAAGATTAGAGGAGCTTTCGGATATGCAAAGTCTAAGAGAATTGAATATTTCGAACACAAAAGTGGAGAGATTAGATTTTCTAAATCATATGCATGTTTTCAGACTCCATGTTGCCAAGAATCAATTTTCATCCATGCAGATGGAAGTTCTAGAGGATTGGATTGAAGTGTTAGAAAAGGAATGATTTAGAATTTGATGGATTGTCATCAATCCTAGTTGATTTGAATGATTTTTTTTGATAGGTTTTGAATCTATAAGGAATAAATATTGCATTGTTTTCTTTAACTTTTCTTATTCTTTTTAATTCAAACTCATCTATTGTTCATTATGAAAATTCAATCCTTACTTTTATCTAGTTGCCTAGTTTTGATCGCCCAGACTTTGTTAGCAACTTCTCAATCTTTTGATTTTAAAGACCCCAAAGGTGTCAACCATGTTATGTTTATGCTGGATGCACCTCTTGAGTTTATTAGTGGATCAGGAAAAAATATTTCTGGGATCGTTGATTTTGACAAAGAAAGTCCAGCAAAAACAAAGGGTGAAATTATCATCACTGTAGATTCTTTGTCTGTTACCAGTAAAAAAATGACCAATGTCATGATGGGTAAAAAGTGGTTGAATGCCAAACTGAATCCTCAAATAAGCTTTAAGTTTGATTCCATAGATGTAAGTCAAGAAGTTGAGGGAACGGTTATTGGAGATGCAAAAGGAACTTTGACCTTAATGGGAGTTTCTCAAGAAGTCTCGGCTCCAGTGAAAATAACTCTAGCTGAAGGTGCAGCTGGAAAGAGAAGCAATAAAAAAGACGACAAAAGAGACTTGTTGGTTGTTCGTTCTAATTTTGGGATTCAACTGGATTCTTTTGGCTTGAAAATGAATGCAGCCACCAAATTAAAAGTATCCAACGATGTAGATGTTAAAGTTGTGATTGCAGGATATGGTCAAAACTAAAGTCTACTGATTTATTTCTAATTCGAACTGAATGAAACCATTCGCTGCGTATGGTTTCAATTTTTAAAGTCGTGCCTTGCAATCCGAATGGGGAGTCACCCATTCGGATTTTTTAGCTTTTAACCTAAATTCCTCAGTTGACTCGCTGATTTATCATCAATCTTATAAACTACAATAACATACGAAAATCTTCGATGTAGCCAGAGGCTACTACTTCAGAATTTCGTAAGTCATTTAGAATTATAATATTGATGATATTCTCTACTCTCAACTGAGTTATTTAGGTTTAAAGACAGATTTTCTGTTTTCTTTATTGAAGAGACGGTACCTTGTGTGAGGAAAGCATTCCAAAAAAAGTCTGCCATAACTTTTATTTACAATTCTTGAGTCCAGAATTGTAATATAACCTCGATCTTTGTGGGACCGAATCAGTCTTCCGATCCCTTGTTTGAATTTGATCAATGCATCCGGCAGCATCAGTTCATTAAAAGGGGAGAGACCTAGCATCTGAATTTGCTCACACTTTGCCTCTTGGATAGGGTGGGAAGGGTTTTCAAATGGCAGTCTGCATATAATTACCTGAGAAAGGGCTAAGCCAGGGATATCTATTCCAGTCCAAAAAGTGTCTGTCCCTAACAAGACCGCATTGCCTTCACTTTTAAATTTTTTGACTAGGTCGCTTCTGGAATAATCTCTTCCTTGGACTAATAAAATTCGTCCAGTTCCACTTATTTTAAATTCCAACTCATCGGCGACAGCATACATGTCCGTGTATGAGGTAAAAAGTATTAAGCTACCCCCAGCTCTTTGTTCGATGCAGAAGTCTATATGATCTACTAAGTAGTCGATGTCTAATTTTTTGTTTTGATTTCCAATCACTGGGGAATCCTCTGCAATATAAATCCTGAGACTTTTGTCGAAATTAAATGGAGAGTTTTCAATAAAAGTTTTTACAGCCTTGGAACCTGTTTGCTTCTGGAAATTATTCATGTTGCCTTGAAGGCTGAGGGTTGCACTCGTTAAACATGCACTGGTATTTCTGGTAAATAAATTTAGTTGCAGGTCTTGGCTTACATCTAAAGGTGCCGATTGAAGACTTACAATGGATTGTTTTTTACCGGTTCTTTCCATCCAATAAACATGGTTTTCATCAGACAAATTTAAGAAATTGTCGATTCCATCTATGTGGCTGGCCAAACGATCATGCTTTTCTTTGATTTCCTGTTTGTCTTGTTCCGAGTCAACCATCTGGTAGATATATTTCAAACGATCCAGTAATTTCCTCATCGGATTGAGAGCGGTTGCATCTAACAAGTTAGATTCACTGACTCGAAAAATAGAGCGAGTTCCTAAAAAAGTGTTCCCAATGTATTTGAAGAATTCTTTATTTTGCTCCATTGCTTCAGCAACCATTTGATTGTCTCGGAGTTGGCCAAGCCTATTTAAAAGGCCTCTTTTTGTTTTTGGGTTGTAGAGGGTTTTAAGATTGAAATCAATGGCATAAGAGCTCAAAGACATTCCAAAATGCTTGGTAGCTATGGATGGAATTGTATGAGCTTCGTCGAGAACCACGAAGTCATTTGGAAATAGGATGCCAGGAACTTCGTTTTGTGGGCTCATCCCTGCATTGAGCAAGGAAAATAACAAGCTGTGGTTCAATATGACAAGATTGGACTGATTGACTTTAAATTTAGCACTGCGATAGAAACAAGTTTCGGGGGAGCAGTTTTTATTGTTACATCCAGTCGAGTCTGCAGTGACCCATTCCCAGACTTGAGCTTTTGGGGGTGGACTAAGTTCTTGTCTAATTCCTTCAGAGCTTTCTTTCGCCCATTCCTGGATGCGTAAAAGCTCTGTGAATTCCTCGCTATCAAAGAGTTCTTTTTGAGCAAGCAACGCTTTGTTTAAACGACAGTTGCAGAGGTAATTGCCTCTCCCAATAAGCAAGCTGTATTTAAAATCACTAAAATCTTTTAATTCTGGGATTTGATTCAGTAGTTTTTTACAAATTTGAAGATCCTTATTTTTTATTTGTTCCTGCAAAGCAATGGTATGGGCAGAAATAAGCATCTTGCGATTGTTTGCAATGGCATGAAGGATTCCAGGCAATAGATAGGCTAAGCTTTTACCAACCCCAGTTCCAGCTTCGCATAATAGGGGTTGATTCTCTTTGAAATTTTTTGCGATTTCCGTTGCCAATCGACTTTGCTCAGGACGAAACTCAAGATTTAAATATTCTTGTAAATACCCATGTTCTCTAAAAATATCATGAACACTTGATTCCAGTAAAGGGTAGACCCTTTTTTCATCTGCAGAGGAGTCCTCATTAAAAGCAATCATTCTATTTTAGAGGAATGTTTGAGATTGTATTCATACAAGCGTGTGTAACGAACGAGAGTGCTAAATCCAGCTAAAGAAGCGATGTAAAAGCCTGCATACCCATCTAGAAACCCCAAACGAATGAAATAGCAACGAAAGAAACGCCAAAATGCTCGAAAAAGAGTCGAAGCTGCGGACCACTTCTTCTTATTATCCAACTGTCGTTGCAGAAAAATATCACTGAAGTAATTTATCTTTTCAATTTGATGGTTCAAAGAGGGATTTGAATAATGATGCAAGTCAGATTTTAGTTTTTTTATCGGTCCCTCAACTACCATTTTATCATGCTCTCGGCTTCCTCTCCACTTCCCACTTCCATTTTTAAACAATCGAAGATTGTAATCGGGATACCAGTCCCCATGAAGGATCCACTTGCCCATGAACCAAACTTTTCTTGGAAATCGGGCCCCTGCGAATGAGTTGCAATCTTGGTTTATAAATTCAAAGATCTCACTCTTAAGGGAAGGGGAAACTTCTTCATCCGCATCTAAAGCGAGGACCCAATCCTGAGATGCATACTGCAAGGCTATATTTTTCTGATCTCTGTGACCTTGCCATTCATGTTCGTAAATAAGCGCACCGAAACGCTCTCCAATCTCCCTAGTTTTATCTGTACAATTATTAATAACAATGATAATTTCTTGAACCCAATCCTGGATGCTTTCAAGGCATCGGGGAAGTCTTTCTTCCTCATTGTGTGCTATCAGGGTCACTGAAATGGGTAATTTTTGTACTCGGGTCATTTTTAAATTCTATCTTGGACCGTTTCCAGAACTTCTTCGACAGTCAAGCGGTCTATACATGGAATCGGATTGTCACAGGTATCCTTGTGCCCGCTGCAGGCACAAAAAAGAACTTGAGAATAAGTGTGTGTCTCTCCTGGTGGAGCCCAGCGACTG
>CAJWYM010000075.1 GCA_913049555.1 uncultured Opitutia bacterium
GGTGGTTGGAGATCCTGTCTGGAGTTCGACAGTGGTTGCATGATTCAAATACTGTAAGTTTTCTGCGGGTGTCAGGTCTATCTTGTATGCTAGCTCTGAATCTTCAAAAGCCATTCTTAGATTGGAGTAGGTTGCCAGGTTTTTGGTAAGATTCGTATGGATGATTAAGTCTAGGTCAGAGAATTTTTTATAGTGTTTTTTAACTTTAGATCCGTAGGCTTCGACTTTTATGCCTGGAATGATCTTTTTTACTATATCTTGTATGATTTTCTTATCCTGAACAGTAATATTCAGTGGACTCATACTAAACGGGAATAAAGGTGTTTCGCTGATTCTAACAGTGGATTTGCTTCTGAGTAGACTGCACTGGCTTTTTCTTCACTGTAAGCATGCGCGGTTTGGTTCCGCAATTCTCTGTATTTGAACCATTCTAATGGATCATCGATAAATCCTTTTTCTGCCCCAGTTCTAATGAGTTCCTTGAATGATAAATTGTCGATTTCATCTGGTGATGCAGAATCGGCTTCTAATCTTCGTTTTAGCATTTTCCATGAGAGTTCATAAGTAAATTCAAAACATTGAATCACTGAATTTCTAAATTGGTGAAACAAATCTGGATCAGAATGTGCCAGATCAGACTTTGAATATTCAAGACTTTTTGCAAGTTGCTCAATTGCATTATTGTAAGAGCTGTAATCTATTTCATCGTATTTCATAGATTATTTATCAGGTTTTAGTCACGGATCATGTCTAATTTTTCTAGTTTATTGAGGATATCTAAAATGACAATTTATCGGTATCCTCTATGAGTGCATTAAGTAAGCTCTTAAGTAAGCGTGCCCCATTACACTTTGAAATTTTAAAAATCGAAATAAGGATTGTTTAAAGTGCTAAATTTCTTCTTTGCAGAGTGATTGACAACTTAGAAGAGAAATGGAATTTGCTTATCTAGCTTAGAAGAGGCTCTAACCATTCTTTTAACATTTGAATTGCACTCTAGGAAAATGGATTCAATTTTATCTTTCATCGTTTAATGCCATTGAGAGTGACTTCTTTCTTAATAAACTTAGATGCATCAAAAGAGGAGAGTAAGTCAAATTTTTTGATCTCCAATCTGTGATTTCAATTTACTTAAAAATCGTACCTTTTTTTCTAGCAGATCTTTTCTGTTCATAGAGATTTTCGACTTAATAAATAAATCAATATCGCCTCCCCTTTTTTTGAATATCATAAAATGATTTCGTGGCCTATTTTTATAGAAGCTACCGCCATTTCCGCTTGCTTTTAAGAGGGGTAATATTGGGACGTATAGATAGGGTTTGTTCGAGATTTCAAATATCTCATTCATTTCAATTAAAAATGAAACTTGTGAATAAGTCAAACTTTTATGAGTTTCATTAAAGAAATTTCATGGTCGTTTTTTATAATTTTAGGCATTTAAATTTGGTATAATAGAGACGGGTATTATCCACTTAAAGATGCTAATAACCCATGAGCAATGGATTGAATCTTGTGAAGAATCAAAAGCTTTAAAAGAACGATGGAAAGTTTTGTTGATTTTTAAAGATAATAAAAGGGTATGTAAAAATTTGAAAGTCCAATAACTCTAATTTTTTAATATATTTTGGGGTCAAATTTTTTGAATGGATTGTTGAAATTGGGAAATGGCGATTTCTTTTGCAGCTTTGAAGTTTTCCACTTTTTTAATTGCAAAAACAATCAATCGATTTCCAGTATTTCGTTTTCCATCTAGGGCGGCTTGAATTCTACCTTTAAGATCATAGCCTTCTTTTGGAAATCCAGGCAATGTTTTGCTAAGAGTCTTATCAGGCCAGATACATCGGAAAACATGAAGTTGCTGACCATGCAATTCAAAAGTATAGGCCTCGATATTTATTCGAAAATTAAGATGATTCACATAAAAATTATTATACTTTTTGACCAGGTTCAATCCTCTTGAACCTAAGCATTGATCTGGTCTATGAATGGCGAGAATACTAGGAGAGCCTTCGCTCGTTTTCCATCTACAATAGAAGCCTTGCATGAGGACTTCGGTCGTTGGATCGACCCACGTTGCCGATTTTGCTTGCGAGTAATGAAGCTGCGCTTTGACGGTATCAGAGATTGAATGAGACTCGAAGGAGTTTAGTTTTTCAGGATAAATGATTTCAATTAAGGGAGTCGGTTTTAATTTCGTTTCTTTTTGATAATACCAGACGTAATTGATGCTTAAAATGAATAGCGCCCAGATTAAAACAACCGTAGGGAGAACTTTTTCTTTCGGAAATGAAAATAGCTTGAAGTTTCCTTTAAACTCATCATCAGGATTGTGTTTGAGAATTTTACTCAATAAAACTGCTATTCCAAAAAGGCAAATAAAGATTGCGATGGATTCTGTATATCCTGCCGGGTCGTGCCAGTAGCCAATACTATCGGAGCCTTTTGTAACTCCGATGTAAGTGAGTGCAAAAACTCGTATTAAATTAATAACAAATGCAGAAAAAACCCCGAGTATACAAAAACAAAGTCGTATCCAGATCGGGAAATTGTAGTAAAACCCTAAAAAAAGGGCGATAACGATTGAGCTTTGAAGTCCTCTTATCCCACTGCAGGCTTCATCTACACTACTAACCACTTTTCCACTTCCAATAATTTTAATTAAATTCCCTGTATATTCCACTGGATATCCCAAAATCCAAAGAATTTCAGTTGCAAAAATAGTGGCCTGGTTTTGTAAGTACAAAGTAATTTCAGCGTCCCAAGCAAGCGGCCATGGAACTGAGACTAAGAAAAATAGAGTCGGGTAAATGTATGTTTTTAAGGATAAAAATGTATTTTTTCGCGCCAACCAAGTGAAAGTGATGCCGATAACAATGAATGCAAAGGCCCAATTGAGAAGTCGCCAATCAGAGTTTGCTTCTCTAATCACCCAGAGAGGAAAGAGGGACAAGCAACCCAAGATCATAGCAATGGAAGTGAAGGCTTTTTTGGCTAGGCTAGGTGAATTGTCTGGAACGATTACTGACTTATCTCCCTGACGCCAGAGCATAAATAAGCATAATATGGGAACCAGAAATCCGTAGGAATACTGGGGGTTGACTGTCCACGTTACCTGAAGTTGATAAATCAGCATCCCCCATAGAGAACCCATGGATAGGAGCGGGGCTTTTGAGAGTCTTTTTACTTCATCAGGGATCATGCGTAAGGCACTTTACATGCTTTCAAGCCCAGAGCTTTCTGATCTGGAAATAGAGGAGAGCTTGACCTTGGAAATAATCTCAGAAGCTTTGCTTGTATAATCATTTTTTTCTAAAATTTTGGCATAAATCATTTTCCAGGCCGGGCGTGCATCAGACCAGTTGATGAAGGATTCGTTGAGTAGATTCATCGCTTTGAGGTATTCTGTTTGTTGGTACAATCCTAATGCATAAGTAACTCGAAAACCAAGGGTTCCTGGAGATTTTTGGAAGTTTTGCTTGGCGGTATTCGTAGATTCTGCGATTTTTTTTTCGTTGAGCAAGTTGAAGTAGGCAAGATCATTTTTTAGAGGTAGATTGTCTTGTTTTCTTTTGGCAAGTCGATCTACGAGTGATAACATTTCTTTTAATTCAAGCTTAGCTGCTTCATAGCTAAGAATTTTTTCAATAGCTAGGACTTCATATTGAGCGTAATCTGCAAGTTTTCTTAGCAAAAACCCGAGGCCTTCGTATTCACGAATTTTTTCAAGATAAAGACAACATTCAACGATTTTCTTTGGGTCACCTTGAGTGGCACCGTGAGCTTGTTCCCATTGAATTCGAGCTCTTTTTTTATCTCCCATAACAGAAAAAGCTCTCCCACGGAAAACCCTTTTCCAGTGATTTTCTATTTGAACCGAGCGGTTAGAGAATTCATTTTCAATGTTTCCCCATTTTTGCAAATTAGCCATTGCGTCCATGCGAAGTAAGAAAAGTTTCTTGACGGATGCGGATCTTTGAAAGGTTAAAATTTCTAATACTCGATCCCAGAGTCGAAGGCTTCCAAGCCACATTGCATATTGATAAATATCGTCGTCGTTTTCTAAATCAAAAAACTCTCGCAATTTGTCTACGCAATAACTCGATCGATCTTCTGAGGCTTGGTGCAAAATCGCAAAGGCTTTCATTTTGTCCAAACGATTGGATAAAGGGTGTACCAGTGTCTTTTGCAAAATGTCTTCGGCCTGTTCAGCAGAAAATCCAGTAATTCGAAAATAAAAGCGGAGCGCTTGTAGTCCCAATAAATCCTCTTGTATCGATAATTTGTTTAGTAATTTTCGACCTTCTTCAAAAACCTCAGAATTTTTTGAGGAAATCGAGAGTCGAACTTTACTAAGCAGGGCCTCTTTTAACATTCCATCATTGATTTCAATAATCTGATTGAGTCTTTTTATGGATTCATTGGTTCTGCCACTTTTTTCATCCAAGATAGACTGGACAAACAACCATTTTGGATTGGTCTCAATCTCTGTAAGTGAATTTTCAACAGCAATTCGAAGTTGCATCTCTGCTTTTCCTATGTTTCCAATCCCAAGTAAAACCTGAATATAATCGAGACGATCTTCAGTGGAGTCATACTCTAGGGACAGTAAATCTTCCCATACTTGGATGCTTTCCTGAGGGTCTTTGGAAGTCATTATTTTAGCCATGAAACGCTGAATGTCCTTGTTTTTAGGATCCAGTTTTTTAGCCACCTCTGCTTTTTGCCAAGCCTCCTTGGCGAGTCCTTTTGTTAAATAATCTTCAGCGACTGATAAATGGTCTTTGGCACGAAGTGATTTTACGTATTTGTAAGCAGGTTTTATTGAAAAGGCTGCTGCAGTAATAAGTATAATTATTAAAACAATTCCACTGTATAAGAATTTCTTTTTGATTTGCATAGGAGAAGATCTAGGGTGCGGGATTTGTTATTCAGAGTAAGCAGACTTTTTTTGATCTCAATGTTAAAAAACAAACAAAAATCTAAATTCTAAAAGCAAGTCAGGGCTTCAATCTTTGGCGAATGGGTTTTCAATTTCTTGGGAATCCAATTCTTCAGTGCTCACTTCTAATAAGGTAGGATTGCCCATGAATTCCATCAAAACTTTGACTCTTTCTTTAGCGGGTAATAAGCCAGTTACCGTACAATCATTTCCTTTAAATAAGCCAGTTACAAATTTTGTCTTGTCACCCACCTTGAATGGGGTGTATTCAATTTGCATAATTCCTTCATCCGTTAAAGATATTAAATCTGTAATTATAGATGGATTGACAGGGGTAAAGTTTTCTCCGTTTTTGATTACATAGGACACCCCTTGACAATAATTGATAGAGCGAGTGTGTTGACCGGGATCGAATCGGATAAATAGGTAATTAGGAAAAAGCGGCTGAACTAATTTTCTTTTGCCTCTTTTAGTCACTTTTATTTGCCGAGTCCTAGGAAAAAATACATCTACATTTTCTAATTGCTGCAGATTGATAAGGGCAATGTTTTCACACCTTGGTTGCGTCCGAATGCAGTACCAAGAAAGTTGCTCTTCTGTGGGTATAAAATCCATAATCTAAAATCGTAAAAGCGTGGATAAAGTTGGAAGAACTTTAGTGGCCGCTTTTTGCAAGCGATTCAATTTTCCGATTCTTTGTTTCAAAAATTCTTTGTTTTCTGAAGGGAGTTTGTCTGAGAGCTCGCTCATTTTTTCGGTTCGATCTTTGGCACTTTCAAGATGAGGCACGATTTCATCTCTAATAAAGGTAGAAAACAAATGTCTAAATTCCGACTCAGCTATAAAATAATCTTTTCTTTCTCCAATTTTGTAAGAAGTGCGAATTGCTTTCATATTTCTTAAAGATTTGAGACCTTGACTGGCTGAGCCAACACTCATTCCTAGTGATTGAGTGACATTTTCCATAGAAAGAGGTTCTTCGGAGAAGTAAAGCAGTCCATAAATTTCGCCAATAGACCTTGGCATACCCATCATCTGCATGAATCGAACAAAAAAATCAATTCCTTCGGCAGTGATCTCTTGAATAATTTTATCTTTGGGGTCTTTGACTTTATTTTTGGAGTTCATTGATCTCAATCATTTCAAATAAAAATGAAACTTTAGTTTTTGTCAAGGGATATTGATTCAAATTGGTGGGTATGAATCCCTATAAAAGTTGAGGTTCATAGAGGAACTCTTTGAATTCTTACATTCGGGTAGATTCTAAGGTTTGAATATAAATTATGTTATACTGGTTAGAAATAACTGTAACTCTTTTTTAAATTAAAATTGTTGTTTTGTAATAACTTATAATTTTTTACTTAAATTATTTGGCAATTTTTTATTTTTGTTTAAATTTAGTACAAATGATTAGAAAAATGTAATTTTAAATTCTTATGAAAAAAAATCGTTATGGTCTCAGATACATCGAAGAAAATACTGGAATAATCATTGTAAAAGATGGTGTGGGTGAATTTTATCCCACTGTATTTTTGGCAACACAAATTAGAAAATCTTTCAATACCATAGTTGCTGAGGCGCATACTATTGTTAGCTTCTACAACTTTTTTGATCAAATCGGACTTGACCTCGAAGAAAGATTAAAAAACGGTCAGTATTTAAACCGTTTAGAGATTGGGAAATTAGTTGAATTTTTCAAATTTAAGAAAAGTAATCCAAAAGAGGTAGTGAGTGAAAATACTCGCAACACTCGAATTGATCGCACTGTTAAGTATATGACGTGGTTAGGTAGTAGCTTTAACAGCAAATTAAATTATGGGCCTATTAAAACTGATAGAGAATTTAATTTGAAAGAAATGTGCAACAATCTTAAAAATCTAGTAACAACTGATAAGAATTCATTTAATTATCAGTTTCAAAAACCTAAATCTCTAAGCGATACAGATCTTAGGACAATTGAGAAATATCTACATCCCAAAAGCCCTTTTCTGGATGGAAAATACAAAGAAAATGTTTTACGAAATTGGATTATTTATAAGTTATTTATCAGTTATGGCATCAGAAGAGGCGAGCTTCTTCGCATTAAAATTGGGATTGATACAGTCAGAGGAAAAAAGAAGCAAAGTTTAAATTTACGGGATGGAAATTTTACTATTTTGCGCAATCCAGATGATCCACTAGAGACCCGAAAGTATAGACCTCAAGTCAAAACACTAGAAAGAACCTTTAAATTGAGCGACGATTTAATCTATTTGATAAATGACTACATTAAAATCAGGTCAAAACTAGGTGTAGGCAGAAAGCATAACTTTCTTTTTTGCGTACATTATGGTCAACATAAAGGAAACCCGTTATCAACAGAGGCTTTAGGTCGTATCTTTAGAGAATTAAGGGAAAAGCATAAAGATATAAACCCTAATTTTACGCCTCATGCTCTGCGGCACACATTTTTTAACAAACTTGCTAAAAGAATGGAAGATTACGTGGTAACAGACGAAGGAAAAGAAATACTTAAAAGAAAGGAACAAACGGCCGAAGGGTTCATGAAGGGAGTTTTGGACAACTTGGGGGGATGGTCCCCACGCTCAGAAACCGCTTATTTATACATCTCTGACCACACCAAAGAGGCGGCTGAAAAGCTTACTGCAGACCAAAACGACGAATTGAGCAAGATTCATATAAAAAGCCTCGAAAAGTTTTTATAAAAAAGTAAATAAATTTTCAAAATTATTAAAAAATTAGTGGTATACTCGCCAATATGAGCAAGCTAAAACAAAACTTAAAACCTTATTCGCCTGACATACGAACAAGTAAAGACGGCCATCCATATGATCTTAATTCGGACCTTTGGGTGATCCCTAACGCAATTAAAAAACAAGACATCACAAAAGAATTCAAATTTAATTTCGATAAATACAAAGATCGCTTCACACCCAAATTAATAAACAGTTTAAAATTAAGATTAATTGTCAAACTAAACACTGGTGCAGTTGGATCAGCTTTTGCCAGTTTTCACGAATTTATTGGTGGAATGGTTGATAATAAAGAGCCACTAAATACCATTACTTTAGAGCATATTAAAACTCCTATTAGCCGAAATTTATTCTCCTTCCTGAAATCCTGGAAGGAAAGCGAGGTGAAGGGTCTAGACCTTACTGACAAGGACATTGAGTACCTCAATCGTAATAGAACACAAACTGACAACTACGTTAACATTAGAACCGACGACCCTTATTCTGGAGCTCTCTGGGGCAATGAAATCAGTGAAATCACCAATAAAGTGATCCAACTTTTTCCAAAAAAAATCAATCTACAAGAACTTTTAATTTTCGGTTTAGCTCGTAAAGTTGGCTTAAGAAATGAACAAATGGCGTTACTAACTTGTGCAGATTTTGTTTTGGACGACGATGATAATTATTATCAATTAACTATTTGTCGCATCAAAAATTCGAGACAGCGTCGAAAAGAAGAGACCTACCATAAGTTGAATAAAAAAGATGAATTCTGGCTGCTTTTTTCAAAATTTGTGGAGAAAAGGTGTTTTCAACACCAACATAAAAATCCTCAAGAAATACCTATATTTAAGTGTGAAGGAAACTTAAAATCTTACATTAAGACTACCTTTAAAAAGTTAAAAAAAGAGGTGAATTATCAAAGCACCCGAATCGAAAACAATACCAATAGGGGTGTTGAATTCAGCCTAAAACAATTTCGGCACTCCCGCATCACTGAATTGGTAGATTTAGGTTTTTCGCCTTTTGTGGTGGCCAGGTCATTTGGTATTAGTGGCAAAACAATCAAATATTACCTAGAAGCCAGCGACAAACATGCTCAAAAAGTTAACACCACCATGTCAAAAAATGAAAGTTACGCCATGGATGCACAGGGGTTTGCGGGAAACTTAATCTTCACTAAAGCAGAATCTGCAAATGGAAATAATCCAAGCAAAATACAACTGAACAATCACACTGCAGAGGAAATTGGAGTCTGCGGCAAGGATGGGCCTTGCATGCAGAACGCACCGATCGCTTGTTATACATGTTCTCTTTTCCAACCTTTAGTCGAAGCAAACCACATAGCAGTGAGGGATCAGCTTCTGGAGAAGCGCCAACAGCAAGTAAAAACGGGTGTATCTGGAAAGCTGATTGAAGCCCTAGATTGCCAAATACTAGCTGTTATCAAAATCAACGATTTGGCTGAAATAAGAAAAAAAGAAGTCGCCTAAAAAATCCAAAATTAATGAAAACAATAAATATTGATCGTAGCATAGATTACTTGCCAAAGGAACATCCCAAGAGAAAACTTGCAGATTTTATTGACGAAGAAAAAAAAGACATAAACAAAATACGTGGTGGCCAATACCTTTTTGGTAAGCGAATAGAATGGGAGGATCCAGCCTGGGAATTGACGGGTGCATTGAAAGACAAAATTGGTATACGCTACTTAAACTTTACAGCAGAAAATCCTGAAAGAGGAAAAGGAAGAGGAGACAATAGAGGTTCGCATTTTAATAAATACAAAAAAATGCACAAAAATTGGGAAGATTTCGCCAAAGCGTATGCATCTTACAGCGTCAGCAATCGATCTTCACTTGGAAGTTTAACCTATATCCTGAACTCAATCCGTCAATTGTATGCAATCGCCACCAATAAAGGAAATAACGTGGTGTGTGTGACAGAATTAACTAACCAACATTTTCAAGTTGCAATCAATCAAATAAAGCAAAATTACGAAAATGAAACAACAAGGTTCACGTATGCTTCATATTTGGGTATCTTGGCAAGAGTTCTTTCAAGTGACGCTCATCATTATAAGACAGGAAAACCAAGTCCTAATTTGCTAGATCTCGATCTTCAAATTTACAATCCTTTTAAACTGGAGGACAATCACTCATTGACTGAAGCAAGTTTCAAAAAGAAACAAGAAAAAATGCCCAGCCTTGAGGAGCGTCAATGCGTGCAACAAGCATATGTAAACGCAAAAACACCCATTGAAGAGGTGATAACATCCATTCTTGCTATTACTTATATTGATCCTGTTCGGATCAATGAATTTTTTAAGTTGCAGCCCGATTGCCTCTATTATGGGTGGAGAAATGAGGAGGGAAAGAAAAGACTCTCTTTCAATTGGCAAAATTCCAAAAAGGGAAAAAAAACGAATCAAACCATACCAGAAACCCACGAGTTTCTTGCTAGAGATTCAATTGCAAAGATCAAAAAGCATAGCGATGAAGCGAGAGCGATAGCCAAATGGTATGAAAATAAAAACAACCACGGATTGTATATTCCGCCAAAATTAAAAAAAGTAAAATACTTCAAATGATGAATGACCCATTCACTCCATATCCAATCGCAGAATTTCAGCCATTGATCCATGGTGGGACAAATTTACCTGTATTTTTTAAAAATCATAAAATTAAAACCACCCAAAAAGCTAAAGGACACCCTTATTACTGCACCTTCAATGATTTTAGTGGCCGATTACTTAATAAGTATCCGCAAAGAAATATTAAGCCTTATAAATCTGACAATCCTTACTCCAATACGTTGCTTTGTTTTCCAATTAATTTCTTCAATCCAGGCAGTAAAAACTCTCCTTGTTTGGTTGGGAGATATACAACAACTACGCTGATAAAATTGATAACTGAAGGTAAACAACATCATAAAACTATTTTTGAGCGGATGGATATTCGACTACCTAACGGCAAATATCCGCACGTTACTACTCATACTGCTCGCCATTATTTAACAACAATATTTTTGATTTCGAGTGGTGGAAATTATACCGAGGCTCAGCGATGGCGTGGTGATAATATAAGCTCCTACGGCCATCATATACATGCTTATGACCACCGAGACAAAGCGAAGGAAAATCAGGCCGTCATGGAAAAATTTATCTTAGATTATGAGCAAATAAACTCAGATTTTGTTGTGGATGAAAACAATGAAAAACCTGAAAAAGATACTAAAACTGCTAAAGAAAATCCATCGAATTTAGAATTATTCAACAAAAATTCAAAAACTCTGACTACCAACCGTAAGATCCATTACAATCAACCAAAGTTTATCTCTGAGATGCTTGCAGAAGCAGAAATAAGTGAAAATCCAATTCAAATTACCGAAGTTGGATTTTGTTTCCACCTTTGGTTTGATTCTCCCTGCGACCGAAATCTAGCTTGTGATACATGCCCCAAGCATTGCTGGACCAAAAACCTGCGAAACAAAAAAATAATTGAAGCAAATATCGCAATCATGGAAAAACAAAAAGAAAACTGTGCCCTAGCGATTGCCGAGGGAGTGAGTGACGAATCGGCAGCCTGGCACCAGATGTCCGAAAGAAAACTTAAAAACCTAAAAGGCGTACTAGAGGCAATGAACGCTGAAGAAGTGCCTGAGAACAGTCCTATCATGCTTAATAACAATACCACTCCAACCAAACTTGAGGAAGCAATGAGAGATAAATTAGGGGTCGATGAAAATGTATCTATCGATCGAGTAACAACAGATTTGATTGAAAATGAAAGTCCAAAATGGCTAAATTAACACCTGATATCGTGGATGCATTAGTCGGTCGCATCCACCTGTGGACTGGTAAGTTGAGCTATCCTCTGGTTCAAGAAGAGCTACAAAAATTGGGGGTTTTAAAAATCTCTCGGCAAGCCCTTTTGAATAATCCGAAAATCAAAAAAGCCTTTGATAAAAGGAAAAAGTTTTTAAAAACGATAGGAAAACCTGATTCAAATGAGACCCAGAATTTTAAAAACAAGAACGAAGAGCTACAAAAAAAGATTGATGAATTACAAAAAATTATCGAGACCTACGATCAGAAATTTAAGAGGTGGGCGGTAAATGCCTCAAATAATAAACTATCACTCGATGACTTAGAGAAAGATTCAATCGATAATTTAAGACGATGAAACAAAACGGACAACAAAAAGCGCAAGCTAATTTACAAAAATTTGACGCCTGGATTGAGGAGAGAAAGCTATGCAATGACTGGAAAAAGTATGCGCGTAAAGATAAACTGAATCGCAGTGAAATTGCCAAAGAATGCGGGTTTGCACTCTCAGTTTTGCGCCAGAACCCAAAAATAAAATCTCTTTTGAACAAAGTAGAATTAGCACTGAAGGAAAAAGGCATCCTTGAGATAGACTTAACATCCCCGGCAACTCTCGCCCAGGAGCGTAGATCGCTAATTTCTAATAGTCGAGACAGGGATAGAGTCAAGGCACTGGAGGAGCAAATTGAGGCATTGAAAACTGAAAATACGGAATTAAAACAAAGACTCAAGCAAGCGGATATCTTCAACCATCATCTAGCCGAAACGGGGAGAGCATTGCAGTTATGATTACCGTTCAAGCCAGAATCCAAAATGTTCGTTCGAGGGGCAAAACTGGAGGAGCAATTGTTGCCGCCACAAATGAAAACCAAGATAAGTATGTTTTTGTCCTATCCAATCAACTACTGCCAGATTCAAATGATATTGATCGTGGGCAAATTTGGAAGGTTTGTGGACCCTCAAAGACCTTCAAATTGCGAAATGATTTTGGTGTCATCAATGAGGAACAGATCCAGGCGCAAAAAGCAGAAATGATCCTCCCCTCGGGAGATAATATTATTCATTTCAT
>CAJWYM010000076.1 GCA_913049555.1 uncultured Opitutia bacterium
TCTGAAACCTTTGCTATTTCTTTATTTGCTTTATCTTGCCAATGGCGATTGCCTGTTTAGGGTGTGAATTTTGATTTTTCCTATTTTAATCAAAAGGAAGGATAAAAAATTCTTTTTATCCGAGATAAATAGGCATAAATAACTTTATTTTACTCCTGTGGATAAAAGAATAAAACTCCTGATAGTTAGGATCTCCTCTTTTCTTTTTTAAATGCCACTTTCCTAAATAAAAGGTTTTGTATCCATATTCTCTAAAGGGTTCACCAAAAGTTACTTTTTCTTAAGGAAGTTCATTGTGGGGCCTCTATCTTATCTTTAGAGTTCCACCATTCCTAATTGGAGATTTACCGGTTAAAAGGGGTTGTTTAGCTGGAACATAGTGAGGATAACTGAGTATGCATTCTTAAATAACATCCCATTGGCTGCTAATTAATCCATGTGAGAAGACTGATAAAGGAGGCTTCTAAAATACGATCCGTCTCGAGCACCAAAGTCATCTGCAAAAAATGAGATCCACTGAAAATAAGCTGCTACTTTATAAGTATGATTTTCTCTCTTTTTTTGATCATTTCAGGTGTCTGTAGAATTCTTTAGTTGGTGGAGCTGAGAGGTGGGAGAAATTAAACATTTTTAAGGTCTTGGGTTTGGGTGTTGATCGTGGATTTTTTCAATGTCTTGATTCACTTCATCAGAGAGTTCTACATCTATACTTTCAATATTGAACTTCAATTGATTCATTTTTGTAGCTCCAATAATTGTGCTGGTTAGAAATGCCTGCTGATTAGAGAAAGCTAGGGCCATTTGGGCAGGGTTTAAGTTGTGTTTTTTAGCGACTTCTACATACTTAGAAACGATCTTATCTAGCTCAGGGGTTAAATACCTGAAATACCGATCTGTTAAAGTCAATCTTGCTCCTTCGGGTCGATTCCCATTCAAGTATTTTCCAGTCAAAATACCACATGCCAATGCAAAATAGGACAAGAGACCGATGTTTTCACGAATACTGACTTCCGCCAAGTGGATCTCATAACTTCTATTTAGAAGGTTGTAATTGTTTTGAATAGAAACCGGTCTTGGCATGTTCATCTCATCGGCTAAGCGAAGAAATGTCATCACGCCCCATGCAGTTTCATTGGATAGTCCATAGTGCCTGATTTTTCCAGATTGTAACAAGTCCTTTATAACTCCCAATGTCTCTACTATGGGCGTCATCTCCTCTTCTTCTTTATAAACAAATTGACGGGCTCCAAACTCATTTGAGTTGCGATCTGGCCAGTGAAGTTGATACAAGTCTACATAATCCGTTTGCAAACGCTCTAGACTCGAATCAATGGCCATTCCAATGTGCTTTTTGTTGAAGCGAGTTTTACCATCTCGAATCCAATTGGCCCATTGGCCCGGACCAATTACTTTAGTAGCGAGAATCACTTCATCTCGTCTTTTACTTTTCGAAAACCAACTTCCTATGTATTTTTCAGTGAGTCCTTGAGTTTTTGGGTCAGGAGGAACGGCATACATTTCGGCAGTGTCCACAAAATTTACTCCCTTGGAGAGGGCGTACTCTATTTGTTCATGAGCTTCATTTTCAGAATTCTGTTCGCCCCACGTCATCGATCCCAAGCAAATGACACTCACATTTAAATCTGTATTGCCCAGTTTTCTGTATTTCATATTTTTTTTATCATGAGGTTGTGTTTCAATGTTAAGAGGGACTGTATGCTAAATTCCTATCCTATTAGGAGTTTTTGAATGGCACTCTATTCTATTGAATAAATCGAATTTTAAATTTTAGTGTTTGTGTAATGAATTCTTTTTTTAATTTTATGAAAATTCTAAGTACCATTTCTCTAATAGGTCTATTGTCCATTTTTCCTACAGTCTTTGGATCCTCCAAAGAAATGAATACACAGCATAGATCTGATTTTATCATCGAATATGTAAAAAAGAATTTTACAGCACCTGAGAATCCAATGGATATAATCCCCTACTATAAACCAAAAAAACCAATCCTTGTATCGGAGATAAAAGAGCTTTTTGGTGCTCCTGATTACATGGGGAAATTTCGTAGAAAAAATGAAATCGTTTTTTTATTGGGTCGTAAGGGAAGAATCTACTATTACGGATTTTTTACCTACAAAGAAAATTCTATCTTTCGTTACTATGTGTTTCCTTTGAAGCAAGAGATTCAAAAATTGTTACATTAGCTCCTACTCCTTTTTAAAACCTTGAGTTAAAAAAAGGGAAATCTTTTAAATTGCAAACAAGTAATATTATAGAATTTTAAGCTCCATGCTTATCCATGGATATTTTAAATAGCCGAAGAAACCTCAAATTTTTAAATGAAAGAATATGAACAAAAAATTATTAATTTTTATTTATACAACTCTCCTACATGCCTCCATCACTTGCATTTTAATTGACGCTAAGCCCTCTGATCGCCCCAATATACTCTGGGTCAACAGCGAAGACAATAGTGCGCAGTGGCTCAGTTGTTATGGTTCTCCTAATGCTCGCACCCCTAACTTGGATCAACTAGCAGCTGAAGGATTTCGATACACTCATTGTTATTCAAATTCAGCGGTTTGTGCTCCAACTCGAACTACTTGGATTACAGGAGTCCATGCAATCTCCATGGGAACGCAACCGATGCGGAGTCGTTATGCAATCTCTCATAGTCTTATCCCTTATTGGCCTGATCAGTTGGCTTCTGTTGGCTATGTTGCGACTAATTTTTCGGGAAAAAATGATTTCAATATTGGCAGCCGCCCAGACAGTCATACTTGGAAAGCCGCTAATGGTTCCAATGAATGGTCTAAGCTGAAAATGCAACAGCCTTTTGTAGCATTTAAAACCATTGGAATCAGCCATGAAAGTTCCACTTTTCCATCAAAAAAACGGGGTTTTACTGCGGAGCTTGGAGACCAGATGATTTTACATCCTTATCATCCCGATTTAGAGGCCATAAGAAGTTCCTATTCCAGATATTCTCAGGCTATTTTTAAGATGGACCAAGAATTTGGGAAGCTGCTTTTGGATTTGGAAGCAGAAGGACTTCGTGACTCTACGATCATTATCTATTGTTCCGACCATGGTGGGGTTCTTCCTAGAAGCAAACGATTTCTCTACACGAGCGGAACCCATTGTCCACTCATAATTTATATCCCCGAAAAATGGAAACACCTCTGGCCCGCTAAAAGCCCAGGAATGCCAGTCGATCGATTGGTGAGTTTCATTGACATGCCAAAAACTGTTCTAAGTTTAACCGGCGCTTCAATCCCAAGCTCCATGCAGGGCAGAATTTTTCTGGGAGAAGAGACTGAAACTGCATCCCCCTTCCACTTTAGTTATCGGGGTCGAGCCGATAAAACAGTGGATATGGTCCGAAGTATAAGGACCAAAAAGTATTTGTATCTTAAGAATTACATGCCTTGGGCTCCTCATGGTCAATTTCTCTCTTATATGTGGAAAATGGAGGCGACTCCAGCTTGGCACAATCATTATGAAGAAGGAAAATGCACTCCTGTGGAGGCTAGATTTTTTGAAACTCGTCCATTGGAGGAATTTTATGATGAGGAGAATGATTATCACAATATTCAGAATTTAGTTGAAGATTCGAAGCATCAAAAGACAATCGCACACCTTAGAAAAGAACTTAGAAATCATCAGCTCATGCACTTTGACTCAGGATTGCTTCCAGAGCAAATGCGTATCAAAAGGGCTGAAAAGCATATGCTGACTATTTACGAGATGGTTCGGCGTCCAGACCTTTATCCCTTGGAACAATATCTTGACTACTCAGATATGGTTTTAGAAAGAAATCCCGACAATCTTGTCCAATTGATGGAAGGCACTAAAAGCAAAGACGAGGCCATTCGATATTGGTCCATTTGTGGACTGGCTTATCTTGGTAAAGATGCTCAGTCAGCACTGACAGAGATTGATAAGCTTACTGAAGATGAGTTTATTGAAATCCAGGTCATGGCCTACTTTGCCCAAGCTCAAATTCAAGGCACCCACGAAAAAGTAAAAAAGCATTATGATGAAATGCTTCAACTAGAGCCGGACATTAAAAACGGAAGCAATAGAAGTTTGATACTCAGCTTAGCAAATTTACTCAAATAGAATTTTATTAAACCTGTAAAATTGATTCTGAACCAAATTTTGCGGATCTAAAATCTGAACCTCCTGTTAGGTAAAATCCCATTCTTAAAATTTAAAAAACAAAACAACTATTAACTCAGAGTGCTTCCGTAAAATGACTGAAAAGTTTGTGGTCCAGAAATTTAAATCCAGTATGGAATATTATTTTTATTATACCCTCTAGGGGTATAGAAGGTTATTGTTGTGAAATTATTTTACTCTCTATTTTTTATTTTATATTTAGCTAATTTTTTGTTTGCGAGGCCGATTTCCTATTCGGATTCTTGGACAATTATGCAGACTAATAATTGGGAAAAACATCGGGCCCACCTTCATTACTCTCCCAGTGTTAAAAACTCTTTTGGGGTCATCTTAGAGGATGAACGAAACACTGGAAGAAACAATTTTGGGCTTCAGTGGAATCACCTGATTTTTAGAAAAAATACTAAAATTTCGCAAGCAAACATCTATTTGAAGAATGGCTTTGGAATTACGAACAAGCAAAATACTGAAAATCCTTTTATCAATTCTATGATTTCTGGGGACTGGGAGACCCGACGTTATTTTTTAAGTTATCACTTGGGGGGGCGCTATGCCAATTCCTTTGACAACCGCTCTTTCCACCACACGGGAAGATTGGGAATCGCACCCTACATCAAAGATTATGGGAGTTTACATACATGGTTGATGATTCAGGTGGAACATCATCCTGAAAACCCCTTTGGTGAAGATCCTGTTATCGCAACTCCTTTGTTAAGATTTTTCAAGGGAGACTTCTTGGCGGAACTAGGATACAGCAGCAACCAACACTTTTTATTGAACTGGATCCTTCGATTCTAATTAAATATCTCATTCTAATATTAAGACTATGAAATTAAAAATAATGCTTAAAGTAATTGTTGTATTTACAATTGGTTTTCTTCTTTTAAACGGACATTTCTTAATCGCAGAAAGTTCTAAAACGACTAAGAGTGAAAATGGAGTTGTTCAGGTCTCTGTCAAAGGAATGGTTTGTGACTTCTGTGCAAGAGGACTAGAAAAAGTTTTTTTAAAAAAAGAAGAGGTCAACAAAATCGATGTGAGTTTAGAAAAAGGCTTAGTAAGAATCCATATGAAACCTAAAAAGTCATTGAAAGATAAAACAATCAAAAAATTGATCACCGATAACGGCATTAGTGTTGAAAAAATCATTCGGTCCAAAAAATAATTTTATGACTTCATGAGGAAATTTTTCCATTTTTTGACATTATTCAGTTCTTTAAGTACCCTGCTCTGTTGTGCCTTACCTGCAACTTTGGTAGCTATCGGAGCTGGTAGTGTTCTTGCATCTATCGTATCTAATGTTCCGGGATTTATTTGGATTTCACAAAATAAGTTAGGAGTCTTTATTTTTGCTGGTTGTATGTTGACTCTTGGTGGAATCATGCATTGGAGAACAAAAAATCTAGCTTGCCCGATCGATGAAAAGAAAGCCAATGCTTGCCAAACTGGAAAACGTTGGAGTGTCTACATCTATTTTTTCTCCCTAACTCTTTTTTTTATTGGAGGCTTTTTTGCCTTTGTCGCTCCCTACCTAATCTAATTGTTTGATTGAATTTATGAATGATTCTAAAAATACTGATTGTTGTCAATCTGGGCATCCAAGTCATCAAAACGAATGTAAAAACTTAAATCGTTTGTCTGGTCAAATAGAAGGCATAAAAAAAATGATCGAAGAACGTCGCTATTGTCCTGAAATTATTACTCAGTTGAGAGCAATTCAGGCAGCCACGAAATCGATTGAAAGCAATATCCTTGAAAGGCATCTTAAATCTTGTGTTCAAGATGCATTTAAAAGTTCGTCGGAGGAGTCTGAGTCAAAAATTGAAGAATTGATAAAGATTTTTAAAAGGTATAATTGATGAATCGCCCCTGAATTTCCCTGAGAATCTCATGGCAAATATGATGAGTTAAAATCATTACAACAATTGAAGATGGGTTCATTTTGCGCACGCACATTCGTTCATCGCTCTTTTTATTAATTTGTTGAAATCATCAGCGCTGATTCGATATTAGGATTCATTTTGTTTGTTATTTCTTAGTATGGAAATTTCAAACTACTTTCTATCAAGCTAAATTCCTCAGTTGACTCGCTGATTCATCATCAATCTTATAAACTGCAATAACATACGAAAATCTTCGATGTAGCCAGAGGCTACTACTTCAGAATTTCGTAAGTCATTTCGAATCATAATATTGATGATATTCTCTACTCTCAACTGAGTTATTTAGGATCAAAGCCGAAGTATCAGTTGGGCCATTTGAAATCCTTCGAAACTCGTTTTTCATTGGTATAATATATGATTTTTTCATTGCTCTCCTCATCCATTGAAAGCGTATAAGTTTCCAAGCGATCTTGCTCTTTTTTAGAAATTCCAACTACAAATGCCTCGCCATCCTCTGGGATATATAGAATACAAGAACCGAAAAGTTCCCAAGTGCCACTGTCCTCGCTGAAGTCCCATTTTGAATTCCCCTCCCGTGTTCTAATTTGGGTATTGTAGGTGCCGTCTGCATTCCTTGTGTCAATATATTGTTCTTCGAAAAGATCATCAGAACCAGAGACAAACCAAGTCCCTACAAATGCATCGGTTGCTTTGGAGCTTTTTTCTATAAATTCATTGTGGATTTCAATGCTATCTTGATACTTAGACTCCAGTCTCATAAGAGGGTTGCAGAAGCGTTCAAATCTATGACTTATAAAGTTTAAAATATTTACATTCTTATCTTTTGCATGGATTCTAAAATCGTATGAAAAGGTATCTTGTTGGTTGCTTGAAATTCGAGTTTGAAAATTATCAAGCTGACTGATTGCATGGAGACCCTCCAATTGATCTTTATCATTTTTAGCAATCGGTATGAAGCGAGTAGCGATCTTTCCTAGATTGATGCTTGTGGAGACACCGTGATTTTTCAAATCTTTAAATTCATCGCTTTCAAGATAGTCATTCTGTCTGAACTTTTCCCAATTTTCTGATTCATTTTGTCCACTAAAAGTAATCGAAAAACGATCTTTGGTGATTTCGCTTTCTGCATTTTGAGATTTTAAAAAAAGATCGATAAAACTTCCATACATAGTCCAAATTTGCTCTAGATAATCGCTGCGATCCAGCCCTATTGCCAAATACCCTCTAGGTTTTGGAGTTTTGTTTGCTAAATCTATGAGTATGTCATCAATCGACAAAACGAAATTACCATCAAAAATGGACAAAACTTCACTGCCCGTTAAACCGACAAAAGGAATCAGATCCTCCATTACAAAAAGAGCAGATTGATTTTTTTGATTCACAATTTTAAGAGCCTTTTCTGTAAGTGATTTTATTTTACTCACATCCATTGAAAGAGCACCAAAAAACAAATTACTAGGAGCGGGTGTGATTAATAAATTAGGATTTACTTTCTCCTGTAAAAAATCCACCTGATTAAAAGCTTCAGGGCTAAAGACATTCTTGGCCTCTATATTCAAACTTCCTGATTTAAAATCAACTGTAAGATTTCCCTGATAATTAGCGGACTCTAAAAGCGTGGAAGTATCTAGATATTTCAAAAATTGGTCTTTGTTTTGAGAATTCATCCACTCAGAATCCATTTGAGCCACTACGTCATGACCTGATATTATGGAATCATAAAAATAATCTTTTTGAGTAAAACGGGTCGGAACTTCATTACTCGTTAAGATTTTTCTCAATCGCTCGATTGATTTGACCTGAGGAGTTGAAGTTTCCTTATCTTCAATGGACGGATCTACAACAAGTGCGACCACTCTTTTTTGGTTGTATCCAATCCCGGATAGATTGTTTGTGGGGTCCGTAAGATAAGTATTTTCACCCTCAGTAATTTTCCGAATTTTCGAAGGGTCCAAGGCAATCAAGTTATCAATTAGTGTAGAAAATAACTTTGGGTCTTCAATCAAAGCAGACAAAAGCACAGTGTTATTAGACTTGGGTGGGCTAGAATCCTTGAGATCTAAATCCTCCAAGACCACATCTATACCCAAAACTATCGGCTGGGATAGTGAGATCCCAGAGTTGTAAGGGTTGTATAAAAGTTCTTTCCATGGGGAAACCACAGGACTTATAAGTTCATTTATTAGATAATTATTGAAAGTATAACCATTTAAAATTCTGACTAATTCAGACTTTTCGATAATATTTCCTAATTGAATACTCATCCAAAAAGGCATTGGCTCGGACAATCCATGAAATAAAACTGGATTTACAGTGGAAGAAGGATTGTTGGATAGTTGAAGCTTTTGCTCTTTTTTAGAGCAATGGCTAAAGAGACCCAAAAGAGATACACTCAATAGAATGGAGTAAAAAAAACAGCACGATTTTTTAAGCATCCTGAAAACCTAACAGAATACAAAGGATTGTAAAAATAAAAGATTAAGAGGACTTACTCTCTAGAATTGAAAGAAAATAAAATGAGAAATCCTAATAAAATGGTAAGAATTCTAAAATCTTTTTAAGCAATTCTATTTCACCCATTGCTCATAAATGAGGGTTCATTTAATATAAGCGGTGACAATATCTTCCATTTTGATTTTTTTTTCGGACATTGAAGTTTCAATCAAATTTAAAAAGGCTCTTCCTAAAGTAGACCTATTGTAAGACTCTTCATCCAAACCCAATGCAATGAGTTCCTCTTTTATAGTGGCAATAAATTCTACGTTATTTGTATCTAATTTTATAGAAAGGGTATTTTCCCCATTAAAAATTTTACGGTTCCTTTTTTTCTTGTTAATCAAATCAATATTGTTTGCCAAACCAGCACTTAATTTGACTTTTTTCGGTTTTGACTTTGCTACTTCTGGTTCAATTTTAACGTTTTCCTCTTTTTTTGTGGATGCCTTCTCTTCCTTTGAACTGTCTGCAAACATATCATCAAAATCTAATCCTATACTCATAATCCCCTCCCCTATTGGTTAACTTTTTCTATAATTTCATTCACAACTCTCATGTAGTCATGAGCGCCATTAGAATGTATATCAAAATCAAAAATAGATTGCTTCAACGCAACTGCTTTTGAAATTGCAATATTATGTCGAACATAACTTGCAAAGTACTTATTATCAAAATTCTGATCATACAGTTTTGCAAATTTTCTAGCTAACAATTCGGTAGGTCGCACTTTTACTGCAACAATACCCAACAATTGCAAATCTTGATTCAGTTTTTTGTGAACTTTACCGATTGTATCAAACATATCTCGCATCCCAAACATACTGAATGCATCCAACTCTACTGGAATAATTACATGGTGAGCAGCTACTAAATTGTTGATCCCCACAATCCCAAATGATGGAGGAGAATCTATGACCACAAAGTCGTACTGATCTTCATCAATCCCATCTAAAAACGATTTTAGTCTTCTTTCACGATCCATCTTTTGTGGAAGATTCACACTTGCATACAAACCTAATCGGGGATTCGATGGAATTAAGTCGAATCGGTCTGCTATGCGTTTGCGAGAATGCTCCAAGACTTCTTGAAAATTGTCATCTGCCTCCAATAACTCCAAAATAGAGGGCTCATCCTTACCTTCAAGCGAAGCTTTCTCATAGGTTGAAGGATCATTTACATCAAAAGATTTAAAATTCAGCTCTTTGTATTGTATGCCACAGGCAAGAGATAAATGCGACTGAGCGTCTGTATCGATTGAAAGGACTCTAAACCCCTTATTAGCAAGGCCATGCGAAATATTTAATGATGAAGTAGTCTTCGCTACTCCCCCATTCTGATTTGTAATCACAATAACATTCATCGTATCAATAATTATATTATATATAGTGTTAA
>CAJWYM010000077.1 GCA_913049555.1 uncultured Opitutia bacterium
ATGGTCGGGGTGGAGGGATTCGAACCCCCGACATCCTGCTCCCAAAGCAGGCGCGCTAACCAGACTGCGCTACACCCCGAAATCAATCGTGTAAAAGAGGACTTTCCTATTTATTAGGGTAATGATCAATCACAAAATAAAGAAATTTCATTTTTTTCTCTGAATTTCCTTGATTCTGTCTTATTACTGATGAATGAACCCTATTGAATTCTATAATCGTTACACCAAAAAAATTGAGGAGGAGCAGGTATATGGAGAGGCTTTTTTAAGGTGGGCTTATGAAAATCCCTTAGGTAAATTGACTACTGAATTGGTGATTAAACGGGCTTTTTTTTCTAGATGGTATGGTTGGAGGATGAATCAGAAGGCTAGTAAAAAGAAAATTGATCCTTTTATTAAGCAGTTCGGGGTGAATGAAAATGATTTTCTGGAAAAAAAATCCAATTATGCTTCATTCAATGATTTTTTTTACAGAAAACTTAAAAAAGAAGCTCGCCCTATTCATGAAGGTGAAAACAGCATTATTTTCCCTGCAGATGGTCGTCATTTGGGTTTTCAAAATGTCGATGAATGCAAGGGTGTGTTTGTCAAAGGACAGCACTTCGACTTAAAGGGTTTGCTTGAATCAAATTCCTTGGGGGAACATTTTAAGGGAGGATCTTTGATTTTATCTCGCTTGTGTCCAGTCGATTATCATCGCTATCACTTTCCTTGTTCTGGAAAAGTAATCTCTCAGGCATTCTTGCCTATTGCCGGCAGTGGGGTTCTTTATTCAGTAAATCCAGTTGCATTGGCTCAAGATCTTTCGATTTTTTGGAAAAACAAACGATTGTTGACTTTGTTGAAAACAGAACACTTTGGAAAGGTTGCAATTTTAGAGATCGGGGCTACTTGCGTGGGCTCTATTGTTTCCTCTGTCGAGAATGGGGATTCAGTTGAAAAGGGTTCTGAGAAGGGGTACTTTCGTTTCGGGGGTTCTAGTGTGATCACTCTCTTTGAGGCAGGAAGAATAGAATTAGATAAGGATTTAATTGAAAATTCTATTCAAAATCGTGAGTTGTATGCTTGGATGGGAGATCGGATGGGGGAGAAAATACAATCGGGTTCCGTTTCTGTTGGACCTTGATGGAGATGGAGTGGAATGGTACCTTAATTAGTGTTTTTGGATATTGATATTTGAAAGGTTTGCCAGCAATAATATCTAACTTATAAAGGATTGAAGATTTATCTACGATCTCTGTATTTGATTGATTCTATCCTATACAAGGGGTCTTCCATTCGTAGCAAATTTTGGAACTAAGTTCCTAAAAAGTAATAAATCAACTTTCTATTCTTTCAAAAAGCTATAGGCTGAGAAAATGAAATATGCTGCTCTTGTAATTGCTGCTTTTCTTGGGGCCCTGGGAATTGGATTTGTGAAGTTTTTTTCGCTGCATTACCTAGGGGATGAAGTCTACCAAGACGAGGGCGCCAAGGGCTGGATTATACAAATTATAAGTGCACTAATGACATTGGGCCCCGTTCTGCTCTATCCCGTTTCGGCTCCTTTGGCAGCTTCGTTTTCTAAAAGAATGCTGATGTCTATTAGTTGTATTTTGATAACAAGTGTATTGCTTGTTGGATATTGGACGCAATGGACTGGGAGTTTGTGGCTGTATCTATTTTTAGTCGGCTTGTTAATCAGTGTTTTTGGGGTCAGCAAGGTTGCACTTATTCCTATTGAGGCTTTAGAAAGCAAAAGGAATACGGTTACTGTCAATGGTGTCATGTCCATTGTCTATGTGATAGGAATGCTCCTTGGAATTGTTTTGGGTACTTTTATGTATAAAGAATGGGAACTGAAAACTGCGTTTTTTGGAGGTGTCAGCATCTTTGCTTTATGCTCGATTTTTTCTTTTATCCCTTCTTATCAATCTGAAAACAAGCAGCCTTATAAAAAGTCGCTTTCGTTATTGGTAGAGGATACTCTGAGGCTCTTTTTTCGTTATCCTTTGTATCTTTTAACATCGCCTCTGTTGTGGGGGGTAGCGAGTGCAGTAAGCTTGGGAGTTACGGCCTATATTGAGCAAAAAGGAATTTCTGATGAAATCGGGGCCAGTATTGTTCCTGCTTTTGCTGCATTTGGAATTATATTGGGGAATTTAGTTTCAACGAAGTTGGCGGATAGAAGGTATACTTTTTCTACTTTAAGTGCTTTAGGCATTGCCTTGATGTTGTTGGTTGGGTCTTTGTTTATGGAGCTTCTTTATCAAAATATGAGTGCTATATCCGTTCTTTATTGGGTATGGGCAGTTTTTATGGGAATTCTGGGCCTGTTATTTGGAATTCATACCAATTTGATTGATGCTGAATTCTTGCAGTTAGCGGCTAAGGATCAAAGAGAAGGAACTGGAGCTGCAATGCAAAGCACCACTTTGGCTTTGTTTACTTTTATTGTGGGTGGGTTTGTTGGTCTTGCTATTTATACAGGTTGGATGGATGTGGTGACTCAATTCTTTATTTTAAGTTTTATCAGTTTTATTGCGGTTTCTCTTACCTTGATACTTGCGGTGCAAAAAGGATTTTTCTATCGATCTTTAGGGACGATTCTTACTTACATGGTGAAGGCTTTGTTGTCATTAAGATACAAATGTTCTGTTAAAAATAGAAAACTCTTCAAACAGTGCAGTTCTGGGATTTTATTGTTGCCAAACCATCCAGCTGAGATGGATCCTGTGATTTTGTCTTCTCTTTTATGGTTGAAATATAAAATTCGGCCGGTCGTCACTGAGTCCTTTTATTATATGCCCGGAGTGCATCAAGTGTTGAAAATTATGCGAGCTTTTCCTATGCCTGATATGGAAAATGGCTGTGGTATTTTGAAGAAACGCCGAATTGAGAAGGTATTGCTAGAAATTGCCTCTGCCTTAAAAAATGGGGACAATGTTCTGATGTATCCCTCGGGTCATTTAATGAGAAGTGGGTCGGAGTATCTTGGAGCTGCTTCAGGGGTAGAAAGTATCATCAAGCTTTTTCCAGAGGCTCAAATTATTTTAGCAAGAACTAAGGGTCTGTGGGGAAGTTCATTTTCTACAGCATCTACTGGAGGAAGTACACCAAACTTAGTAAATGCATTTAAGGGAGGATTGAAGATCCTGTTGTTGAATTTTATTTTCTTTGCGCCTAAAAGGAAAGTTTCCATTGAGTTCAAATCTTCGGAGATGGATTTTCGCAATCGAGATCGTTTGGAAATCAATCGCTCTATGGAAGAGTATTACAATGAGGACGGAGAAGAAAAAGTAAACAGTGTGTCGACTCATTTTCTAACTCGATCTATTCCTTTTTATGACTCTTTTCTTACTATTTCAGAGGCAGATTTATCGGGTTTTGAAGAGGATGAGATCCAAAGTGTTCTTAAGTCCTTGGCCAAATTTCTGAAAGTAGAGCCTTCAATGCTTACTGTGCTTTCAAAGTTAGATGAGGATTTGGGATTAGATTCTTTAACTCGTTCCGAGCTTTTGTTGTGGCTTGATGATGAGTATGAGGTCAGTGACGTTGAGATTACGGAGATAAAAACAGTTGGGGATTTGGTTCTAGTTGTACTTGAGGGGGCTCGAAATATTTCAAATGATTCTCCAGAAAAAAAAGCTTTATTAGAGAATTGGATCGACGAAGATCGACCCATTGCGGAAATACCTGAGGGTGAAAATCTAGCGGAGATTTTCTTCAAACAATGCGATCGGATGGGTTCGAGGCCTGCAATTGCAGATCCAATGATAGGAGTGATTGGATGGAATCGCTTGAAAATGTCAGTGTTACTATTTGCTAATATTATTAAGAAATGGCCTGTCAATAGAGTGGGAGTATTATTACCAGCGAGTGGCTTGACTAACATTTTAGTTCTAGCTTGTTGGGTGGCTAAAAAAACTCCTGTGATGCTCAACTGGACTGTGGGTCGTAAAAACTTGGAGCATGCAATTGCTCTAAGCGGTTTGGATTCAGTCCTCACTTCAGCTCGTTTTTTAGACCGTGTTGGAAATATCGATTTCGGGATGGTGGAGTCGAAGTTGCTTTTTATTGAAGATATCAAGCATGATGAGATTAAGACTGGGGAGCTGGTCGTTGCATGGTGGGAATCTCGGAAAAAAGCGGCTCGATTGATTCAAGAGTGGAATTTGACAAATATGTCCTCTGAGGAGATTGCAGTGATTCTTTTTACAAGTGGTTCGGAGTCGGCTCCAAAAGGGGTTCCTCTCTCTCATAAAAATATTTTAAGCAATGTGTGTGGAGCTTTAGAAATTTTACCTTTCAATGAAAAAAGCACTCTATATGGATTTTTGCCTGCTTTTCATAGTTTTGGGCTAACCATCACTTTTGCCCTTCCTATGCTTGCAGGAATTCGAACGGCTTATCATCCGAACCCGATGGAATACAGACAGATAGCAAAAGGAATCCATCGCTACGGAATTTCCTTGTTGTGTGGCACTCCGACTTTTATCTCTGGAATCTTTAGAGCTTCCCAGGGATCTGGATTAGAGGGTTTAGAATATATTGTAACGGGTGCTGAAAAACTGACTGAGGATTTGAAAAGAAAAGTAAAACTTTTACCGAATACTGAAATTTTAGAGGGATATGGGATTACCGAATGTTCACCGGTAATCTCAATCAATCGACCGGGAGAAAAAGAAGAGGGGGTAGGTAAAGCCTTAAGAGAGGTTTCTCTTTTGATTGTCGATCCAGAAAGCATGGAGAAAAAGCAAATGGGTGATAGAGGGTTGATTTTAGTCGCAGGGGAGAGTGTTTTTGGCGGTTATCTGGGAGGAAATCCTAACCCATTCACCAGAGTCCATGGAAGGAAATGGTACAATACAGGCGATTTGGGTTATCTGACCAAGCGTGAATCTTTAGTTCTGGCGGGTCGGATGAAGCGCTTTATAAAAATTGCAGGAGAAATGATCAGTTTGCCTGCGGTGGAAGAGGTGTTTGTTAGAAAGTGGAGTTATGACGGAGATGGTCCCGCGCATGCAGTTCATGCAATAGAGATAGCAGGGGAGAGACCTGAGATATGGTTTTTTTCAGTGTTAGACCTTGGAATCGATGCGATCAATGAAGAACTCAAAATTGCTGGATTCAGTAATTTATGTCGCATAAAACGCGCCCAAAAATTGTCTGAGATTCCATGTCTAGGGACTGGTAAAACAAACTATCCAGCGCTAGAAGAAATCATGAGGGAGACTAAAATGAAAGTTCTGAAATAGGGGCCGAAGAAGTCGATTCTTTTGAAATCACTTGTTCGGATCTACTTTCGATCTTCTTGGATCCATTGAAGTACACGTTGAATCTTTTTGTCCCAATAGGACCATTCGTGAGCTCCCGCTTCTTCCTCATAAGTGAGGTCGATATTTAGGTTCGTTTTTGCTATTTCTTTAAAATTTATATTTTCTGAATACAAAAAATCCTCAGTGCCACAACATTGATAAAAGCGAACCGGGAACTCCTCTATTTTGTTGTGTGTGTACTCCTTTTTTAGGAAAAAAAGGTCATTTTCTGTTCCATCAATAGGTGATTCTCCAAAAATATTTCGGAAATATTTGGAAGGAATATTGTCCGAGGGTTTCGAATGACTGACCAGATCTAAAACTCCAGAAAGACTAGCAGCGGCTGAGAATTTTTCTGGACACTTGAGACCCAGTTTGAAAGCACCGTACCCTCCCATGGAAAGTCCAGCGACAAAGTTGTCTTTTCTTTCAGAGGAAACTTTGAATAGGCTTTGCACCTTAGAGGGTAACTCTTCGCTGATAAAGTCCCAATAGGAGTCTCCAAATTTCATATTCGTATAGAAACTTTTATGAACATTCGGCATGACTACTGCAAAACCTAGTTCGGAAACATAACGCTCTATGGAGGTCCTTCTCATCCAGATCGTGTGATCATCGGAGTATCCATGAAGTAAATATAAAGTAGGAAATGCTTGTTCCGATGCCACTCCTTTCATTCCGATTTGTGAGTCTGTACTCTCAGGCAAAATGACATTCATTGAAGAGGACATACCCAGAGCCTCAGAAAAAAAATTACATTCAATAAAAGCCATTATATTTTATGATTTACCGATGGAGTGGATTCTAAAGCCAATATCGTTCAATTTTTTGGAATCAAGAACATTGCGACCATCAAATGCAAAGGCTGGTTTTAACATGGTGGAATAGATTTTTTCGAAATCAAGTTCTTTAAATTCGTCCCACTCTGTCATAATAGACATTGCATGCGCTCCGTTGGTTGCATCGTAAGCATTTTGGCAAACCTTGACTCTTGGATCGTTCTGTTCAATGCCCAAGACACTGTAAATGCTATCTCTGGTAACTTTGGGGTCATAAATGTGGATGCGGGCTTGTTCCTCTAGCAAATATTTGCAAATGTAAATTGCTGGGGATTCGCGCGTGTCATTGGTGTCTTTCTTAAATGCAAAGCCTAAAATTGCAATTTGTTTGTTCGATACGGTGTTGAACATGGATGTAATCATGCGATGAACAAAACGCTCTTTTTGGTAATCATTCATTTTAATCACTTCATGCCAGTAATTTGCGACCTCTGGTAACCCAAAATGTTCGCAAAGGTACACAAGGTTCAAGATGTCTTTTTGGAAGCAAGAGCCTCCAAAACCGACCGAACTTTTTAAAAATTTGGAGCCAATTCTTGAGTCTTTACCAATAGCATTTGCCACCTCATCTACATCAGCGCCTGTTGCCTCACAGAGTGCGGAGATGGAATTTATGCTGGATATTCTTTGAGCTAGGAATGCATTGGCAGTCAATTTGGACAATTCAGAGGACCATAAATTTGTTCTTATAATCTGATCATTGCCAATCCAATGAGCATAGATGGAAGCTAGTTTTTCGATAGCAATTAGACCATCTTGGGTCTGCTCTCCTCCAATAAGTACACGATCTGGATCTTTTAGATCTTCGATGGCCGTTCCTTCAGCTAAAAATTCAGGGTTGGATAAAACCTGAAACTCTGTGCTGCTATCACTCGAATCTAGGATTTCTTTAATAGATTGGGCAGTCTTCACCGGAATGGTCGATTTTTCAACAATGATTTTTTTCCCACCACTACAGACAGATGCAATCTGCCTAGCACAAGCTTCTATAAATCTTAAGTCAGCAGCTCTCCCCTTTCCAACCCCAAAGGTCTTCGTCGGTGTGTTGACACTGATAAATATGATATCCGCTTCCTGAATGTTTTGATTCACGTTTGTAGAGAAAAATAAATTTAAGCCTCGACGGCTTTCAACAATTTCTTGCAACCCGGGCTCAAAAATAGGCAATTCATCTGAATTCCAGGCTGCAATTCTCTCTTCATTTAAATCTACAACTTGAACAATTGCATTTTCACATTTATAGGCGATCATTGCCATCGTTGGACCTCCAACATAACCGGCACCGATACAACAGATTTTGGTCTTATCCATATTTACTAATTTTATTTACTGAGTACAAACCTCAATTATCTCGTATTTTTAAAGATGTGTAAATTGAAAACAAAAGACGGTTTAAGGATGTTGATTTATAAAGCTTCACCAACAGGCTTCTTTAATGGGTCAAGAACCAACAATTCTAAGGATATTGCTCAAAGAAAACCCCATTGTAAAACCAGTCCTGTATTTTGATGATTTCTGTAATAGATGGAGATTTGATTAAAGATAACCTCCTTTTATTGAGGTATTTAACACTTTAAAGTCTGGGTGGTCCTTTCAAGTGATAGAAGGGAATCTTCTTTTTTTGAAAAGAATCGGGTAAAATATGAATATTGAATTTTTTACCTATTTTAACCAGAAATGGAATGGTCAAAACACTGAACGGTAAAAATACTAAAAACCCCAAGCCCAAAGTTTTGAGAACGCTTTGAAATTGTTTGTTGGCTCGTACCATTTCTTTTTTGCTAGCTTTCCCAAGAGTGAAGTCATAGTAAACGTTCAGCATATGATTGGTTGCGATTGTTTCCTTGGCTAAAACGCTTTTAACCAACCGGAGATCCCTCTCGATCCTAGAACGTATAGAAGATTGTTTGTTATGAAAGAGTTTACCTAGTAATAGAGCCTGCAGCTTTTTTAGAATGGACTGCCTTTTCATTGGTAGGGAACAAAAATTACATAGGGGCAAGAGCCAAATTTATTGATTGGTGCGCTGTTTGTTATGGTAGACAGAGGCACCACTTTTAAAAATATTACTCAATATTTTCATGGTCTCATCATCGTTTAAATCAATAAAGTTATTGTTCAGTTGGACCGTTCTTAGATTTTTTAAATCCGAGAGGGGGTCTACTTTTTCAATTTCATTTCCATTTGCAGCGAGCTCGATCAAGTTTTTCATTTTTCTCAAAGAGATTAAGTTTTGAACTTGGTTACGCGCACCCTCAGTTTTTGTTTCATAGAAGGATAGGTTGCGCATATTTGACATTCTCCTTAGAGGACGAATATCAGTAATTTGGTTTTCTGCAAAATCAAGGTAAGTCAAGTTGGTCAGTCCCTCCAGAGGAATCAAGCTAGAAATCAGGTTTTGGTTGAAAAGGAGTCGCTTCATCCCTTTTAAATTAGAGATCGGTTTGAGACTTGAAATTTTATTTTTACCAATCAACAAGGTTGAAAGATTTTTCAATTCAGAGAGGGCTGAGAGATCGAAGATCTGGTTGTCATACAAATGGAGTTCTTGTAGACTTGTGTTTCTTTTTAAGGCATCTATATCATTGATTCTATTGTCGTACAAAAATAGGCTTTGCAGTTCGGATTGATTTTCTAAACCCAGTAGTTTTTTGATGCGATTTTGGCTCAAATCAAGCTCAACTAGAGCGGTCAATCTTCGAAGAGGTTTGAGGTCTTCAATTTTATTTTGGGAGAGAACCAGTTTGGTCAAGCTAGTTAAAAAACTTAAAGGTTTTAGGTCTGAAATCTGGTTAGCTTTAAGTTCTAGACGTTTGAGTTTTTTTAAACCAGACAGAGCTTCAATATCGAGGATTAAATTTTGATTCAGAATCAACGTATGCAAATTGACCGCTTTTTCCAAACCTCCTAATTCTTTGATTTCTTGTCCAGAAACATCAATAGAAGTCAACTTTTGTAAATCATTTGTATTTAGATCCTCAACCGGTTTGTCTAATTCTCTAGCAATCCATTCTTCAAGCTTGGAATCCTCAATAATAACATATTCTACTCCATGAGTACCTAAAATCCCTGCGCACAAGAATAGAGCTAGAATCTTCAAGGAATTCATAAATTAAAAGACCTTTTGAAATTAATGAACATCCAATCTTTTAGTAACAAGGATTAAGCGGGGAATTTTCAATTTAAAGATTTAGAAAACTTAAGTTGTCCAGTTTAAGAAAAAGAGTTTTGGGGTGCTAAAAATGGACTCCTACAAGCAGGATTAAAAGCTAAAGGTTCCCCCAAGGGTTT
>CAJWYM010000078.1 GCA_913049555.1 uncultured Opitutia bacterium
TTATTGCAGTTTATAAGATTGATGATAAATCAGCGAGTCAACTGAGGAATTTAGGATCATAGATCATCTGTAAAATATAGAAGCTAAGAAGCTAAAAGACTTTATCTATTCAACCATTAGGTCGTAGACAATTTTACAGAATTCATTTATCAATTTTGGATGAGTTTCCATAACAGATTTTTTGTAGCTTTCATACTCAGCGCTGTCTTTCATAATCTCTGGGCTCAGAGTTTGAAGTTTGATTCAATCCTTTTGGAGCTCAAGCCATCTTTAGAACAACGAGTTATAAAAGGCAGTTTCCAGTTCAATAATGCGTCGAACGATACTGTTGAAATCATTACCACCAAATCTAGTTGTGGATGCACCGTCCCGCTTCTGAAGAAAAAGATATTTGCCCCCAAAGAGCATGGAGAAATAGATGTGCAGTTTGAGATCGGACAAAGAAAAGGGATTCAAAACAAAACCCTGACAATCACTACCAATGAAGACTCAAAAAGTATTTATTTACTCAGATTGAAAGTGGTCATTCCCGAGCTTCTTTCCATTCAGCCGAAGCTTCTCTTCTGGAGATTCGGACAAACTTATGAAGAGAAAAAAATACAAATTTTGCTAAATAAAGAAACTCCTAAGAATTTTAAAATTCTGTCAATCAAAAGTGAAAACACAGGATTTACTATTAAAAAAACTCATCAAACTCACAAAATTATAGAGTTGTCAATCTTGCCAAATCCTAATTTGGCAAAAACAAAGAGTAAAATCACCCTCCAAACGAACTTCCCACTCACCAAACCAAAGAGTTTTCAAGTCTATGCTTATATAAAATGAAACAACGCGTTTATAGAATTGGTTTCTTGATTTTAGTGTCCTCTTGTCTGGGATGTATGACTTATTGTATCCACCCGATTTCATTAGTATTAGCAGACCCTTTTCAGGTCCAAGAATTGGAGCTCAAAAAATTATTAGAAGAGGGCTCAGTAGTATGGGTAGATGCGCGATTAGAAAGCGATTTTAATCAAGCTCATATCGAAAATTCCATTTTGCTAAACGAAGAAAATTGGGACGCTTATTTTCCAAACCTACTGGACGCTTGGGATCCCGACAAAACGATCGTTGTTTACTGCGAGGGTAGGAGCTGCGATAGAAGTAAAGAAGTAGCCTCTAGATTGAGAGAGGAAATGGCTGTCGAAGCGATTTACTTTTTAAAAGGAGATTGGAGAAATTATTGATTATGGATTTCATTTTTCGAGCTGTAGTTTCTACCCTTTTAATCTATACAGCATCAGTAAAATGGATGGATCTCAGGGGGTTCATCTCCCAATTAGAAGGCACAATTTCCAACTCCTTTTTATTGACTCTGATCGCTTATTTTATACCTGCATTCGAATTTGTGCTCGCAACAAGCATATGGATTGGAACCATCAGGAAAGAAGCTGCTTTTTTGATCGCCACTCTTTTTTTTGTATTCATTAGCTATATAAGCTATCTTTGGGCAGCTGGATATGATCCAAATTGTGGATGTTTCGGCAAAGATTTTTCTTTTTCATCCCACGCCAATCACATTCTTTTCAACAGTTTCATTCTTTTGTTGGCTGTTTTGATTGCTCTGAGAAAAGAGAAAAAATCAAAGCTTCAGTAGCCCCCCTAAATAATCGGTGCAAGATTTAAAAAAGGGGTTGCAAATAAAAATAAAAATCAATTTCATCATCCAATACTTAAGTCCGACTCCTAAGCAATTAAAGCTGAGAGTTTTTGGATTCATCTAACCACCTAAAAATTCACTTCAATTTAGAGTTTTTTAAATTTCTCTGCTTAAATAAGCACTTTATTAGAGTTTATAAACCATGAAGCTGATTTCATATTTTATGCAAAATTCAACAATCAAACTCCTCCTATTCTTGTCTGCCTTAATTGGATTAGGAGGCATGATTGTAAAGAGTAAAAAGCAAAAAATCACAAATCCTCAGGTAGTTGTAACCGATTTAAATTCTGAAAAATTTTCAGATGGACCCTTAGAAGAATTCTTGATGTATATTTCAAACTTAGACAAGAGTGAGTTTCAAGCTTTAGTTCAAAATCTAATTAATTTTAATGAAAATGGATCTTCTAAAGATCTTTTTAGGACAAGTGTAGGATTGATTCGATGGTTTGAGGTGGATTCTGGAGGAGCCGTCACCTCCTTATTAAGTGGTCAAATTAAATTGGTAAATCAACCAGAGCTAATTGAATTGGTTATAGAGTTAGTTCAAAAATATTCTTCAAGTCACCTATCAAAAATCATTGCTACTATCAAACCTGAGAACAACTTTTTCACAATACCCAACTTTAGTGAATTCAATCTTATCAATGGTGTTTTTGAAACGGACTCAATTATAAATCTTGAAAAGAAAGACCCCTTGCAAGGATTGAAAAAACTAAGACAGCTTTTAAAAGAAATGGAAACTCACTCTGAAACTGAAGTTCCTTTGTATTTAATTTCAACAATCTCAACCACACATCCTGAAGAAGCTGCACGCTTTTTAATTGAATATGATCATCTACCAGAAGTGAAGTATTATGGTCGTGATGCAGTCAGAGAGTGGGCTAAAATAAATCCATTGTTAGCAATTGCAACAATTGAGCAAATGCCTCGAAATGAAAATAAAGGAGATTATTTAGAATCGGCATTCATCTCATGGGCAGAAATTGAGCCCAAACTTGCCTGTGAATATGCATGGGATAATATAGAAGAACTAGGTGTGCGAAGGAATGTTATTACCTCAGCATTGGGAGAATGGATGGATTATGATACGGATTCCGCTTTTGAGTTCTTAGTATCATTGCCTCAGGAATTTATTTCTCAATACGATGAGGTTTTTAGTAAGTTGTTAGAAAACGAACCAGAAAAAGCTTTAAATACCTACGCCTCCATCACTGATTTAATGCCGGGTTATCATCTAATAGATCAAATCGGGGCGATGGGATCCCTCGTGAAAAAATGGGCAGAAAAGGATTTAAATTCTGCAATGAATTGGGTTTTAGCTTTTCCTAAAGGAAAACTCCGTGATCAAGCCATCTTTGGAATTGTTAAAGTTCTTGCCAATAGTAGCCCACAGCAAACTGCTCAATTAATTGGTCAAATTGAGGATCGTATGGTTCTAAACTCTAGCACCGATCAGTTGGTGAATGATTGGTCTATGCATAGCCCGCAGCAAGCCATGGAATGGTTGACAACTTTACCTTTGTCAGAGAGAAGAAATTCAGCGTTAAAAATCCTCGCTAAAAACTGGTCTTTGGTAGATCCAATTGCAGCTGCTAATGGGATCAACTCAGACTTGCCGGTAGTGGATCAAAAGGAGTATTTAAAAGGATTGCTTGAAAACTGGAGCAAAGTGGATTTGGAGGGTTCTTTTAAATGGCTTCAAAGTCAAAATAGAGAAGTTCGATTCAGAGTATACAACCATTTTTTATTAGAAGTAAGTTCAAGAGATCCTCAAAAAGCGCTTCAAATATTAAAAAAGATTCCCCAAGAGGATGTTCCAAAAGGTCCATATTACAATGTCTTTAAGGAACTGTCTGAATCTTCCTTAGATTTAGCAATCGATGAATTATCGAATATTCAAAACAAATTAAATCATAAAAATGCAACCCACGGTCTAGTAAAGACATGGTTGAGAGAAGATTTTGTTAAAGCTGAGGAGTGGATGAATAAACTCATGGATGGCAAGTCAAAGGATATTGCATTTTCAGAAATGGTAAAAATGATAGGAGGGCGCGATTTTCCAAAATCATTGGATTATTTTGTCCAGATCACAGATTCCAAGATCAAGCAAGATGCATTCAGGTATGGTTTAATTGTCCATAGTAGGACTCTCCATAACCCAGAACAAATACGAGAGAAGGTTAAAGGCATGGACCAATTGACAACAAAAAATAAGTCGAGATTATTATCGATCATAAAATAAAACCTCAAATGGCAAAAAATAAATTTTTAACAAACCTTAGCTATTTAATCTTTTTGTTAAATACTTTTGTTTTGGTCCAAGCCTTAGATCATTCTGAGACTGACTTTGAATCAATTTTAGAATTTTCAAAGGAGTTGAAAAGCTTACCTATTCAAGAATATTCAAATAGATTAGAAGAATATATAACGGATCAATCAAAATTGGAAACCTCCTCGTTGCAATGGCAAAAAATCCACTTATTACTCTTGCAATGGAGAGAGTTAGATCGTTTAGAGTGCTTAAAAGCAGTTTTGGGCTTCGATGACAAAAGATCCTCGATAGTATTAGAGTAGCAGTTGAGGATTGGCCAAAAGACAAAACTCAAGAATTAGTTCTTTACATAGATCAGAGTAAAAATTTCCAATTTATGCCTCTAATTTTAGGGCTCCTAGATGTGAATCCATTAAATTTAAAGGAAAAGGAATGGAAAATTTTATTAAACAAAGCAAGACCGTTTCCCATAATGAAAAATGTCTTCAACTCTTTGTGTTTGAACAAACCAGAATTAGCATTACAAATTTTCGATAACGAAGGCGAGTTTTTACAGCTTATTTCTCTGATGGAAAATGAAATCTTATTGCCTTCAAATGCCTTCAAGATATTTCAAGATAAATTAAGTAATAAAGAAATTTCCAATTTCAACCTGCAACAGCTAATGAATAGTTGGGCGATTCTCTCGCCTAGAGATGCTTTAGACAAAGCAATTGAATTAGAAGCAGAGAACACCAATCTTTCCCTCTCATATGGTGTTGTTACTGCATGGGCAAGAAAATCCCCTAGAAATGCAGTTCAATACATACGCAACAACAAAGGGTATGTCCAAAATACAAGAGACCAATTGTTACGAACAGCTCTGAGTTCCTGGGTACACTCTGACGGTATTTCAGCAATAAGATTCTTAGATTCAAACTTGGAAATACCCGAGTGGATTCGTTCAAGCACCTATCGGGTTTGGGCCAGAGAGAGTCCATCCAAAGCCGTAGCATATTTGTATAATAAGATAATTTTAAATCCATCTACCCTCTCAAATTCCTCTCGTAATTTTAAATCCTCGATAAAATCTTGGGCCTCTAAAGAGAAGGGTAGGGTAATGGATTGGTTAAAAAAACTTCCTCAGTCCAAGATAAAAGATGTTGCAATCTCGGGATTGGCAAAGGCATATGCAGATAAAAATGCAAGCGACTCTCACTTTTTGATCGAAAAGATTGAAAATGCATCTATCAGAAAAGAAACCATTGATTACATAGCTAAAAAGCATTTAAACGAAAACCCCAAAGAAGCTGTGGATTGGCTTCTAGGTTTGCCTGATTCTATTCATTTCAACGAAAATCTTGAATATGTATATGATGAATGGTCTAAACAAGCCCCAAGAGCCGCAGCAGAAAGTTTCCCCTATGAAATGGATCCTCAATTACAGTCCAAAATTGCTAAAGCAATCGTGAAAAATTTAGTTACTTTTGCACCTGAATATACACTAGATTGGATGGATTCTTTGCCCTCATCTATCAAGAAAAACACCTTAGTGATTGCAAGTGATCATTTAACTTATACTTTCCCTGAACAATTTGCAGAATATTTGGAATCAATCCCTAGCAATGAAAAAAACATAAGATCTTATCAATATCTATATGCAAACTGGGGAGAGTTTGATTTTAATGGGTTAATAGAATGGCATGATAAAAATAAGCCCTCTAATACCTATCTATTTGGCAGCTTTATGAATAAAGCTACTATTAGATATCCTGAAAAAGTTTTAGACTGGATAGAACAAGCTGAGGAGGGACCAAGACATACAAAAGCAATCGAATGGTATACTTACAGACATCTTGGTTTTGAACCAGAACTATCGATTGATCTAGCCGCAAGAGTTGAGAAATCAAAGAGACAAAAAGTTTTGAAAGGAATGAGCTTTTGGTTCCATTCTTATGGATGGGATTATCAAGAATTAATAGACAAAAATACCAAACTGGATCCCGAAGACAAAAAATTAATGCACTCTTATCTTGAAAAAAATACTTATTTGGATTGAGAATTTTCGATTGTAGAAATCTCTCTTTTTTGTTTTGAATGATCCCATCTCTTATCACTGAATAATCGGCTATGATTCGAACTGCAGATGCTTCGGCTAAGATTTGGAATACCGTGACAGTGTGATAAAACCTATCAAGTATGGCAGTTGCTCCTGGAACATCTGCTTGAAATTTTCCCCATTTGTCAATGGGTCTGTTCGTAGTCATTCGTGTGGATTTCAGTGGGTGCCTTCGGAGGATTATTTCAAAAAGGGTTTCGCCTGCCTTTTTAGGTAATTCCTTGATTCCCATATCATTAATAATTAAAAGGACACATCGTAAATATTTCTTTAGCTGCTTTTCCCTGTTTTCCATATTTTATTGTACTTTCTACTTTTCCTTTATGGTGAGATTGTCTTGGTCTGATCGCTATTGGTGCTACTGAGTAATTTACAAAAACTGTAAAACTTAGGATTGATTACTAGATCAAACCAATCTGGTTGTCTTACCCTTGCTTTTAAATTATCAAGAACAAGGGTTTGAATGCTTCCTCCAAAAAAGCGAAAACCATTTTCTATAAATCTGATAAAGTTCTCCAATGATTGGCTTTTCACAACCTCACTTTAGCTTTTGCGAGAATAGCTTAGCGTCATTCTAAGAATGTGAGCTTTCTGCTTTTTAACGAACTTTGGATTGAATCGTATGCAATTTCATATTGATGCTCTATTTGCAAATCTTGATAGATTCGTTCCGCTGTTAATCCTTGTTGAAGTTTTGACTCAATTATGGATTGATAAAAACTACTTTTAATCTTAGAGCCGATCAGCACTTTGGCACCATTTGAATCTTCTGTCTCGCTGTGATTTGTTACCGCTTTTACATAACCATTAACGGTGTTTCAACTCACCTTTAATATCGTTGCTATAGCCGAATTTGAATGGCCTTTGCTCTTTAACGTCTCTATGCTTTCTATCATATTACTCTTTAGTTTATTCATCTAAACCAAGAGTAATATATACTCGTTACTTCTGGCTATTTAATTGGCTCAAGAGTGGCACAGTTTTACTGCTGTTTTATGGTGCTGATTGACAATTTAGTAAGAAGTGTTTGTCTATTGGTATAGAATTTATGTTTGAAAAACGCATTGAATATATTCAGAGGTGGGAACGTAATTTTATATAAAAAATACGCTAATGATACTCTCGTTGATAGTAGAAATCGCTATTGGGGATTAGCATTTATGGTTCTACTCAAGTTTTTGGTGGAGTCTGAGGACACTTAGCTACTGTTGAAGATGATGCTACTCATTATTATCATTATGATGCTAACGGGAATGTTGTTAAAAATGAAATGAATTGGGAGAGGATCGTTTTTGGAGCAATGATAGAAGAATGTAAGACTAATATGGATCTAGAAACAGATAAGAATATTGCATATTGGAAAGTTAAAATAGCTAGAGAATTAAGGAAATCAACAACCGCAAGTAATATTTGGATGTCTCAATGCTTGAAAATGGGTCATCCTAATTACCCAAGTAATCTAGTAAATGAGTATAAATCTTAATATTTTGCGTTTGACTTTTTTTGAGGTCATTAATTTTATAGTCCGATTTCGTATTGTGATACGTTTTCATGTTCAATTACTAATGAAAATGCAGGTAAAACTAAAGGAAGGTCGTTGCAGAGGCATTTGTATTAGGAAAATGTATCAGCCACGAATTTTGATAAAGTGAAAATGAAAGTTTACATCTATTAATAAAATTACATATATGGATCCTTTAGCTAAAACTTATTCAAACACAGGTTCATGGAAATTTGTAATTCGAGAGAATGAAACCCATGTGGTTTACAATAATAATCCGTTAATTTATACAACGTTTGTAATAATCTGTGGACTAGTAATTTTTTCGACGGTTATTTATTTCAAAATGCAAGAGAGTGAAGCAGCTATATTCATCCCGATTATTATTGGTATTACTATATTTACATTGCCTGTCGTGATATTTTGTGAAGTTAAAGACAAGAGTAAAAAAAAGAGCTTATTTATTTACGACAAAACTTTAAATATTGCTAAATTTCCATCTAAAAATCTGATTATTGAAAACGCTCATGAGAGATTATCTTTTACCCATGAGATGCATTATCATGTAGGACCGATAGGAGTTTTAGAGTTTAATTATTTATTTGATGAGAAAAGGTATTCTTTTTTGTCTGCTTCTGGACAATCCCTTCAAATTAATAATTTAATTAATAGTTTAGAGAAATTAGGTTTTAGAGTCCAATATTTTGATAAGAAGGATATAGGTAAATTTTTATGAAAATTATAAATGCAATAATAGTTTTTGTCATTATAGCTACTAAATGTTGGGGGATTGAAAAAACAGAAGCAGAAGTAGATTTTGAGGATCGTTTCATTTCTTTTATTGAAGCGAGAAATTTATCACGAGAAAAACTCATCACTGTATGGCAAGTCCAAGATACGCCTAGAGTTTTATTAAATTCAAAAATGGATTCATTTAAAGAGTGTATCGACCAAAAAATCAAAGAGATTGAATTTACTGAGATTACACCTAAAATAATTAAAAAAATAATTAATTACCAGTTTACTGAAAATGGTGTTAAATTCACGAGTAACCTTAAGCCTTATAAGTATTTAAAAATACATTATTCCCAAAGAACAAAGCAAGGCTCGGATGGAACCAAAATGGTTCTTGGTTATCATGATAATAAGCTTTTTATATTAGGTTATAAAGAAAATTGACAGTATCTTAGTCAAAACCAGCCGAGGGAGTCAGACGCAAAATCTAAAAATTAAAAAAATAAGGACAGGCATTATATGCTCATGGGCAGTGGACATTCTTCTTCAGTGACCATTCCTTGGATTTTTAGATTGCTGTAAGACAGCTGATTTCCTCATTGGGATTCACCGCTCAGCCTCAATTCTATAGACTTTCCACGAGCGACGGTTTGGGTTGGCATTATGAGGTTTTCCTTTAACTAGCGCTTTTCGAGCAATCGTTCTCTTTCTGCCGCTCGTATTTCGTCTTGTAATAAAGGCTCGCTCAAACCTCCCATCGAGCTTCCGTCAGTTCCGATGCCCTGCTATTCTCTGTTTTCACCCTCTTCAAGTTCAAAACTTTCCAGCGTTGTCGTTATTAGGTGGTGAAGTATCGGAATCAGTCCGCTTCACTTCATTCAGGTATTTTTCAGAAGAACACTCTACGCACCAGAAAAAGCAATTCTCGAAACGAGTTCGTAAAATAAATAGGGACCCGTAATATGAGCTAAGTTGAAGACAGCAACTTCACTTAAACTTGGAACGGTGAAGTAGCATGTTAATGCTAAGAGGGGTGGTTCAGTAATGAATCGTGCGGAGCATGAAATAAGTCGAGT
>CAJWYM010000079.1 GCA_913049555.1 uncultured Opitutia bacterium
GACCAAAATGCCTGAAATTCGATCTAAAACGGCAAACTTAACACCCCCAATATCGTGTGCAAGGATAGGCAATTGATAGGCAGAGGCTTCTAAGTAGGACAAACCCAATCCTTCAATGCTTTCACCTGCGGGCATACTTGTCATAGCAAAAATATGAGCCCTAACCAGATGCGAGTGCAAATCTTCATCAGACACAGAATCTAAGAACTCGACCTTGGATTTCAAATTTTCTGAAAACTTTTTTAATTGATTTGCATATCGAGTGTTTACTTTCTGTCCTATAAATAGAATTTTCAAACGCTTCTGTAAAGAGCTATTCAAAAGTGACAAGGCTTCTAAAAGGGCTAATTGTCCTTTTCTCGGATGCAATCTAGCAACACAGGCAATGATGATTTCCTCAGTCCCTCTATCTTTCAAATCGCTCAAATTTGGCAGAAACCTTGGAGCTCCTGGGGTGATTGATAACTTGTTAGGATCGAATACAAAATGCTTTTTTAGCAAATCACCCACATAAGGAGAAATTACAGTTATTTTATCCGCTGAATCGATTAAACTTGAAAGGTTTTTTTTGTATTTCCTCCAAAATTTTAAAATTTCAGAGCCATGGAAAGTTAATAGGCATTTTTCGACTTTTAGATTTTTCAACAAAGATGGGTAAGCAAGAAATGGTATCATAGCAGCAGGCTCTGCAATATGAAGGATGGAATCCTGTAACTGGGATCGATAAGCCAACCAAACTTTTTGGGTTTTTTTCCGATTCCAAAATCCTTGTCCTTGCTTATAGGGCATCGATAAAACTTCATAATTTGAAATCCAATCGCTTGAAACCCGTGTTTCAGGAACGAAAACCTTTAATTTAAAACCCAAATTTGAAGCTGCTTTTGCGATCTCCTCACAATAAATTCCAGCACCTCCTCGCTTGGGATAAAACTCATGAGTGAGCAAACAAATTTTAGTCATTCAAAAAATCTTCATCCAATACCATTGTTCCAACCCTGGAAGCGGGACCTGTCATGTTGATCTGAAACTCCTTATCTATAATAATTCCAATTTCACCACCAGGCATTTTAACTGTTATTTCACGGTCACACAGTCCTAATTTGAAAGCAACCGCTGCAGCCGCGCTGCTACTGGAGCCTGATGCCAAAGTATAGCCAGCCCCGCGCTCCCAAATTTCAATTTGTATAGTTTTACGATCAATCACTTTTAAAAGCTGCATATTGATTCGATTAGGAAAATTAGGGTGATTCTCAACGATGGGTCCAATTTTTTTTGCTAATTCAGAGGAAAGATCATGGACTGGAATCACGCAATGAGGATTGCCAATTGATGCAGCACAGTATTTAAAAAGTTCTCCTCCCAAATTAATTTCTTCATTGATTACCTCTCTGGAAATACCAATTACTGGTATCTCATTGCTTATAAAGGTGACTTTTCCCATTTCCACTGAAATTGAAAGGGCTCCCTCACTAATTTGACAACTCACAACTCCGCCCAAGGTATCAATCGTGAATACAGTTTCCTCTTCCACTAAATTCTGATCCCACAAATAATAACAAAAAATTCTCAGCCCATTCCCACTTTTTTCAGCCTCACTTCCATCAGGATTAATTATTCTTAAAGCAAAATCGGCCCCTTTAGACTCCAATGGACCATATAAAATACCATCCGAACCTAAACCATAATTTCTATGACAAACCAACCTGATTTTTTCTTTAGTAAAAAGTTCCGGACACTCCTCCGGATTAAGAATTAAATAATCATTTCCTAGTGCGTGGTATTTTTCAAAAATCATAGTGTTTATTAAATTAAATGCATTCAATCGCTGCAAGAAAACTCATCTAAAAATCTATCCTTCCAACCCATTCAATCCAAGAACCCCCTGTTATAGTTTCGCACTGAAATTTAGAGTAAATAAAAAAATTAATCTCTAGTTTCCAACAGAATGAGTCGGAGACTGCTTTAATACAAAAGAAGTCAAAATTACAGGACTATTCTTTTGAATGGAGCCAAATGAATAAGAAACAATTAACATTAAAAACGCAGCAACCGCAGTGATTGCAAGCAAGTATCTAACAAATGAATTACTAAAGGTCATAAATGAGTGGCTTCTATATGAATGATAAGAAAGTTAGCAGAATACTTTAAGATTCGTAAAAAATCACGAAACCCCAAACGATTTGGTTTTTGGCGAGCTTCGAGGGCTGAAATATTTTTTGAAATTTTGGAATACCTCCATGATTCCTGAGATCCCAATATGTAAGAATCCTGTTCCATACAAAATTAAAAACGGGCTGATCAAAAAATTGCCCACTTGCCAATAAAAATATAGAGTAACAAATGCATACACACCCATGATTATTTCCAAAAAAGAAATCCAAGGTTTTTTAATTCGGTAATTTTTAATTCTTTTATCCCCAGACTTTGGAGTTCGGACAAATTCGCTCTTGAAACCAAGGATTGCTTCAATGACTGCCTGAGTATTTGATATGGCAATGCCAACTCCAATAGCCATCAATACCGGTAAATAACAAATTCTAGAAAACCAATTTTTATAAATGGTTTTCTGACTAATTGTATATAAAATACTAGGAGCAATTACAGCAAAGCTCATTATTACAGATAAAAGAGCAATGACCCCGCGTGAAAATCTCATATCAACAAACAACAATACAGGAAGCGCCAAAAAAGCCACCGAAAACATAAGTGGGTGAATCATATAGTGCGTCAGGTGAATAAATGCTTCCCACTTCTTAAAAACAGAAATCTCTGCATTTAAAACTCTAGGAAAAATCTTTTTTGCTGTCTGAATAGAACCCTTGGCCCATCTAAATTGCTGACTTTTAAAAGCAGATACTGAGTGAGGCAACTCCGCGGGAACCACTAGGTTAGGAAGATATTTTGTTTTCCAACCCTTCAACTGTGCACGATAAGATAAATCCATATCTTCAGTCAGCGTATCTGCCTCCCAGCCTCCAGCATCATAAATGGTGGACTTCCTCCATACACCCGCAGTACCGTTAAAATTCATAAATAATCCATTGAAAGTCCGTGCCGTTTGTTCGATCACAAAATGCCCATCAATTCCGATAGATTGAGCTTTAGTCAGTAAAGAGTCTTTATCATTTAAATGTCCCCATCGCCCCTGAACAAGACCTAAATGAACATCCCTTAAAAATGGAAAGATCGCTTGCCTGAGAAAATGAGGAGGCGGAATAAAATCCCCATCAAAGATTGCTATAAATGCTCCTCGAGAGCGAATCATCCCCTCCTGCAATGCTCCAGCCTTATATCCACTCCTAACGAAGCGACGATAAACTTTAATATCGAAACCCTTTCTAGAATAAAATTCAACCCATTGATTGACAATCTCTATTGTTTCATCCGTGGAGTCATCTAGAATTTGAATTTCATGCTTTTCAATTGGATAGTTCATAGCCGTTACAGCACAAATCACTCTCTCGGCAACATTCGCTTCATTAAACAACGGTATTTGAGTTGTAATAATGGGCAAAGAATCTTCATCTGGAATAGAGGTCAATGCTTGTCCTTGAACTTTTTCTCGAACTCTTGAAAAAAGCCACAACATAACATAACTGTTCAATCCATAGGCGAATAGTCCAATCGATGCGGTGAAATAGGCAGCAAAAATGACAAACTCTAACATAAGAAAATAGGGTAAAAAAAGTTCCGTTTTATATAGAAGAACTTTGGTATTCAGTTATATTTTCTTTAACAATCGAGTTAAAACTACCCCCGACCCTAATTCTATGAAATCCTTGGCTCCGTTTGATCTCAAATAAAGAATGCTCTCCAACCAACGAACAGAGGAATGTATTTGAGCTACTAGATATTTTTTGATTTCATCCGAATCTTTATAGGGCACCGCTTCGACATTGGACACAACTGGGATCTTAGGATTATGAACCTTCGCACTTTCAATAAATTCTGCAAAGGAACTTGCAGATTCTTGCATATATCTGGAATGAAAAGCTCCACTCACTTTTAAAACCGCATACATCTTAGCACCGGCCTCTTTGAAATTAGATTCCAACGACTCAATAACCGCAGATGGTCCTGAAATTACGGTCTGTTCCGGTGAATTATAATTTGCAACGTCCACAGAATCCGCACCGGATGTGGCTAAAGTATTAAAGATTGCATCGGCCTTCATCCCAATAACAGCAGCCATGCCACCTCCAGAAACTTCAGCCATCAAAGCACCTCTTTTTTGAACCCACTGCAGGCCTGTTTCAAAATCAATGGCTCCGGCAGCAAATAAAGCAGCATATTCTCCAACGGAATGTCCAGCAGTAAAGCTAGCGACCCCACCATTGCGAACCCAATCCAAATAAGCTAGAGCGGAGACAACATACAATGCAGGCTGGGTGAAGGAGGTTGTATTTAGTTGTTCTTGTTTATCTTCCGTGCAGAGCTGACGAATGGAATACCCGAGAATTTCGTCTGCTAGTTTTACTTGTTCAGGGAATTGATCAAATAAATCTTTCCCCATTCCTAACTTTTGCGATCCCTGACCAGGAAACATTACCGCTGTGCTCATAATTTTGATTAATTGAATTCTGTCGTGGCAGGGCCGGAGGTTCCCATAGTATACTCTTTATTATTTTTACCGATTCTAAAGTCACTCACTTCCGAACAATAGATTTTAACAGGTCCTTGCTTCATAAGTTGGATACGGTCCCCGCGTTTTAATTGCTTGTTGAGCAACATTTTCTTATCATATTCTTGTCGAATTTTTACTTCAACATCATTCAGTGCAATTGCATAAATAGCTTCCTGAGTAGGTAAAATTGACTTTTTAGGTCCATCGCTGGGAGACTGAAGCAAAGAATCAGAATAAGATTCTGCAATTTTTACATCTTCAATTTCCATCTCCTCATTGTTTGAATTTCCAATCATGCTGATAAAAACCCAGATCAAAATAATCAAAACAAAAGTGCTGGCAATATAGATAGGTATTTTTACATACATATCGTTCGCATCATTCTTAGAATCACCCAACTGCGGCTGCTGCCTCGTGGAACTGGAATTTCCAGGTCTCCCTGCAGACATGGGAGGATTCTTTTGCTCTTGGGCACTCGAAGCACTCAAAGGAATTGTCCTGGAAATTCCACCTGTGGCAAACTTGGGATCTGGATGCATTTTCTTGTTCGGAGGATTGTCGGGAGGCAATGTATCCTCGTTCAATTCAATTTTGCCCAAATATTCTCGGGCATCTCTTTTTGCTTGTTTTTTACTGGGCTTATTCAGAAGTTCAAACTCCTCTAAAATTTCTTCACCGTCTAATTCAAGCAATCGAGCATAATTTCTTAAAAACCCACGCTTATAAATGTCCGGAAGATTGAATTTAAAATCATTATTTTCAAAATGAATAAGAAAATCCCCACGAACCTTAATGCTCTCAGACGCTTCGCGAATAGAAATTCCTTTTTTAGTTCTAGCCTCCTCAAGCTTTTTTCCTAATGTATGCATGCTAGTTAACTAAACTATAAGTTTTTAGATATGAATCAATACAGGAATTTACAAAGAGTCTAAATCAATCAAAATTTCTCTAGGTTGGGAGCCATTATCAGGTCCAACATACCCTCGATCTTCAAGCATATCCATAATTCTACCCGCTCGATTGTAACCAATTTTCAATCGTCTTTGAAACATTGAGGTAGAAGCTCTTCTGGAGGCCTTCATGACTTGTAACACTTTCCTCAGTAAAATTTCATCATCATCCAAGTCTGTTGTATCCTCCTCATCGATTCCAGTATCCTCACTCTCCTCTCCAGATGCCTCTACCTGTCGTTGGACTTCCTCTACAAAATTTGGAGGCCCGTTACACTTTAAGAACTCAACTATCTGATGGATTTCTTCGTCTGACATAAACGCCCCCTGAGCTCGAACTAATGAACTTGCACCAGGAGGAATAAATAACATATCTCCTTTTCCAATTAATGTTTCCGCTCCTTTACAATCAAGAATGGTCATACTATCTCTGTAAGAAGCCACTTTAAATGCAATCCTACTTGGCAAATTCGCCTTAATTACTCCAGTAATCACATTAACAGATGGTCTTTGTGTCGCTAAAATTAAATGAATGCCTGCCGCTCTTGCTAATTGAGCAATCCGCGCAATCGAAGTTTCTATATCTGCTGGGGCAACCATCATCAAATCCGCCAACTCATCAATAATACAAACGACATAAGGAAGTTTACTTTCTGGAAGTTGGAAATCCTCCTCCAATTCGACCTCGGAATCTAAAGTTGCATTGACCGCTGCTCTTTCCTCAGGTGACAAAACCGCATCCAGAGCATCTGAGTGCTCTTGAGCTTTTTTATTTTTCAAAATTTTATCATTGAAACCAGCTATATTTCGGACGCCGGCATTCTTAAATAATTGGTATCTTCGCTCCATTTCTGAGATCAACCACTTCAGTGCACCGGGAACTTTCTTAGGGTTTGTAACTACCGGTATCAGCATATGCGGCAAACTATTGTAAGCCTGCATCTCAACAATTTTCGGGTCTACCATGATAAAACGAACCTCTTCTGGGCTTCCAAAATAGCACATGGAGGCGATAATAGAATTCAGGCAGACGGACTTACCAGAACCAGTAGAGCCAGCAATCAACAAATGAGGCATTTTTGTAAGATCTGCAACTAAGGGTTTTCCACTAACATCTTTCCCTAATATTAAAGGCAGTCCTTCCTCCGCATCTGCCCAAGCTTGAGATTCAATAATTTCCCGCATACAAACAGCCAAAGGCTTGCGATTCGGTACCTCTACACCAACACAGCCTTTACCCGGCACGGGTGCGAGTACTCGAACTGCTTCGGCTCGCATCGACATCGCCAAATTTTTATCTAAACCAGCAATTTTCTCAACCTTAACCCCCGGGGCAGGGTGAATATCATAACGAGTAATTACGGGACCCGTATGCACTTCACCCAAATCAACTTTGATTTTAAATTCGCTTAAAGTTTGTTTTAGACGGTTGGCAGTATCTTCAATCTCCGACTGCGGAACCGATTGGTATTCTGGAACTTCCGCGAGTAGGTTTATGGATGGAAACTCATAATTGCCTCGATTGACTGGGATGGCTGGATCGACTCGATCGACGGTTTCAGCTTGAACAATTTTGAATCTCGAATTTTGAGTGGAGTCTTGAACTCTTGAGGCATCCATCTCTTGGATGGTTGGCTTTGTTGTAGGGGGTTCGGTTTTCTTTTCCAAATCCTCATCAGACCCATTTTTTTTCACCTTTTCATGTTGAGTCTTTGGGATTTCAGCAGCATTTAATAATCGATCCGCACTGTCATCGCCCTCAGAGTGGATCGCATTTTCAAACTTGTTTTCTTTGGATAAAGTGTTTGCTTTTTTTAACTCCTCTTTTTTGGTTTTAGTTTCCCGCTTCAACATTGCTTTAAAATCCTTGGCTTCCGCTCGCTTTTTTAGGTATGCACCCTTTGTCTCTTTTACAGAATTTAAAAAAGAAAGGAAAAAAGAAGCCATCCACTCACGAAATCGATCAAAAGCAGCGCCCATATCATTGGTAATAATCGCAAACAAAGTCGCAGATAAAACTGCTAAAAATATAACAATACTGCCAAACCAATTTACTAGATTCTGCAACGAATCCGTGTAAACCAAAGTCCCCAATTGTCCTCCAAGACCAAAATGACAAACGGATAAGACCGCTGTTTCATCCAAATCTCTTAGGGATGAATCTAAAACGGACAACAAACCGGTCGCGCATAAGAATGAGATGGGGTAACCGATACTCTTAAATCGTCTCAATCTCCTAGTCCTAGCAGATGCAAACAAAAACGCCAACCAGTATAAAAAAAGTGGAATCAACCAAGAACCCAAACCAAGCCAATGATATAGTAAATATGAGGATTCAGCACCAAAAGCCCCGACAATATTCTCAGAAACTGGGTTTGTGGTCGTTTGACGAGACTGTCCCCACTCATAATTGAAAAGTGCAACAAAAATCAAGAGACCAAGCATAGCCAGAAACAATGCTGACAAGGGTTTAGACTTCTCTTGGTAAGGTTCAACAATTGCACCTTTGGCGCTTCCATTTTTTTTCTTGTTTGCCATAAAATAAAACCGCAGATGATCTTAAAATTCGAAATGAATGTCAAACAGAGCCTAAGCGAAAACTAAGAGAAGTATTTTTCTCATTCATTTGAATGTATTTACTGAATTACAGCATTTTGCCGAGAAAAATTGCAATCAATCTAAGCCCTAAGTTTTTAATCTCAAATCTCGAATCAGCGAGGTGTGAAATTCTCTTATTTCATTTAGAATTTCATGGCTTCTCTTCTTCAAAATGACCCGATCTCTTAATTTTTTAGCATCCTCAATTGTAATTTGACTGATGATATATTTAATTTCCGGAATAATTGCTGGAGTTCCACTCAATTCTCGACATCCCATTCCAATTAATAAAGCCGTATAAATTGGATCTCCTGCGATTTCTCCACATATACTAATGGGAGTTCCGAAACTAATACCTCTAGAAAATACGTCATCAATCGTTCTAATTACAGAAGGATGACTGGGTTCATAAAGATAGGCGATCTGGTTATTGACTCGATCCACTGCTAACATGTACTGGGTCAAATCATTGGATCCTATACTAAAAAAATCACAATGTTCATCCAGCAAATCTAATATAACAGCAGCTGCTGGCGTTTCAACCATACATCCAAATTGAATATTTTCATCGAATCGCACACCATTTTGTCTTAATTCCTGTTTGGCTTCCTCTAGATGTTTATTTGCCTGAATCAATTCTCTCAAACCGGAAATCATAGGATACATTATTTTGATATTTCCTTGATAAGATGCTCTCAAAATAGCTCTCAACTGATCTTTGAAAACTTTCGTATGCTTCAAGCAAAAACGAATCGCCCTAAA
>CAJWYM010000080.1 GCA_913049555.1 uncultured Opitutia bacterium
AATTAGACCGGCGCTATTTGTATTATGCAAATCTAGAGAAAGAAAAATGGGTTCAGGAAGAATCCAAAGCCTTCCTTAAAAAAATATTTCAGGGGAAACCAATGAGTATGGTAGCCCATTTTGTTAAAGAGAAGTCTTTTTCAACAGAGGAGCTTGATGATTTGGAAAAATTGATTGCGGAAGCTCGTAAGAGAAAAAAATGAATGGAGCACCCTCTTCTTCCGACTGGAATTCCCCATGAGAACCTAAGTTTTATGCTTTAATTGTTATTCTATTGTCGGAACTTATAGACATTTAAAAGGCAATCTTTTTCGAAGAGTAAGGTTCGCTGCAAAAATTTTAATAAGAGGTTCATCGGTTTCTGCATCTGCGAACTAAAGGTTTTTTAGCCCGCTTCGAGTTGGGTTTATGGCGTTGTATCCAAGTGGAATTTCTCTTAGCAATAAATCGAAGAGGTAGATCCATAGAAAATCATAAATCTTACAGGAGCGACCTAATCTTTCGTAACGAACCATGCGGCCAGATCAAGAAGCGAATGATACGGCAAATAATTCATTTTTCAACGAGTCGGATAAAAGTTTTTTTCTACTAGAATTTCCTCAACAGGAACTAGGAACAGTTCTTGTTGCTCATTACTAATTATCAATTCATTCGAAGATTTGAAACAGATTCCTTCGCACTGCTTGGCATCCTTTGTTTCCAGTTTATATGCTTTTGCCTTACTTAATAAAGGTTCTTTTGTATCTTTATTGAATTTAAAAAGCCAGATTGCCTTGTAGGTGAGCACTGCAAGGATCTCTTTTTCCTTATTATAATCGGCTGCGGTAACAAATCCTTGGATGTTAAATTCCTCCAGTTTTTTAAGAGGATTCAATTGGCTAGGATTGAGTTCTTCAAATTTGTAGAGTCCTGTTTTTTTGTTTCCTCGATTTTTGGTTAAAATATACAAATGATCTCTAAAGCTAAATAGAGCTTCGGCATCAAAATTCCTATTCAGCTCGGGAGGGTAGTGGTTTTGATCAGGATAATTAAAATTGATTTTATGATAGGATCTAGTCTGATCAATCTGCTTGGGATTGGGCTCTGGGACAACATAGATCGCTAAATCTTTTCTAGCATTGTTGTTGTTGCCAAAAGCGCCTAAAATTAAGTTTCCTTTCGAATCGACCGCAATATCCTCCCAGTCGATGTTGTGAGCATCTAAGATAGAAATACCCTTATAAGCAGGGATTTCAAAGAGACTTTTTATCAGTTTTCCATTTTCATCTATAGCAAAGATTCTAGCGAGATCCCCAGAATCGTTGTGGGTCCAGTAGGTGTTCGCATAGCTTGGGCTTTTTACCAACCCAGAGCATTCATCAATGAGCGAACTCTTTATCCTTGAGTATGGCTTGAGTTCCTTAGAAAAAGATTCTCCAAGCATACTCAGTGACAAGCATACTAACAGAGTGAAAAAGGGTGCTTTTGGAAGAATCAATTAGGATTTTGTATGAGAAATGACCCAATCAAAAAAGGCTCCCGCATCTCCCTCAAAGGACCAAGCCGCCCTTAACATATCAGCAGGAGCAATGTCGAATGCTTGTAAAAATCCTCGATCTCCTGCACAACCAAACATAATTTCAGGAGGGAGTTCTCCTTTGATTTTTGCAATGGCCTTATCATATATACGGGGCAACCAAGAGACTCCCTGTACCGCATCTGTTTTGGCAGGAAGAGATTCGACTGTAATGAGTTTGTCGCTCGGGACTTTTTTTTGGACTTGAAAAAAATAATCTCTTCGAACACTGCTTACCAAAAGGAAGGTTTCAAAGTCTGGATCACCCTCATACCTGTGATTGTCGTCTACAGCATCAAACAAATCAATAGCATTCAGCCCAATGCTTTGAAGCTCTAGAATGTCTTCATGAGAAACCATTTTGGTGGGTTCTCGCTCTCCAGCTTCGTAACTTTGGCAGGCATTGTTCCAAATGGTTCGAATTGTTTTTTGAAAAGTGTAATTAGTCATGATAGTTGTAATTATTAAAAAGTGTATCTATACAAAAAGTTAAACTTTAAATAAGAGAGTGCGATCTAATTTTTAAGAAAAAAGACTGAAATCAATTTGCCTTTTATAGCGGTCCACTCGCTCAATCACAACCTCAATTACTTGTCCCAGTTCATAACTTTTTTGAGTTTTTCTACCAATCAGGGCGGTTCCTTTAGAGTTCATATTGTATTGATCCTCTTTGAATTTGGAGACGTGTACAAAACCAAAAGTTGTTAAATCTTGAAGCTCCACAAACAAGCCATGAGCTTTTATATCTGTAACAATCGCTCTAAAAGAATTTTTATCTTCCCTGTTCATTTCTCGATCAAAGAATTCCAGTTGTTTGATCTTGTGAGATTCTCTCTCCGCCTCCGTGCTGTTTTGCTCCGTAATACTTAAGTGATCACTAAGACTTCTTAAATCACTGGGTTTGTAAGGACGCTGAATTTTTGGGGATCTACTGTCCGCTCCGACCTTAATCATATAATAATTCAACATGCGATGAACCACTAGATCACTGTATCTACGGATAGGGGAGGTAAAATGAGTGTAATCCTTTTTGTTCAAACCATAGTGACCATCGGGTGTCGATCTATAACAAGCCTGTCTGAGACTTCTAAGAAATTGAACTTTCAATACAAATCCCTGAGGATGATCGCTCAGTTGCTTGAGCATTCTTAAAACTTCTTTACGTTTTTCTAGATTTCCTGTTTGGACTCCAAAAGTGATTAAATATTCCCGAAGTTCGTCCAGTTTTGTTGCATCCGGTTTGTCATGCACTCGATACACGCAAGGAATGTTTGCGCGAGTCATTTCGCGACTGATTTCTTCGTTGGCAAGCAACATAAATTCCTCGATCAATTGATGACTTTCATCGTATTCAAGTTTTTCGATCCGATCTGCATAGCCTTTTTCATCCAGATATATTTTTACTTCTGGCATATCAAAATCTAAGCTTCCGTGTTTCATTCTCCTTTTTCGAATACGGGCGCCAATTTTCCAGCAAAGTCGTATGGCTTTCTGCAACTCTTTCATTTGTGAATCGTCGAGACGATCTAAAGATTTGCCAATGGATCCAGTTTGGAAACTTGGAGGCAGGGGAGTCTTTCTTATTTCAGACAAGCTTTCTAGTTGTAAAAAAGCAAGCGCTTGCTGATAAGTAAGGCGTTTGTTACTCTTAATTACCGAATTTCCAAAGTACACTTCGTCTATTTCAAGTTGTTCATTGAAAACAACAAAGACTGTTTTTGTAAGTCTATTCTCTCCTTCTACCAAGCTGCATAAACCGTTGGATAGTTTTTTGGGCAACATAGGGATCACCGTGCCAACCAGATAGGTAGAATTCCCTCGATTTTTTGCTTCTTTATCCAGTGCACTGTTTGGTTTCACATAATGAGACACGTCTGCTATGTGAATCCCGATTTTTACTTGATTGTTGGGTAAATATTGAATGCTTAAAGCGTCATCAAAGTCTTTAGCATCCTCAGGATCAATCGTAAAGGTCAAGAGATCTCTACAGTCAGAGCGATCCTTGAAATCGTTTTCTTGCACTTCCTCTGGTATGAGATTTAATTCGCGCACAACCCCAGAGGGAAATTCTGGGTCCAACTCATGCTTGTGCAAGATCGCTTGATATTCTGCAAATGGAGTGTGAGTTTTACCTAAAACTTGAGTAATTTCTCCCTCAGGATTTTGATCTCTTTGCTTCCAGTGTTTGATTTTAACAATGACTTTGTCATCGACTTCAGCATAGGGAATTTCTGAGTTTTTATCAGGGGGTAGAACGAAGATGTCTTTATTAATCCGAGGGTCATCAGGAGCTACATAATGGTACATTTTACCTTTACGAAAAGTTCCCGGTATGCTCGCGTGCTTTCTATCCAAAACTCGAAGCACTTTTGCATAGACTCGATTGGAGTCCTCTTTACTCAATGGGATTCGCTTGCCTTTGCTGTAGCGATGGGTTCGTTTTGGCTTATTGATGATACGCGCTTCAATTCGGTCTCCATGAATCGATACTTGAGTATCCTCAGGGTTGATGTGGAATAAATCTACAGGATATTGGACGAGTTTTTTTTCTGCATAAAGAATTGCGGAACCATTTTGCCTGAATCGGATGATCCCTTTAACCAAGTTAGAATCCTCCGGTAAGCAATAACGGTCTGATTGGACTTTTAATACTTTACCTGAATTCAAATGAATTTGTAAAATTCTTTTGAATTTCTTCCACTTGTTTTTGGGGAGTCTCAAGGCAACGATCAAATCATCGACTTGCATCGGGACGTAATTGGATTGCCCAAGAAGTTCAAATAGTTGTTTTTCTAAACTCAAATTGGATTTCTATTGGGTATGCACGGGAGTGCTAATTTTTTTAATGACAGTGCTGAGGTATGGGATGAGTTGCTTTTTACGGCTAACAATGCCGGGTAGATTATACATTTTGAACGCATTGATGACTTCATACTCAATGGCTTCGATAATTTCTTCTTCTCCCGTAGTCAGTAAAACAGAGTTTTGAGTATTGATGTCTGTTACGAGCAATACACTCATGGATAAACCTTCACGGATTCTATATTTTTCGAGTTCTGTGTAAAGTGCGTCTGATTTTTTTTGAAAATTTCCCATTCCAAGTTCTTCAATTTGGGCAGCGGAAAAATTCCATCCGCATTCTTCAAACTGTTTGCAATCCACTCGAATTGCTTCCTCGGAACTCATATTTACTAAGACAGAACCGGAGTTAAAGATCATGTCTGCCAAGGCATCGATGTCTTCATTTGCGATTCCTGCCAACCAGACCAACATATCCTCATCCAATGGAGTCGAAGTGGGACCTTTTAATTTTAATGTGTCGGAGATAATTCCAGACATCATAATTCCAGCTATTTTTGCACTGGGTATTCGATTGCTTTGGCGGTACATGTCCGCAATGATTGTGCAAGAGGAACCGACCGGTCGATTGATAAATAAAATGGGCTGATCGGTTGGGGGGTTACCGAGTCTATGATGATCCACAACTTCAAGGATATTCACTTGAGCAGCACCAGTCACTGCTTGGGTCAATTCATTGTGATCGACTAAAATAATCTCAGTTTCAATGGGTTTGATCAAATCTGTTTTAGAGAATACACCCACAAGTTTCTTTTTGTCATCGACCACCATAAAAAGAGGATCCTTGAGATCTCTTACCTTTCTGCTCACCGTATCCAGTCGATCATTCGGAGTAAATTGGACAAATTTTTGGTTCATTAGGTCATCGATCTTTGTTGCGGATCGAATTGTCCAAGCAGTTGTGGCTGTATCGTGGGGACTAACAATAATAGAAACTCCTTTCTCTACCGCTCTCTCTACGATGTCATCATCGACTTCGAGTCCGCCAGTAATCACCAGCAGTCGAACACCTAACTGGATTGATTTTTCTTGAATGTCCCATCGGTCTCCAACGATGATCACACTGTTATCTGGAGCAATGTAATCGTCATTCTGAAAAAAGTTCCCAAATGCACGGATATCCATAGCTCCTACACGGACAAACAAATCTATGATCTGATCCGGTTCCCTGATCGTTAAAACCTCTGCTTTCAGGGAACGAATGATGTGATTGAAGCTGCTCCTGACATGCCTCATCTTCTTAGAGCCCGTTGGACCGGGTATAAAGAATTCTCCTAAATCAAAGATAGAAATGGTTCCAACCAAAGATTCCTGTTCATCCACGACAGGTAGAGAGCGAAAATCAAATTCGTCCATAACTTCAAGGACTTCAGCACAAGTGTGATCCAAAGAAGCTCTCTTCAAATCTTTGTGCATAATATCCCGCACTCGTGGGGTCACATCTTGTAAAAACTTTGGTAAAGGAAGCTGAAAACGATTTAGGATCGCATCAATTCGAGCATTTGAGTTCCCACAGCGAGTCGCTAGATATTCCTTAGATGCACCCGGAACCGATTTGTAATCTGCATAGGCAATGGCTGCACAGATCGAATCGGCATCTGGGTTTTTATGACCTACTATGAACGTGGGCTTCTTGGCTGGCATCTACAGGAACTCTTGATGAAGGAGCTTACATTGCGTTCGCACCTCTTCCCTCAGATTTGAGTCCATCAAAGCCTTGAGTCTCTACATTAGAGGAACCGCCAGTGCTTCTACTTTTTGGAGAGACCACAAGGGCCCCACTAGGAAGAGCATTGGAAATTTTGTCCGCTTTTTTTCGAGAACGGAAATCGATAAAATTGTCGGTAGTGTCTTCGATCCACTCGACCTTGCCCGACAGAAAGGCTACGTGTCCGCCTTTACCTTCCCAAGGAGACTCCAGATCCCACATAGTGTCGCTTCTGTGTTTGATCCCAGTGGTCCAGATGAGAGGAACGTGTTCTTTGCGACTGAGATTTCTGGGCAGCTCAGCAACCACATCATACTGAGGAGCATCGATCCCGGACATTTTATAGATTCCATCACTGAGCGGTCTTTTTCTTGTGTCAATGATTTCTGGATTCATTCCCTCAGGCTCGTTTAGATAGTAAAGGGTGCCATCATTCAGTCCAGTTTTTTTAGCAAATTCAACCGCCCAGTCATTGGTAGAATTCACTCTTGAGATCGTCTTTCCCTCATTGAGTAGCATGTTGTAAGTTTGCGCAACATTTCTAATATTTGCAGAAGCAGACATTTTTTTTGCTTTTTCTAGGACTAGGCTTCCACCAGGAATTGCGATACCCGCCAGAATCCCGATAATTGCGATTACGGTCAAAAGCTCAATCAGAGTGAATCCCTGAGTGGACTTTTTTTTTGTTTTTGGGTTCAATTTTTTCATATTCTTCGAGGATGTGTATTAATGGATTCGTTAGTATTTATAATACCAATTTATGGAAAACAGAGATTTATGCAAATTCACAATTGAATTGAGCGCGGAATCAATAGGGAAGTAAGAACTGATCGCAGATAGACTGGGCTCTTTTTTTCGCTGATTCGAGGATCAATTCATCGTCTGGATCATCCAGGACACTTTTAATAATCAGTGCAATTTCCTCCATCTCATCTTCCATCATTCCCCTGCTTGTGACTGCTGGAGTTCCCAAGCGTATACCGCTGGTTTGAAAAGGATTTCTGGTCTCTCCCGGAATCGTATTTTTATTAACGGTTATATTTGCCTTATCGAGCGCAATTTGAGCGACTTTACCAGAGATTTCTGGGTGGGATTTGCGGAGATCAATCAACATAAGATGATTGTCGGTTCCTTCACTCACCACAAAAAAGCCCAGCTCTTTCATTTTATTGGCTAGAGCTCGGGCATTTTTTCGGATTTGAGATTGGTATTCTTTAAATTCTGGCTTCATCGCCTCTTTAAAGCATGTCGCTTTAGCGGCGATTACATGCATTAGAGGACCTCCTTGAGAGCCTGGAAATAAGGAGGCATCCACTCCCTTTGCAAAAGCTTCTCTACATAGGATCAATCCTCCTCTGGGTCCTCGAAGTGTCTTGTGCGTTGTGGTCGTTACAAAATCGGCGTGTGGAACTGGACTGGGGTGTTCCCCAGATGCTACTAGGCCTGCGATATGAGCAATATCTGCTAACAGCATTGCACCGCAGGATTTTGCAATTTTTCCCATTCTTTCAAAATCGATGGTCTTGGAGTAGGCAGACGCTCCGGTAGTGATCATTTTAGGTTTTTCAGCGAGCGCCACTTTTTCCAATTCATCGTAGTCGATCTGGCCATTTTCTGGTGAAACTCCGTAATGAATCACATCATAAAGTTCTCCCGAGAAATTCTTAGGGTGTCCATGAGTCAAGTGTCCTCCATCTTCTAAGCGCATCGTCAATATCTTGTCGCCCGGTTTGAGCACAGAGAAATAAACCGCTTGATTGGCCTGACTCCCAGAGTGGGGCTGGACATTTGCATGATCCGCTCCAAAAAGTTTTTTGGCTCTTTCGATCGCTAGAACTTCAATTTTATCGACATGCTCACAACCTCCATACCACCGTTTCGCTGGATATCCTTCGGCATACTTGTTCGTCAGGATGGATCCTTGTGCCTCCATGATCGCAGGAGTTGTAAAGTTTTCTGAAGCAATGAGTTCAATATGGCTCTGTTGTCTTGCTTTTTCTTTATTAATCAAAGATTCGATCTCAGGATCTAATTCTGCTAAGGGATGATGCGGTAATAAGCGGTTTGTTGTAATCATATCTTTAATGCTCGGTTTCTTTTTTAAGAAATTCTATTAAGGAGGGAAGAGCTTCCTTCATGCTTTCTCGGCTAAGACGATATATTTCAAGGGATTGACCAAATGGGTCGGGTATTTGATTGGTTGCCGGTTCAGGAATGAATTCTCTCATCAAAAAAACTGGAACTTCAAGATTTTCATAAGTCATTTCTATGAGGGCTCTGTGAGATTCTGTCATGACAAAAATTGCGACTGCAGATTGAATCATTTCTAGATTCAATCTTTGGCTGCGATGGTCTTGAATATCAATTCCTTCCTCAGACATGGCATCGATTGAATTCTGTGAGACTAAATCCCCGTCAATTGCTGAGACTCCGGCCGAGACCACTTGTAATTGATTCAAAGGTTCTTCTTCATTCCCCAAGGCCTGTGCAAACAAGCGTTCAGCCATCGGACTGCGACAAATGTTAGCAGTGCAAACGAAAATAACGGTGTCCCTTTGAGTAGGCATGATAATTATAGAGTAAAGAAAGGGAGTCATTTGTAAAGGCTGAAGACAATTTTTATAAATCAAAATAACAGGAACTTTTTCATCATACAGAGCAAAAAAACAATTTATTAATTTCTCTAAAGTGTTGTCTATGAATCCGAATAGAACTTATTCACAAAAAAGTTAAAAAAAGATTTAAGGAATGAATTTGTGT
>CAJWYM010000081.1 GCA_913049555.1 uncultured Opitutia bacterium
ATTATTAGAACATCACTTTAAAAGAATCTCGTCAAACTATTTGTAAATTATTTTTTAATCCACAAAAAATAAGAAGCTGATATATCTTTATACAACTCACGAATAATACTTTACATAAATAATCTGATTTGAAAATACATCTATTCTACTCGCTTTTAAATGGGGGATTTTATGGGTATTTACAAATTGTTTCAAAAAAATAGCGTTTTTCTTGAAATATTTGTAAAATTATATGCTCTTCTTATTTCTTTTCGATCAAGAAAATTTATTGAATTCAATTGGGGCATATTTGCCTGTGTATATTTTAATTAAAGACATAGTTGAAAAATGTCCTCACTCATTAAAAATTGCTTGGATGAGAAGAGCAGAATAAAGGACTGTTTTGAAACTCGTTATGAATCAAATTCTTTCAGCAAAACCTATTGACAAATTCTCTTTGTTTACAAGATTAAAGGGGTTCATGGTGGTCCAAATAATATTGGATTGTCTCATCAGAACCGATGATTTTCTATGTTAAGCTCCTTTAAATACTACAAACAAGCGATCCACTTACTGATCCGGAATAAAGAACTTCAGCGATATGCTTATATCCCTGTAATATTGAATCTATTTATCTACATTTTGGTAATTGTTCTCAGTATAAAATTTCTCAACGATTGGACTGTAAAAGCTCCTGATATTCTAACATCCTCTGAGTGGTTAGAATGGGCTCAACCGGCATGGAACTTTCTGCTCAAAATGATTCAGTGGACCCTGATAATTCCATTGTTATTTATCGCATCCTACTTCACATTTATAATTTCTTATATGGTGATTTCGAGTCCTTTCAATGACATCTTGTCTGAGAGAACGGAGTGGATTAAAACTGGAAAACAAGACTCTCCTACTAGTCTTTTCCAAAACATAAAAATGCTGATTCCTAGTTTGGGTTTTACTTTTAAAATATTGATAAAACAATTGATTTGGACTGGGGTCGCAATTCCATTTCTGCTCGTTCCAGGTATTGGTTTTTTACCCCTTTTTTTTGTGACTGCCTATTTTACAGGACTTGGTTTTCTTGACATTCCATTCAGTAGAAATGGTTTTGAAATCAAAATAAAAAATAAAAAATTTGCCGAATTGAAAAATCAAATATTTAGCATTGGTCTCATCGCAGAAATTTCTCTTCTCATTCCGGGCTTAGCTCTGTTTGTTTTTCCTTTAGGAGTGATCGCTGGAACCCTACTTTTTATTGAACATGAAAAATAAACAAATATAGAGAAAAGATTTTTGATTGTGACCTAGAATAAAATCTATAGAATTGAAATAAATCATTTCTTTCTATGAGTTTACCCAATAAAGCAAAGATATTTAGTTTCCCAATCATTATTTATATCATTGGGGTTCTTATATTTTCGATTTTTAATTACCAGAATGAAAAGAAGAAGATGATTGAAGAAATTGACCAACAGCTTCTTCAAACTGCCAGAACATTAAAATTTATTCTACCTCGAAATTTCCATGACCGTGCCATAAGCCAATCCTCAATCTCAATTGCGGAGGATTATAAAAACAGAGAATTGCTTTCTCGATTAGCGACCGAGTTCCATGTTCATCACATTTACAGTTTGGTTCAAAGAGGCTCATCAGTCCATTACTCGTCCTCCAGCAAATCAGATTCCAATTCTCAAAGAGAGAAAATGGATTATTGGATGATTTATAAGAATCCAACTGAAAGAGTTCGCTCCACTTTTAAGGAAAAAAATCCTAGTTTTAAAACCTCCTCCGAAAACCAAAGAACTTTTAGAACTGTTCTGATGCCTGAAACCTCTGTAAGCGGTCAGATTTATATAGTCGGAGTCCACCAAGACATTGGATTTCTGAATGAGGGGTTGTTTTACCGAATGCTTGAAGTTTTTGTAAAACTTGCCTTTTTGTTACTTTTATTAATTCCTTTTTGTTATGCATATTTAAAACATTCCAAAAACTTCTCTCAGCTTCTTGTAGATCAAGTTAAAGTTAGGACGATAGAGTTGGAAATGGAGACTCAAAATAGAATTAAGAGTGAAGAAAAACGAAAGAAACTTGAAGATCGATTGCTTCTCTCTCAAAAGCTGGAGTCTTTGGGAACCCTCGCTGCTGGGATCGCTCATGAAATCAATACTCCTATTCAATTTATCCGAGACAATTTAACCTTCCTCACTGAAGAATGTAAGAATTTGATCTTTGTCCTAAAAAACAACATCCAATGGATTCAAAAAGAAGATGACTTGGAGAAAGTTCGTTTAAAAATCAGCCAAGATGAAATTGTGCAGGACCTTGCATATTTGGAAACCGAAATCCCTAAAGCTTTGGAAGAAGCAGGAGAGGGAGCCCAAAGAGTGAGTAAAATTGTCCAATCCATTCGCATATTTTCTCATTTGAATGAAAATAAAGGCTCTAAAGTAAGCGTAGATCTAAACAAGTCTTTAGAGCCGGCATTATTTTTATCTAAAAGTGAATGGAAGCAAATCGCAAAGGTGGAATTGATCCCACAAGAATCATTACCTCTTGTTAAGTGCTACATCACCGAAATCAATCAAGTTGTGATGAACTTGATTATAAACGCAATTCATTCCATCGAAGAAAAGCAATCAAAAACCCAGAAAAATAACTTCATCGGTCAAGTAAAAATATTCACTTACAAAGAGGAAGATTCAATTGTGATTCGAATAGAGGACAATGGAAAGGGAATTCCTAAAGCGATTCAGGAAAAAGTCTATGATCCCTTCTTTACAACCAAAGAAGTCGGAAAAGGAACGGGTCAAGGACTTTCACTTTGCTATAAAACAATTGTTGAGGGTCACAATGGAGAACTTTACTTTGAGACAAAAGAAAATCAAGGAACCACTTTCTTTATCAAATTACCCACTTGATTCTTCTTTGTTTTGAATTTTAGGTTCCTCCCATATATAACTAAAAATCCTTTCCCATTATTAGCTATTAGAACTCTTGAAAGAATTTTATAAAGAACGCATTCCTTCTAGGTATAAAATAATCTTTAAACATTTTTTATTATTATTAAACAAATATTCATTTTAGGATCGCTTTTATCTATAATGAATCAACACAAATTCAATCAAAACTGGCAAAATTGGTTCACAAAAGAAGCCAGTAAATTTCTACTTTTTGCCAAACAACAATCTAGAAATTCTTATGAGGCGGAAGACATCCTTCAAGATTCTCTTGTTAAATTATTAAAAAAAAGTTCCCACAAAGAAATTCCAGAAGATACGATCGTTTACAAAACAATCCGCAACTTGGCAATTGATTATGCTAGAAGCAATATTAGAAGAATACGAAGAGAGGAGATTGCTCAAGAATTAGAGGGCATTTCTATGGCTGAATGGTTCGAAAATGATTTCGATAAAAAAGATCGACAAAAAAGACTCGAAGATGCTATCAAAATTCTTCCCGAAAAACAGCAAGAAGTCATAATTCTCAAAATCTGGGGGGAACAAACTTTTGATGGGATCGCAGAGATTTTAAATCTCTCTGCTAATACGGTTGCATCTAGATACCGTTATGGTCTACAAGCTCTTCATAAGAGTCTGAATACTAAGCATAAACATAAAACGCCGAATCCATTTAAATCATGAATCCAAATGAATACGATGAATTGGAAAAAGAATTGAAATGTCTTACTCCCAAACAAATCCACAAATCCATAGGTAAAAAAATTGAAGAAACAATAGATCTTAAAAAGATTGAAAAAAAGGCAAAGGCAATCCAACTAACAATTAAAATTGTTCCGATTGCAATCGCTGCCTGTTTGGGATTTGTATTGGGTCTATTCTTCTTTAACTCGGCTAAAAAAGACACCCTTAAATTCGCTGAGAAACAAGAACTAAAGCTCCCTTTATTGGAATCTTTGCCAGCAGCCAATAAATCGAACCTGTTTCTTGGATCTTGGGACGATGGCATTGTTTATTTAGAAAATGAGATTCCGAAAAAACGAATTCGAAACCAATTTTTAGAAACCTTTAAGTGGGAAGATTCTAAAAACTCGATGAAGATCGAGGTCCGAAAACCAAGAGAAGAAATTATTCATGTGCGACTGCAACACTATTAAATCCAAATCCTTCAATGGAACATTCATTTTTGAATAAACATTTGCTTTTCATTCCAATTTTTTATCCGCCAATTCCTTTTAATTTCCTGTTTAATAGAATCATGAAAATTTATACCCTTCTCCTCCCTTTTTTAATTGCTTTCCCGATTTTTAAATTGAACGCGAATCTGAATTTCTCCTCATCGGTAGAACAAACTCGCCAAGACCCTTACATAGAAAAAAGAACTCATTTGGCAAAGTCGGAACCCTTGATTGAAAAAAAGGAGGACGATCCTTTAGCCAAAAGTACTTTTTTAGGATTGGCAACCACAGAAGTGCCATTGGCATTGGCCTTTCAATTCCAATTTCCAGAAGGCTTCTACCTCCTAATAGATCATATTAAAGAGGGTTCACCTGCTGAAAAAGCGGGGGTAAAACCTTTATCCATTCTGAAAAAGATAGGCGATCAAGTCGTGATCAACCAAGCACAGCTTAAAACCTTGATCCGTTCTAAAGAAAACGGGGAAGTGGTTCAATTAACCCTAGTCGTTGAAGGAAAAGAAAAATTAATTTCAGCCACTTTGGAGCAAATAGAGATCGATGATGGTTTCTATTGGAGGAAAAAACTATCCTCCAAGCTGGATCAATCGATGACTTACTTTGAGGAATTTCAAAAAAAAATAGACGCTCAGAGCACAGAGCTTCAAAAACAATGGAGCACTTTTGCTAAAAAAAATGGCTTGGAAAAGAAAAACTTCAATCCATTTGGATGGGTGGACAATAGCAGCCAATCAAAAAATAATTCCAAGCTTCAGGGCTCAATAATTATTCAAAAACAAATCGCTGATTTTCAACTAACTTTGACGGTCACTGAAACAGGTAGGAGGCTTCTCGTTGAAGAGGTTTCAGGAATTCCAGTTTTTGATCACTTTGTAAATACCCAAAAAGAACGTATGAATTTGGATCCTAAATGGATTGAAGCGTTAAAAACTATGGAAGAAAAAGTTCAGGAAATACAAAACATAAATTCTGTTGAGTAACCTCTAAATCTTTAAAACAGGCTTGAGCAATCGGACAGTCCAAAAAACTATTTTCAATAAAAAGCGTTCTGAACCCTCGGTCATTCAATCCTGATTCTTAACTTCTATGCATGGATTTCGCCCTCAAAGATTCATTCAAAGATCCAGAAATTTCTATCTGAATCCGAGACAATGGGATTCACAAAATCCATGTTGTTTAAAAACTAAAATATAAATGCTTTGATCGTCTCCCATTATGTGAGCTATTCTAAAATTACTTTTTCAAAATTAATTAACTTTACAAACTTGGAACCCTTCAAAACCTAAAATAATTTAAAACTTCAATTGTTTTTACATACTATGCAAACTGAGCAAGAAATCGCAGCCGTTCAAGAATCTGTTAAAGAAGAATCCGCATGGGTAGGATTGTTGAGACAAGAAATTGGCAGAGTCATTGTAGGTCAAAAATATTTAGTGGATCGATTGATCATAGCTTTGTTAGCAAATGGTCATATTTTATTGGAAGGAGTTCCAGGATTAGCGAAAACACTCTCGATAAACACCTTATCAGATGCAGTCCAAACCGAATTTAAAAGAATACAATTTACTCCCGACCTACTGCCTGCGGACATTTTAGGGACTTTGATCTACAACCCTTCCTTGGGTGAATTTACTACCAAAAAAGGTCCTATTTTTTCAAATCTTATTTTAGCGGATGAAATCAATCGGGCTCCTGCAAAGGTTCAAAGTGCTCTCCTCGAGGCGATGCAAGAAAAGCAAGTTACTATTGGAGATACCACCTACCCACTCTCTGAACCTTTTCTAGTTTTAGCCACTGAAAACCCGGTCGATCAGGAAGGAACCTATCCGCTTCCAGAAGCTCAGGTAGATCGATTTATGCTGAAAGTGACCATTGGCTACCCATCTATGGAAGATGAAAAAATCATCCTTGATCAACAAACCAGCCTTAAGAAATTTGAAAAAGTCAATCCTGTGGTGTCCCCAGAGGCTATTTTATCCGCGAGAAAATGCGTGCAGCAGATCTATATTGATGACCGAATCAAGGATTATATCGTACAAATTGTGTTTGCGACTAGAGACCCTCAAAAATTCAACTTAGAAATTAAAGATTATATTCAATTTGGTGCCTCTCCAAGAGCCACCATTGCCCTTGCCATGGCAGCGAAAGCCCATGCTTTTTTAGAAGGCCGCGGATACGTCACTCCGCAAGATGTAAAAAGCATTGGGGAGGATGTCCTTCGACACCGGGTAATTGTATCCTACGAAGCAGAGGCAGAGGAGATCACAAGTGAAGACCTAATTCAAAAAATTTTTAACACCATCGCCGTCCCTTAATAAAATTTGAATTCGGGCATAGACGCAATGAAGCAATGACGCAAAACTGCCAAGAAAAGAATAATGGAGAATGAAATTGGAGAAATTATAGTGAACAGCGCAATTAACTGTTACAATAAACTAGGACCTGAACTTCTTGAGTCTTTGCTCCAACAAGCCCTCGCCCATACACTTACAAAAAGAGGGTTAAGCTTTGGATAAGAGACTTTCTATGGTTTCGACTTTGACAATCTCCATGAAAAGAAGGCCGTTAAAGCTGGTTTAATTCGAAATCAAAAGGTAATTATTGAACTTAAATCTGTAGAGAAAAATGCACCGATCCATAAAAAACAACTAATAACTTACCAGTCCACTACCAAAATGCAATTAGGAGATGTTCTGGTTTTCGCTTTGCCCTTGATGAAAGATGGAACAACTCGCCTTGTAAACAAACTATAAAACTTTGCGCCTCTGCTTCTTTGCACGATTTATTTATTAAAAAAACCAATGTCCTCTAAAAAACTAGATTCTGAATTTACCAGAAAAATACTGAAGCAAGTTCGCCAGATTGAAATCAATACAAAACAAACAGTATCCGATGGAATGGCAGGTTCTTACCACAGTATTTTCCGGGGTCAAGGGATGAACTTTGAAGAAGTCCGCGAATATCAAGCAGGGGACGATGTCCGAAATATTGACTGGAATGTTACGGCCAAAATGGACAATGCATATGTAAAACAGTTTCGTGAAGAACGGGATCTAACCATTATTCTAATGGTTGATTTGAGTGCATCTGGCATGTTTGGTTCCAAAGAGCAAAGTAAGAGAGAATTAGCAGCTGAAATTGCTAGTTTGCTGGCCTTTGCCGCAACCAGAAACAACGACAATGTCGGACTGCTCCTCTTTACAGACCATGTGGAACAGTTTATACGTCCGAAAAAGGGGCGATCGCATATACTGCGTATTGTCAGAGAAATGCTTTATTTTGAACCAAAAGGAAAAAAAACAAACCTGATTCAAGCGCTCGATCACCTCAACGGAATTGTGAAAAGAAAGGCAGTCGTATTTCTGTTGTCTGATTTTTTACCGATCCTGAGAACCCTTGAAGATCCGAATCAAAACTCTCAAAATAAAGATGAGCTACAAATGCTTAAGATTGCCAAAAGACGTCATGACCTTATCTGTATTCGCATCTCGGATCCAAGAGAGCACGAACTCCCTGATGTCGGTCGAATTACTCTAGAAGATGCTGAAACAGAGGAAGTGGTAGAAATCAATACAGGTAGTAAACGCGTTCGAGATCAATTTAAAAAAGACAATTTAATAAGGGAAGAAAAAATCCTGAAAGCACTCAGCCAAACTGGAGCGGATCTATTATCCCTCTCCACTCATCGTCCCTACGTAAAAGACTTAAAAGCATTTTTCGCGAGAAGAAAAGAAAGAAGATAAACGTATGGAAGAAGAGATTGTAGATATAAAAGAGATTGTCCTCTTAGAACCAAAAGCCCCAATAGAGTTGTGGTTCGCATACAGTCTAGGAATTCTATGCCTAGTTATTTTTGTGGTTTGGCTCATAAAACGCAATCGATTCAAACCTGCCCCCACTCCTGAAACGGCAAAACAAAGAGCAAAAAGGCAACTCGATAAAATTTCATTAACCCTGGAAACATCTGATGAGGAAGAATTTGTAACGGCAACTTCTAGGATTCTTCGAGAGTACATAGAGCAACACCATCAACTGCCCGCAATCGAATCCACCACTGAAGAATTTTTGAAGATAGCAA
>CAJWYM010000082.1 GCA_913049555.1 uncultured Opitutia bacterium
GTAAAGTCAATTTCATGGCCAACGGCGGAAATAATTGGAATTTCACAAGAGTAGATTTTTCGGATTAGGTGCTCGTTATTAAAGGCCCATAAATCCTCTATACTTCCTCCTCCGCGAGTGATAATAATTAAATCAACAGAATTTGAATTTTCAACGGAAGTGATCGCTTCCATAATTTCTAGGGGAGCTCTTTCTCCTTGAACGCTGACAGGGAAAATCCCTAGTAACCCAGACCAATTTCTTCTTTTTAAAATTCTAATAAAATCTTGCAATGCAGCTCCATTTTCGGAAGTTAAGACAGCCACTTTTTTAGGATTTACAGGGATCGGTCTTTTATGATCAATATCGAATATTTTTTCTGATTGAAGTTTGTTTTTTAATTTTTCAAATTGAATTTGTAGTTGACCGGCTCCATCAGGAATGAACTGTCTAACTACAATTTGGTAACTACCAGAGGGGGAGTACACTCCTATCGAACCATAGGCAATAATTTGCATTCCATCTCTGGGCGCACTAGAAATTTTATTGGCATCACTCCTAAATAATACGCTGCTTATTTGGCTAGATTGGTCTTTTAGAGTGAAGTAAAAATGACCAGAACTTGGCTGGCGAAGGTTGGAGATCTCACCACGAACCCAAACGGATGGAAAGGAGTCTTCTAATAGGTCTTTGATAGATCCATTGATTTGTTTGATAGATAGGATTTTATCCGCTAGCGGTAATTGCATTTTTTCGATTCTTGAGATACTTAGGGATGAATCTACTCACAAGACTGACGATTACAATGACAGCAATCGCTAAAAATAAGACCTTCCCTTTTCCTTGGGTAATCGCATCTCCAAAATATACAAATGCACAGAGTATGGGTGCTTGAACGATTAATGAGAAGAGCATATATTTAGTAAAGTTCATATGGCTCATACCTAAAGTGAAGTTTTGGAATGGGAATGGCATTCCGGTAAGTCTCACAATAGCTACGAGTTTAAAATTATTTTTTCCAGATGCTTTAGGAATTTTAAATTTAGTGTTAGATAAAATTTTTGAAATAAATACATGGCAAGGTCCTGCAGCCACCCAATAAGTCCAAGCCATATTGATTGCTGCTGCAGATAAAGCCAATAAGCAGGCAATGGGAGCGTTTTCACCGTTGGCAAATACGGTCCCTGAGACAATCATCAAAGGACTCACAGGAAACAAAAACGTGGGTAGAATTGCGATCCCAAGAAATAAGAGCCAAGCCTCTTTTTGTAAGAATATGATTGTGCCCTCGATGACTTCTTTACAAAAAGAAACGACCTCTTGAACTGTCAAATTTGATTTGAAAAAGAGTGCCACACTCAGTAAAGATGCAAGTAAAAATAACAAAAAGAGGAGAAGTATTTTTTTCTTCTCAAGCACTTCAATCATTCTTTTGAGCCGAATTATCAAAATTTCCAGGAATGTTTGATTGGTTTTCGGATTGAATTGTATTGATTATAGGAATCGTCAAAATTACCAAAATAGTCACAGTGACTAGAACAAATATTAGGAGGTTACCTTTGGTAGACATTGCGAAATTATCTTAAAAATATAAAAGCAATTAAAGGCACAATCACACCAATACCCATTAATATATAGAGTATGTTTTTGGTTTTGTTGGCTCTGTCCATTTCTACTTTAGATGCTTTTAATTTATCATTGGAAGGATTCATTTTCATATTCATGTTGTTGTTTCCTTTTCTTAAAATCCAAATATTCGATCCTTTTTTTAAAATAGATTTTGCCTCTAGTAGCTGCGACCTTCTTTATTTTCATAATAGTTAAGGAATGCTTTATTAAGAACGTGATAACCTCCTGGGGTTGGATAATCCCCAGTAAAGTACCAATCCCCAGTATGTTTAGGAATCGCTTTGTGGAGATCTTGAATCGATTGAAAGACTATTTCTATGGGGCCTTTCCATTCTATATCTTGCGGATAAACCAACTCGCTTATTTTAAAGGAAATTTCCTCTTCGCTTGAGGCTTGGTAAATCCGTTTTACATGATTGACCATCTCTTTAGGATCTCTGGAGGATTGTTGCAAGCAGTCTTTATAAACTTCATGTAGAATAGATTCTTTGTCTTTGTCTTTCAGTAGGCGCACCGCTGCTTGAAATGCTATAAATTTTCCAAGCTCTGACATATCAATTCCGTAGCAATCAGGATATCTAATCTGTGGTGCTGTGGAGGCAACCACAATTTTATTTGGATTAGTTCTACTTAAAATTTTTAACACTGATTTTTTAAGGGTGGTTCCTCTGACAATTGAATCGTCTATGCAAACCAATGCATCCTCGGGTCCAACGACCCCGTAAGTAATGTCATATACATGAGATACTAATTGCGATCGACCTTGTTCTTGAGATATAAAAGTCCTGAGTTTGATATCTTTATTTGCAATTTTTTCACCTCTAGGCCAATTACCCATGATCAGCTTATTAATCAGGGCTTCATCCAATTTACCGTCTTTTTGAGCTTGCAAGAACTGATCCCTAACTTGAGTCCTACGAATGAATCTAACTTGATCCATGAATCCATAATAGCCAACTTCTGAAGTATTAGGAATGTAACTGAAAACTAACTTAGAAAAATCATTTCCCGCTTTTTTAAGAACTTTTGGCACCAAAGCGCCTCCTAAAGCTTTTCGATCTTGGTAGATTTCTGCATCATTTCCTCTTGAAAAATAAATTCTTTCAAAAGAGCAACTTTTTCTTGTTTTTGCCTTCACAACAACATCTCGAATGCATTCGCCAGATTTTTTGACTGAAAACCCGTAACCCGGTTCTAATTCTTGAACCTGCTCCATCTCTTTATTAAAAACAGACATCAATGGAACGCGCTCAGATGAGAATGCGACAAATTCATCATCATGAAAATAAAAACAAGGTCTAATTCCATGTGGGTCTCTCACCACAAAGAGATCTCCATTTCCCATCAATCCACCAATCGTATAGCCACCATCCCAGTCTTGGGCAGAATTTTTAAGGATTTTTATAGGATCTAATCTTTTGCTGATTGCAAGTCTTAGCTCCTCTCCTTTGAGCCCCTCTGACTTTGCAGACCTGTAAATATCCTCGTGTTCGTGATCCAAATGAAAGCCAACCTCCTCTAAAATTGTTTGGGTGTCAGTTCCAAAAACCGGATGCTGACCCCGCGCAATCAATCTTTGATTCAATTCTTCAGAATTTGTCATATTGAAGTTGCCAGCGAGCATTAAGTTTTTCGCAGGCCAGTTACTTTTACGAAAGTAAGGATGGCAAGAGGACTTTCCGAATCCACCAGAGGTTCCATATCGTAGATGACCGATCAATACCTCAGCCCCAAAATCAAAATGTGCTTTGACTGATTTGGCATCATCTGGATCCAATTGGAGGGTTTTGGCTTTTTTATGATAGCGCTGCAATGACTTTTTAAAAATCTTAGCCATGGCTTGTTTTTGATCATTTCTTTCCCGAAACATATAAGGTTGTCCCGGTTGCATATCATGTTTGATAGAACCTATGCCGGCCCCATCTTGACCTCTGTTATGTTGTTTTTCCATTAACAAAAACATTTTGTGAAATGGATACAAAGCCGTTCCATATTTTTCTTGATAATAATGCAAAGGTTTCAGGCAGCGGATAACAGCTATTCCACATTCATGTTTTATAGAATCACTCATATTGTTAAATAGTTAAATAAATTTCATCTAAAACAGGATTGTTCAATCGACCTATATTCTCAATTTCAATGGAGATATTATCTTCTGGCTTTAAAAAGATTGGAGGATTTTTGGCCATGCCAACCCCATTGGGAGTTCCCGTTAAAATTGCGGTTCCTTTCAGCAGAGTTGTGCTGCTACTTAAGAATTCTATTAAATAGGGGATGTCAAAAATCATTTCACAAGTGTTGGAGTCTTGCATAATGTCGCCGTTGACATAGGTCCTAATCGATAGGTTGTTTGGTTCTTCAATTTCATCTGTTGTAACCATACAAGGACCCATAGGACAAAAACTATCAAAGGTTTTAGCTCTACAAAATTGACCCCCTCCCAAATGATCCTTTTGCCATTCTCTAGCGCTGACATCATTCGCAATGGTATATCCCGCAACAAATTCAAGAGCATTCTCACGACTTACATTTTTACAATTTTCTCCAATAATAACTGCAAGTTCTCCTTCAAAGTCCACGTGTTTGCACGCTAACTTTTTAGGTAAATAAATCGGCTGTTCTGGGGCTTGAAGGGATGAAATCGATTTCATGAATACAACGGGGAACTCAGGAACCGATTTGTAAGTTTCAATTGCGTGATCTCTATAATTCAAACCGATACAGTAAATTGTTTTCAGCTCAACAGGTGCTAAAAGAAATTCTATTTCCGCTAGTTTATTAGAAACTTTTGGTTTTCCAGTATGAGATATAAGTTCATAGGGTTTTCCATTTTCTTCAACGGAAGCAAAATGAATTTCTCCCAATGGATCCAAATAGCGAATAATTTTCATTAATAAGCGCTAGGCATGGATTCTATTCTATAAATTAGATCAATCACAACTTGAGACTCTAAAATAATTGCATAGGACTCAACCAAAATTCACAAATCCCTTAAAAGGATTTTGAGAAAAATGAAAATCTGACACAATTATTTTGTATCGTGGATTTAAAATAAATTTCCCGTCAGATCTTGGATTGTAAGTTTCAAATATTAGGCTGCAATGAGTTATGAAAATCTAAACAGGACCAGAAGGTTCCATTATGAAATCTATTAATTCATTTCGCTCTTATATCTTTTACTTGAATCTCATTTACTATTGCATCCTGAGGTTTTACAGATTCGAGTGATAGATTGTATTTTTATGAGAACAGGGGGACTAATTTTCAGGAGTTTAAAAGTAAGAACCTTTGTGTTTTTAAACAAAAAAAGGCGAACTTAAAATAAGTTCGCCTCGAAAAGAAATTGGCTGCTCAGGCTGGGATCGAACCAGCGACAAAGTGGTTAACAGCCACCTGCTCTACCGCTGAGCTACTGAGCAACACTAAGGGTCTAACAGATCATAAATGCATAAGGTATGCAAGATTTTTTATTGGTATGAGTGAATTTTATGAATGAAAACCGATTTCCTTCACTTGAAAATGAAATTCTCGTGCGGAAACTATTTATTTTTTTCTTTTTGAATCCTCATTCTGGATTATCGGACGCAATCAATATCTTTTTAAATCCGTTTTTTTCAGCAATTTCACAAACGGTTAAAAAGTGGACGAGTTCGGTCGATGCATTCGTTTTAATGAGTAAAACAGGTGAATCTGATTTGAATGAATGCATTGATTCTAGATAATTATTCCATTCGCTGAATCCATTAAAAATACGATTTTCAAAAAGAAAGATTAAGGAATCTTTACTCTTAGTAATGGTAAGAACCGAACTCGTTGAAATCCCCCTTGCAGCAAAGGTTTCACTTTTAGGTAAATTTAATTCTAGTCCAGGGGAAAAGATAATTTCAGTTCTTAAAAAGCCAAGCAAACAAGCAATGACGCAAAGGTCTAAGATGGGTATCCAATTGATTGTTCTAACTTTTTTATTCTGAAACCTTTTAAGGTTAAAAGGTAAAAGAAATTTGGAATCAGTTGAATTCATTTTGGTTTTGGTACTCTTTGGACAAAATGAATTGAGTTAGATTGTGAGCGGTCCACTCCATATCTTCAATCATACTTCGTATTTTAGCAGTAAGAAAAGAGTAAAATATTTGAGCAATCAATCCCACTAAAATGCCTGCTATTGTAGAGAGTAGTGCACTGGCTAAAATACCAGAAAAATCAGAACTGTTAAGGTAAGGACCATTCTGTTGTCCACGACTGAATGCTGTGTAAACTGATAAAAAAGATCCCAGAAGCCCAATCGTTGGGGCTATATTTACTATCAGGACTAATATGGGGAGTCTTCTCTCTAATAATGTTATTTCGATTTGAGCGGTTGTTTGAATGGCTTCAATAACCTGATCTTTGCTTCTGTTTGTATTTAACAAAATACTTTTAAGGATATTGACGATTGGACCGGAGTGCTCCTCACAGATAGTAAGTGCTTCCATCAACCTTTTTTTACGGAGTAGATTTTTGATACCTTCAATGAAATCTTTACCTTTTATTTGTCCTTTCCGTATGTAAAGAATTCTCTCCATAGCAAGAATGATCGATACAATTCCTAGAAGCAGGATTGGGTAAATTACGATCCCGCCCTGTTCTAAAATGGAAATTCCCTCAATATTATTTGTAACATCCATATTTTATTTATAAATTTCCCAATCTTTCGATTTTTTTTATGGCTAAAATAGATCCTGGTAAGTCATTCTCTACGATTATTTTAAGTGCCTGTTCCGCTTCTGATTTCGCCTTTTTTTCTGTTAAAATATTGGCCAATTCAAATAAGGATTTTGAAATCCAGTAATTCTGAGTAGGGCCTGAGCTTTTTTTATCTCTGACTAATTGAATAGCATTCCAATAAGCTTTTTCAGCTTTTAAAAGCTGATCGGTTTGAAGGTAAAGATTTCCGAGCTTGAATTGTAATTCAGGTAGTATTTTTGACTCTATATTGTTGTCTAGGATGTTTTCAAGATAAACGATAGCATCCTCATACAATTGAGGATTTCTGGTTCCCATAGCATTGAGGCAATCTATCCTAGCAATTTCAGCCTGGTTTATATTTGGGTGTTCTTTAAAATCTACTAAAATATTTTCATATATCTTAAGAGCTTCCCCAAATTTGGTTAATCTTCTGAGAAGATGACCCTGTTTTAATTTAGATAAAAATAGGATGGATGAATTCGGATAATTTTCTTGAAGTTTGTTCAGTAAATTAATGGCTTCCTCGTAAGAAGTTTTAATTCCTCTTTTTTCTGCATTCAAAGCAGCCTCGAACAATGCTTGGGGTGCTTTGGGACTTTTAGGATAACTGTCAACCAATTGAATGAGTCTGCCTTGTGCTTCCACAATCAATCCAACACTTGAAAAATGAGAGGCTTCGACTAGTAAGGAAATTGCCGCGGATTCCTCATTGGTAAATTGAGCTCTCAATTGCTGGAAAGTTTCAAAAGCCTCCTCTTCTTTGCTTAATCTAAGCAGGGATCTGCCTTTTGCAAGGAGTGTTTGAGACTGAATACTCTTTAAAATACTTTCTTCAATCCGATTTTCATTCAATTGAGGAGTGATCTTTAGAATTTCATCAGCCAAGAGGAGTATCTTTTCATCTTTGCTGTCCCTGAAGGTCAATTGAGTTTCAAACCACATAAATCGAAGTGCAAGTTCCGGAGGAATATTCGTGATCTCCTCATTCAACATTCTTACTCTTTTAATCGCCTCTTTAAGACCCTTTTTTTGATTGATTGCAAGGATTAGATTCCACTCGGATTTCCACCTTGTTTCTGGCTCAATTTGATTGTAAGGAATTTCAGATAAAAAGGAAATCGCTGAATCGATTTTATTTTCAAGGAGGGTTGATTTTACATATTGGTAAAAGGAGGTTTTGGCTAAAGAGTTGCCTTTTGTTTCATAAAATAAAGATTTGTAAGCACTGGATGCGTTTGGATAGTCCTGATCTAAGTAATAGCAATCTGCGATCCATGATTTGATTATAAGTTTTTGTTGAGGGTTCTCTTCAATGGCTAAGAGTTGATTGAGCTGTTGAGTTGCATTTCTATATTTTGGAGGGTTTTCCTGCAATGAAATAGA
>CAJWYM010000083.1 GCA_913049555.1 uncultured Opitutia bacterium
TTTTTATATCCAACTGTAAAAGAATAGCAAAATGAAAGAATTGTAAGAATCATAAATCAAGAGTTGCGCAATAAGGGTTCAGTCGTTCCTAGTCGTGCAATGTCTCTATAGAATTCCTATAGGATTAAAAATCTCTAATCGGCATCGATCCATTTATTGAGGGGCTTTTCAGATTCTTTTAGTTGGTATTCAGGCTCTGTGGGTAATTGACCTTGGGGGATTATTTGTATGGAAGGAAATGCTCTACAGCAAGGGTTTTCACAAATCGGGAGCTTGCATAGAATGAGGATTGGATTTTTTGGTTTTCTGTTGTCCGTGATCTGAATTGAGATTGGATCGTGATTTCTATGTTTAAAGCGGGGCTCCCTTGACAGCTTTCTTTGAGTTTAAGGATTTTGGGAGGTTTCAGTTGGTTTTTTATTGGACAATCACTAAAAGAAGATTCGTTCCATTGTCCAATAAGTTCCAATCAATGCAATTAAGATAGAACCCGGGATCACTACTCCCTTTTTGTAAATTTCGTCTTTTTTTATCCAAAAAGTAGCACAGAAAGCGATTGAAAGAACTGCGATTTGTCCGAATTCGACTCCCAAATTGAAACCCAATAAGCCTATTGCTAGGGATCCAGGATCTAATGAAAAAGCAGACAACGCTCCTGCAAAACCGAGGCCATGAATCAATCCGAAAATGAAGATTATGAGCAACCGATGGGGACGATATCCTGAAGTAAATATGTTTTCAATAGCTACATAGGCTATGCTTGCGGCTATGATAGGTTCAACCCAATAGGAGGGGGCGGATACAATTCCCAGTGTGGCGAGTGCAAGAGTGATTGTGTGAGCCAAAGTAAAGACCGAGACTTGGAGAATCAAGGGACGGAATTTTCTGGAGAGAAGAAAAATGCATAAAACAAATAGAATATGATCCAATCCTAAGGGTAGGACATGAACGAACCCTTGTCTAAGAAAGGAAAAAAAGGTGCTTTGGGTGAGCGTTTCGGTAGGGATTTTTAGGCTTTCTGTTTCTTTGTCGCTTGTAGGTTCTGCGATTTTTGTGTTTGGTTCTAAATTTGGATCTATTGGCTCCATTATTGATTCAAGTTCGAGAACGAAACTTTCCTCTCCGGGCCAAAGAACATTTACGCGTTGAAGACGAGTTCCATGGATCGTATTTGTGAAAACAAGGTCATATGGAGCTTCTTTTAAAGCTTTTATCTGATAAGTTCGAATACCAGATGGGTCGGTGAGATTTGAAAATCCATGAATAAAAACAAGGGTGTCTTCTTCGGAAAATTCATTTTGATCTCTTGGTTCAAATTCAAAAGTAAAATTTGGAAGATACCATTCGTTTTGGTTTATGCGGATCTGCAGGGACTTGCGAACGAAAGCTTTGGCTTTTACTAACAAATTTTCTTTTTCTACTTGGGTGAGGGCTTGGAATTGGGCTAAGTCTAAAAAAGGAACCTTTTCTGGGTCTTCTTCGAAGCACCGGATGTCAATGGAGAGAGAAATTTTGGAGGTTCCGTCGGTTTCGAAAATTCCATGAACTGGAAGATCTGGGATCGGGTGACCAAAACTATTTACAACTGATAGAAAAAGGCACAAAAATGGAATTAGAGATTTCATAAAAGGCGTGGACCACAAATAAGGTATAATGTTGGAAAAAATGAGAGGGTCAGCGAAATTACTTGATAATTTGAAGATACAACGTTAAGTGTACAATTTAATTATTAATCCCAATCCTTACAATACCCATTATGAAAACTCTATTATCATTGATATGTATGTTCGCATTTGCCAGCGCTTTGTCTGCAGGCTGTCCTTCTAAAGCAATCAAGGGAAGTGTCGTTGGCTTTGATTCTGATTCCAAAACCTTGACTGTCAAAAAAGGAAGTTATGATCAAAAGATCAAAGTGAGCAGTAATACAAAAATGGTGGGTTTTGATGATCCATCTAAGTTGACTTCTAAAGATATGGTTGAAGTTCATGGCTGTAATTGTTCCAACAAGACAGCGAGCAAGATTGCTATGGTCGCTAAAAAATAGTCGATTGCCCTAGCTTTTTACAAAAGCCTTCGGTTTTACCGAGGGCTTTTTTGTTTTGGATTGGATGGGATTTTTGAATTCTGAGCAAATGATTTTCAAAGTCTTTTGGATCGGTGTATTCAAACAAATTTTGCATGTATGGATTCAATCGCCTTGAATAGTCTTTAAAAGTTTTGTTTGAATCTATGAAATTCAGGCTCCATCTACGATCTGACAGTAGACACAAAGGGAACCAAACTTCTTTTTGTTGGAAGCTAATGACAACTCAATTCTTCGATTCCCTCTTTGTAACTTTTTAATGTTTGTAAAACCGATCCCAATTCAAGTTTTAAAAAAGTAGAAATGGCGAAAAAGAGTAATGGGAATCAGCGACCCTTGCCGGAACTTTACAAGTATGGTGGGCCTTGTAAAAATATCAGTGCCAAAGTACTTCGTTGCAATGCTATGAAGGCCGAGGATCTACTTTATGAAGATTTAGCGGCTCCTTATTGGCGATTTTATTGGAATGAGCAAAATGGGGCTCATTTTGTTGTAAGAGATCAAATCGTTGAAATGAGACCGGATAAATTCTATCTCATTGCTCCCGAAACTCACTACGCAGCAAAGGGTAAGGGGTATTTTGATCATTTTTACATTCATTTTTCTGTGGATGAACCTTACAACTATTTTGAGGATGTTTTCTTTGAAATTGATGCAGATTCAGCGCATTGCATTTTAGCATCGAAGGCCTTGAAAAAAATGCTTCGTCAAGGAACTACTCCTCCTTCTCCGACATTGATGATGCACTACTATACTCTCATTTTCTATGCGCTGTCCGATTTGCCAGAGGATCTGATTGCGGAGCTTCCTCATGATGAAAGATTGTCTTGGGTTATCCGCTATATGGAGGGGAATCTTAAATCTAAGTTGAGCACCGAAGAGCTTTCTAAGGTGGCTAATATGAGTCCTAAATCTTTATTTCGTTTGTTTAATAATCAGTTGGGGGTATCTCCGCAGGATTATTTTAAAAAACTTAAAATCAAGCAGGCCTGTTTTTATCTTCATTATTCTCAATTAAATATAGAGGAAATCGCGGAGGAACTTGGGTTTTCAAGTCGTTATCATTTTACCAGAGTATTCAGTTCCATTAGAAATATTCCTCCAGCTGCTTTCCGTAAAATTGGAAATTCTTATTACAATGCCATAAAGAGGATTTGATCGTCTGGTTTTTACAATAAAAATCTTCCGTTTTTTTGATCCAATGAAGCGTTGGTGCTTTTTTTCAAAAAGAGGATGACACTTATAGATACAAAACAGACATTGTCAGGCATGTTTTAAATGAGAGAGATAAGCTAATTTACCTTTCTAACATCTGGTCAACAGTCTATGCCAAAATAGATTGTTGATTTGTTCCTATAAAAAACGCTCAGCCATCAAAAAGAATGATTCTTATTAAAAAAACTCTCTTTATTTTATCAATGATCTGTATCTCTAAGTTTGTATTAGCGAACAATCCTATGGGTCTTGAAGAATTTGGATTTTGCAAGAATCATGATCACATTTCTATGTCTGATTTCAGAAACAATCTCTATAAAATTAAAAATACTAAAAAATTATCTATGAATAAAAGTGAGTTCCATTTTGATACAGATGCTTACGGTGGTATGAAGACACTGAAAGGCAAAGCTTCTAAATATTTTCATTTAGAGAAAATTGATGGTCGCCATTGTTTAGTAACTCCAGATGGGTTTGGTTTCATCACCCTAGGTGTGAACCATATTGGTGCTATCAATGAGAGGTCTCCCAATGATATTTTTCAAGAAAACCACAACAATGATTCAAAGAGTGTTTGCTTTCAAGCCAGAGCGGATCTGTTGGACTGGAATTTCAACACGGTCGGATATCATTCATTTCATGAAATTTGGAAGCATATGCCTGCTATGGCATCCTGTTACCCAGTGATGAATTCGCAGTGGCGCTCAGAGGATGAGTTCTCGTATGCGGATGTTTGGGATTCTGAATTTCAACAGTCAGTGATTGATTCTATTACAAAGATGATCCATCAAGCCTCAAGCAATCCGAATGTGATTGGATATTATTGGAATGATATTCCGCTTTGGAGTTTAGAGAGAGCCAGATCTAAAAAAGAAACGGACTGGGTGTCCTACATTCGTTCCCTTCCCTCCAGTGCGGCAGGCAAAATAAAGTACATTGAATTCTTAAAACAAAAATATGGGGAAGATGTACAAGAAATTGCCAATCTTTATGGTGAAATAGCCTCAAATTGGTCGGAACTCTCCGTAAGTAAGTTTGAAAATATAGACTACAACAATCAAGTCATTCTGTCAGCAGACTATGAATTTCTTCGATTGATTGCTCGTGAGCTTTATCGGGTGCATGGGGAAACAACCCGAGGCCTTGATCCAGATAGACTTGTATTTGGTGAGCGTTATTTTTTAAAAGACCATCCCATCGAAGTGCTTGAGGAAGCGGCTCCATGGATTGATGTAATCTCTATTCAGCCCTATGGAAATGCGGTTTATACAGAGGAACTGGATGGGTTATACGCTGCAATGAAAAAGCCAATTATTATCTGTGACCATCAGATTCCATTTGCTGAAAATGGGTACGATAAGATCATGTGGAACGAGGAGGAAAGCCAGGAAATTGCTGGCCGAGCCTACAGGCAATATCTTCAAGTGCTCTTCTCTAAATCTTACATCATCGGTTACCACCGATGCCAATATGTAAGTCGCACAGTAGGGGCCAAACTGAAACAGGGTTTGAGGGATGAAAATGAGGAACCATATACGACTTACATAAATTATATTCGGGATACGAATCAAGAGATTTTGAATACAATTTCTAGGGGTAAAATGGAATTGACTGCAATGAAGTTGGACCTATGAAACTCATTGAAAAAGCAAAAGGTTCCACTTTAAAATTTGACAATCATTTTGCTCTCATCGCATTTGCTTGAATCGAATCTTCCTATTGCATCATTCGGTTGGAATGTAAGGATTCCGTTTTCAAATTATTTTTTGATGGATTCTTTGGATTTAAAAATAGACGAAATTGTGACGATTCGTAGTTAGACGGGAATTTGCAATTCTTAGGATTCCAAACCATGGATTAAAATAAGAGTTCTGCAGCGAAGTAAAAGCTTCTTGGACGAGAGGGTCCGTAGAAGTAAGTCACATCTCGATCCGCACCATTTTCCTGAAAGTCTTTTTGGCGTTGATCCAGTAGGTTTTTTAAACCGCCTAGTAATTTGAGATCCATATTGCCAATGAGTCCCGGAAACTCTTTGCTGAGCCCTAAATCAATTTCCCAAAAATCAGGGGTATCTTTGTTTACAAAATCTGCATCCTCAGCTACTGCGATCATACTGCCTGTGAAGTTTGTCGAAAGATAAGCATCTATTCGATCATGATTGTTGTAGTTCAGAATAAATCCACCTGTCCATTCTGGTGTCTTTAAATATTGATTTGTGCTAAAATCGCTTACTCGATTCACTGATTTATCAAATTTGGAAGAAATGTAGGATAGATTTGTATCTAATTTCCAATGATCATTTATTTGCCAAGAGAGTGAGTTTTCCCATACAAAGATATTGGAATCAGGGCCATTCTCACGGATCCAAATCGTAGAATTACTGTCATCAATATCAAAGGTGTCTCTTACTTGAGTGTAGTGAATTTGACTCAATAAAACTACATATCCATTCATGGCACTGGGACGATTTTCAATTCCAAAACTGAATGTCTGGGAACTTTCTTCCTTTAGATTCGGGTCATTGACTAGATCAATGGATCCCTTATTCGTCACGGTAATATGTTGATCTTCATTAAAGACCCCAGGGGCATTGAATCCAGTAGAATAAGAGGAGCGTATCATCGTTTGATCCGTAAGGTTGTACTTTGCTGCCAAGCGGGGTGAGAAAATCACATTGTCAACATTGTTGTTATTATCAATACGAACTCCGGGAACGAGTTCAAAATTCGGACTGATTGTCCATTGATTTTGGAGAAATAGACCTAGATTCGCTACGCTGTCTTTTGAAGTTGGACTGAATGGATTGTATGGGGTTGCATCCTTCATAACTTCAAAACGATACTGGGCTCCATAGGATACCGTGTGTTTATCAAACACATGGTTGAATTGAGAATCCACATAATAAACTTGATTATCGGCTTGACCCCAGATTTTTCTGGCCGCATCGGTGACTAAAGATTCATTGGATGCAATCCAATGATCTGTGACGGGTCCTGGGTTCCCGGCATCCGTAAATGCAGTTTGAGCATTTGCAGATCTAGAGCCGTAAAAGCTGTCTCGATTTATGGACGAAAGCGATCCAAAGAGTGAAAAATAGAAATCCTCAGAAACTTGCTGTTCCCAAGTCAAACCGAGGGTATGAATTTCATGTGCTAAGGATTCCGCTATGTCTGCAGCTTCAGGGGACAAGTCCAACTTATTTCCGCCTCGATGATCAGAATTTAAAAATTGATAAGTGGCTTTTATCTCCGTTTCTTCAATTGGATGGTACCAGAGGGAACTCCCAAGGATCTGATTATTAAATTCAGGAATTTCGGTGTATCCATCGCTTCCGAGATCCATGGCACCTCTATCCATTGCCATCCCATACAAAGAAATTGCATATTTCTGATGGCTGTCCACATAATCGTAGATAAAAGATTGCTCCAGTTCTTGCTCCTCACCTACATCAAAGTGCTCGGCAGAAAATTTTATCTTTCCGTTCGTATATTTGGGCTCATCTGTAATTAAATTTACAACTCCTGCAATGGCCTCGGGTCCATAAAGAACGGAGCCTCCACCTTTAACGACTTCGATTCTATCCACAAAAATAGATGGAAATAAATCTGCCCCATATACTTTTGCTAAGCCGGAATATAGAGGAGCCCCATCAAATAACAATGCGGTGTATTCTTGATTTAAACCTAATAATTGCACTTGATTGAGGCCACAATTTTGGCAGTCATTCTCAAATCTTGCAGAGGGAACTAAAGCCAACACCTCTTTTACAGATGAAAAATTCAAATTAGAGAAATCTTCGCTTTTATAGAGTTCTGTTTGGATGGGCGATTCTGTTATTAACCTTTCTGTGCGTGTACCAGTAACCACTACTTCTTCTAGCTCAATTGTTTGTTGTCCATAAATATGTAAATTAAAGAAAATTAGACAGCATGTAGTGAGGAAGCTGAGTGTTAAAAGATCTTTGGTGCATTTAATATTCATAGATTAAAGAGGTTTTATTTGAGCCCTCTAAATTATTACTTTGATTAATCAAAGTAAAGTTCTATTTTGGCTTG
>CAJWYM010000084.1 GCA_913049555.1 uncultured Opitutia bacterium
ACAATGCCTAAAAAGCGATTCAATCCGGATAGAGAGTTTACCAAAGCAGGAAATGGTTTCAGTAAGAGCAACACGTAGTCAATTTAAATTGAGTCTAATAAAATTCAAATTAAAAATGGAAAACCTTTGGGATTTCTTAGGTTTTAAAGGGTCTTAGATTTTAAGTCGAATAAGAAGCGAAAAAATCTCTTAAAGTCTTCCAGCACTACATAAAGTGTAGGAACTAAAATCAAAGTGATTAAAGTGCCAAACAAAATACCAAAAGCAAGAGAGATCGCCATGGGTATTAAGAATTGAGCTTGTAAACTCCTCTCCAGAAGAATTGGAGTCAGTCCAGCAAATGTTGTCATGCTAGTCAGCAAAATGGGACGGAATCTTAGCATGCCAGCTGTTCTGAGTGCCTTTGACAATTGCACACCTTTTCTAATTTGCTCATTGATATAATCCACCAAAATTAAACTGTCGTTCACCAAAACTCCAGTCAATGCGAGAATCCCCAAAAGGGACAACATACTAATCGGTTTGAACATAATTAAGTGTCCAAAAACCGCACCAATAAGACCGAATGGAATCACGGACATAATTATTAATGGTTGCAAATAAGATTTAAAAGGAATCGCCATCAGCGCATAAATGATACACAGCACTAAAAGTGATCCCTGAGCTAAAGTTTCCATAGATTCTCGCTGTTCTTTATCTTCGCCCAAAAAACTCCAGCGAATATCCGGGAATTTCTGACTGAGCTCTATCAGGTAATTTTCTTTCAAGTCTCTTTTAATGGATTTCATATCTGCAGTGCCAGAGTTTGCGTCTGCAAACACTCGGATTGCTCGACTTTGATTGTTGCGAAATAGAGTTCCATTTCCTTGTCCCCATTGGATGGATGCCACCTCATTGAGTGGAATTTCATCACCGTTCTTAGTCCGAATGCGTAAATTTTCGAGATTGCCTGCTGAAATTCTTTCCTCTTTTGGATAACGAACCATGATTCTGACATCATCTCTCCCTCTTTGAATTCTTTGAGCTTCACTCCCGTAAAAAGCGGAACGAACTTGATTCGCCAATTCTATTTGTGAAAGTCCTAGTAGCTCTCCCTTAGGCAAAATACTTAATTGGATTTCTCTCTTTCCTCCCGAGTAATTGTCCTCGATATCAAAAATTCCGTTGTAAGTGGATAATTTTGCTTTTAGCTCCTGAGTTGCAGTGACCATTTGATTCAAGTTATCGCTGGCAAATTGAATATCAATAGGTTTTCCCTGACCTCCAGCAGCTTTGGAGAGTAGAAGTAGTTTCTTTACTCCAGGAATTTGACCCGCTTCGTTTCTCCAAAAATCTGCAAGCTCAGGAGCCGAAATTTCACGTTCTTCAGATTTTACCAGTTCAATAGAAATTTCAGCTAAAGATTCATTGGTCGAATTCTGACTGTTGCTGGATCTAGGGCCTCCTCTAAAAGGTTGAGATCCAAGGGTCGTCATTTTGTGCTTGATTGGGTTGCTGACCCCTTTTTTATCTAAATTCTCAATGACTCGGTCTAATGATTTTTGTAAATGTTTCAGAACATCCTCTGTTTTTTCGGCGGGAGTTCCTTCATTCATGGTGAGTTTGGCAATCACATAATCGGAGGGGACGGGTGGAATCATCACAAACTTCAGCCATCCTCCAGAAACAAGGCAAATGGTAACAATCAGTAAAGAAAGAAAAGCAGAGAGAACAACGATTCTATGTTTTATACAACGCTCTAAAAAAGGTTGATATTTAAATTCTATGAAATGTTCGAGTAAGTCAGAGATCTTTCTTTGAAACTTTTGAAAAGCATTTATTTTTTTCCTCTCATGAGCTCCGACATTGCAAAGAGACAAATGATAAGGAAGGATGATTTTAGATTCTATCAATGAAAATAAAAGGGTTGTGATGACAACGATCGGGATCGGCCAAAGTATTTTACCTAAAAAACCGGGCAAGAAAAAAACCGGAATAAAAGCAACCACTGTAGTCAATACAGCAAAAGTTACTGGGACTGCTACCCGCTCGGTTCCCTTAATTGCTGAGGCAACACCCGGACCTTCTTTTTGAAAAGTGGTAAAAACTGATTCACCCACAACGATTGCATCATCCACCACGATCCCCAATACCAGAATAAGACCAAAGAGTGAGATTAGATTGATAGAAACATCCAAGGTTGGAAGCACTAAAAAGGTTCCTAAAAAACTGATTGGAATGCCAAGGGTCACCCAAAATGCTAGAGAGGGGCGCAGAAAAAGAGTGAGGACGATTAAAACAAGAATCAGTCCTGCCATCCCGTTATTGATAAGCATATCTAGTCGGCCTTGCAAATAGAATGTAGAATCGCCCCAGACAACCATTTCAACTCCTTCCGGTAAGGTTAAAGAACGATCTTTCACATACTCTTTAATGATTTTGGCCATTTTAAGAATACTTTCTTCTCCTGCATCAAACACCGTAATCGTTGCATTGGGTTTTCCATTAAAAATACTGTATGCAATGTTGTCTTCAAATCCGTCTTTGATTTGTGCAATCGAACCCAGAGTCAATCGGGAACCGGAGGTGCTTGCTCTTAAAACAATGTTCTCAAAGGCACTTTTGTCATAAGCTTGTCCTTTCGTTCGCAAAAGGATTTCACCACCTGCAGCTTTGATGGAACCCCCTGGTAAATCTAAGGAAGAATTTCGAATCGCTTGAGTGATTTCTTGGAAGCTCACCCCATATTGCCGAAGCTTTTTTTCAGAAACTTCAATACTGATTTCATAATTGCGAACTCCAGATATTTCAGCCATCGAAATTTTTGGAAGATTTGTAATTTCTTGTCGAATTTTTTCAGCAAATTTTTTTAAGTTACTTTCATCCATGGGGCCAGAAATAGCGATGACCAACAAGTCTTTGGCAGAGGTCATTTCCTCAATGACAGGATTCTCTGCTTCAACCGGGAATGTATTGATTGCATCCACCTTGGCTTTAATTTCATCCAGCAGTTGTTTGCTGTCGATTCCTTTGTCGACTTCTACCTGAACCAGTGAAGCCCCTTCATAGGAGCGGGATGTGAGCTCCTTGATGCCTTGGGTGCCTTGAATCGCCTCTTCTACACGAATTGTCAAACTTTCTTCGATTTCACTAGGAGTAGCGCCGGGGTAAGAGACTTGAATATTGATTTTATCAAAAGAATATTCAGGGAAAAGCTCGCGTTTTATATTGATAATAGAGAACACTCCCCCCAATACGATGAGAAGCATCAAAAGGTTGACAGCAACCCCATTATTAGCAAACCACTTAATCATTGTTTTTGAGTATTGGGTTCACATGCATTCCTTCTACGACCACTCCAAGGGATGAGATACAAACCTTTTCATTGGGCATCAAACCCTCAGAAACTAATATGGAAGATGTGGATTTTTGAACAATTCTGATTTCCCTTGTCTGGATCTTATTTTTATCATTCACAACTAAGACATTTCCGCTTGGCAAGAGAGCCGATCTGGGAATTTCATAAATGGAATCTAAAGTTTTACCAGAGATTTCTGCATGGAGGAATTGTCCCATTCTCAAAGGAGGATTTTTAGAGAAAGCATCTGGGATTCTTGCGATCAAATCAAGAGTTCTGGTCTGTTGATTGATACTTCCAGCGATTCTATGGATAAATCCTTGCCAATTAGTTTTGACTGCCAGTTCACTCGGGTAGAGAACAACAGAGGGTCTTCGTTCAGGGTTCAAATCTTTTTTGAGATCGATCCATTCAAGCATCTCTAATTCATTTCCCAAGATTGCCAATCGAATTTCCCCGAAGTCTGTAGAGAAAATTTGAGCGATTGGTGTTTGAAGAGCCCCAATCATCTGACCCAAAGCGACCAATCTTTTCCCAATGAGTCCGTCATAAGGGGCCCTGATTTCACATCTTTCTAAGTTTTTAAGAGCCAATTCCACATTGGATTGGGCGGCTATCAATCCAGACTTGGCATCTTCAAGTTGAGGAATTCGTAGAGTCAATGGAGATCCCTCTCCACCGCCTAATCGTTCCCAATCTATTTTTGCTTGTCGAGTCAAAGCTTTTTCTTGCTCAAAACTCAATTGGGCTTTTGCTAATTGGGCATTTGCATTTGCTAGGGCCGTTTTGAAGTTGGTAGGGTCGAGTTTTATTAAGATTTCATCTTTCCTGACAGTGCCGCCCTCAATAAAGAAAGGGGAGACAAAGATAACTTTTCCGGATACCTCAGAGATTAAGTTCGTGTCGTTGAAAGCTTCTACAATCCCTTGGGATTTTATTTTGAGCACTTTGTTAACGGGCCTAACTTTTAAAACTTCTACTACGGGTGTTGTTTTAGGAGTTTCTTTTGTGTCTACTTCTGGCTTGAAATAGAGGAGACTATAGCCTGCAAGACTTCCCAGGACCAAAATTAATAAAGCGATTGTCAGTTTCATTTTGTTGAATGATCAAGTTTCACAGGCAGAGCGAGTGCGATATGAAGATTTATAAAGTTTTCAATGAGTTGATAGTGGGCATCGAGTAAGTGGTTTTCAGCATTGAATTTTGACTGCTCCGTAGATAAGTAACTCGTGAAATCGATCAAGCCTTTTTGATAGCGTTCCCAAGCAATTTTTTCAGCCGCGGTCGATTCCTCTACTTTATTTTTTGAAGCTTTGTAAATCGATTGATTGTAATTTCTATTGCTCAACAGGTTTTCCACTTCTAAGAAAACCTGAAGAACCTTTTTCTTGTAAAGAGCCACTTGATCTTCTAATTTTGCCTTTTGGATTTCCACTTCCTGAATCAGGCGTTTGCCTTGAAAAATGGGTTGTGTAAGATTTCCAGCTAAGTTCCAAACAGATAGATTCGAATTTAACAAATCCTTAAATTCATTGGATGAAGTTCCCGTGTTCCCTACAAAACTTAACTTCGGTAAAAGCTCTTTCTTCGAAGCGATAAGAAAGTTGTTGGAAGATAAAAGACGTTTTTGAGCCGCAACAATGTCTGGACGGCTGAGTAGAAGGGAACTAGGGATTGAAGAAGGCAAGGCATCTTTTATGATAGGCAAAGTGCCGGTTAAGAGAATGGAGTTTTTTGGGTAACGACCGATCCAAAACTCAAGTTCTCGCGCGAATTGATCCCGAATTCTTTTACTTTCGGGGATCTGAACTTCAAAGCTTGCTAAATTCGATTTTGAAAGTCTTACATCTAATGAGGATTTTAGACCTGAATTGTAAAGCTCTTCAATCTGTTTTGTTGATTTTAGAACATTTCTGTAATTGGCTACAGCTAAGGCTACTTTTTTTTCAGCTGTGAGAAATCGAAACCAAGTTTTTGAAATATTGCCACACAAAGAGAGTTTGATTGCTTCTAAATCTAGTTGATTGGCCAACCAATCATTTTCATAGGCCTCTTCAAGAGTAGAAAGTCGATCCCAAAGATCAATTTCCCACAGTAGATCTAGGGACAATTGGTGATTTTTCGTCGTGCGGCTTGAAGGGCTAATTTCTGAAAAAACTGCGTTCGTTTTCCCTTTTGAACTGGCAATAGATCCTGAAAATTGAGGCTTATCATACCCTCCAAATTGAATAAAACGAGCTTTAGAAATCCGAACTTTTGCAGAACTGGAAGCAAGATCCCAATTGTTTCTGAGTCCCTCATTGATCAAATCGTCCAGCGCTTCCGATTTTATTTGAGAATACCAACTTGAATAGTCTTGGCTTATCTGAGATGGATCCAACATCAGATCTATCTCAGTGTGAATTTGCTCAAATTCTAAATCACTTGTGTGGGAACAAGCTCCTAAAAAAATAAATGAAAGTAAAACAAAGCTTTGTAATAATATGCTACAAAGCAGATTTTTTGATAAGAACATTTCATAAACAATAACGTTCTTTGACCAAAACAAAAGCCTGATCTTTTACAAATCAGACAAACAATTCCAATAAAATTACGGAATTATAGGAAATTCATGGAAATAAGCAGCCAATTCCCAAATTTTAGCATTGGCAAGCTCAGTGGGTCTAACATTTGGATCAAAAGCATCAGTTATCCCATATTTAGCTATTACTTCCGATCGGCTTATAGGACTCGTTTCACCACCACCACCACCACCATCAGCGATTACTTCACTGGGAACAATGACTACAGGGGCTGCAGCAACCACTACCACAGGAGTAGAGGAAGAACCTCCTGATTGTTGAGAAAAAGAGGTGATGTTGTTGTTCGAATTGGTTGCTAAAGTTTCAGGGGAGTTTTGCTTGTCAAAATTATCAAAAAAACTGTTTTGTTGAGGAAAATCTCCAGCAGCCACTCCTAGACCATCCCCCAATCCCTTTTCCAAAACATCTGTAAGGGCCAAAATTTGGGAATCTGTAAAGAGCCCTGTAAGCTCATTTGAAATCATGGCTTCTCCTTGACCGTTTCCGATTGCCTCAATGGTGCCTTCAATATCCGCGTTGGCTTGAAAGGTTTTGGTAGCTGCACCTTGAACATTCCCTACAGAAACGTTGTATGCCACATCCAAAAAGTTTAGGTTCAAGGCTTTGGATGCAATTACACATCCGGTGGCAATTCCCTCAGCAGTCGAGGCTGTGATTAAATTGCCTGAATCTTCAATTCCATTAGCAGAGAGCGCTTCAATGCCAGCACCCCCTAATCCAGATGCTACCACTCTTGAAGTTTCACTGACTCTAGAAGTCACCTCAACACTCGCCGCATTTTTTGCAGCTGCAACGATTTGAGTTATTTGAGTGATCCCTTGCTCCCCAGCAGTATTGTCTTGTTTCAAAGTTACTTGACTGATTTCCTTAGCTTGATTGGGCGAGATTTGATCCACCTTCACAGAGGAAGTGCTGGAATCCACAGCTATATTTTGACCAGGTTGGATAGAGATGACTTCATTTCCTTGGGAGGTTTGACCATTACTGACGTTTACTCCACTTGAGGACGACGTAGAAGATCCTGTGCTTCCAGCACCAAAGTCAATGGCCCCACGAACGAGGTCGATCCCACCAGTGGCTTTTCCGCTTTCATCTACTTGAACACTGTATTTTCCAGTGGTTCCCTTTATGGAGGCATTGCCTAAAGGAGAGGTTATGTTCATGTAGGAACCGCGATTCAGCTTTTTGACGTTGAATACCAAATTTCCATA
>CAJWYM010000085.1 GCA_913049555.1 uncultured Opitutia bacterium
TAATGATTAATTTCATTACTATAAGTACACTATTATTAGTACATTATTATTAGGCAATTTTTGGTTTTTAAATTACTATTGAAAAACAATTTACAAATCCTTACTTTCTTAAATAATCGTGAAAGAGCCGATTTATTTCTTAAATAATCACAACTTAGGCTGAAATTTTCTTAGATAATCGCAAGATGCTTTGTTTCTTTCTTGATTAATCATAATTGAATCCATTTTTCCTGTATTAAATCCAAAATTTGTTGTTTTTTTAATAAACAGAAGCAAAAACTTTCTTAAATCATCTCTTTCTTAAGCTTATGGGCGAGGTCTCGATCTTTTAAGTAAGTTTTTGTAAAAAAATGGGTCTTGTCCGAAAGAGGGGACGGAATGAGCTAATTAGATTTTTAAATCATTCATTGATAGTTAATTAAAATAAACTTTTTTAAAATAAATCTTGATTATGGCTGTGGATAATTAAATAGCTGAAAATTTTAAGAAATGGGTTTCCATTTTCTTAAAAAATCGACTCTTCTGTGGAGCTACGTTTTAGCCTTGTGGGCTGTTATTTAAGCGATCTTTTAAGAAAATAATGTAAACTTGCTTAGAAGATCGATAAAAAGCGATCTTTTAAGCAAGTTTTGAAGGATCATAAATTTCTAGATTCGATTTTGTAGGTCGCCAATTGGATTGAAAATAAAATTTTTAGTTATGGAATCAGTAACTTTCTAAATCTTAAAGATGCGTTCTTGACTCGAGTTTTCAATTAATAATAAGGCTTTCATTATTTGTTCATAAGCTATTAATGAAAAGGGATATAAGGCGATAAAATTATCTTTTTGAGGACTTTTTTTTGTGGCTCCCAAAGGGGGTTTATAAAAAAAGAGACCTGTTTTTTTTTAAATTAGTTTCTTAAACCATCGAGCTACGTAAGTCTTGGAAATAGGTGGTAAAAAATTCTTTTGTGATTTTGTGATCCATTTCTCGATTTTCTAAGTAACTTTTTATTAAAAGATAATTCTTAGATTTCTGATGAATCAAGGATAGTTGGGAGAATTTTCTTAGAATATCGTCATGGACTCGTTCTATGAATTCATTGCTTTTAAATAGATGGATTTTTGGATTGTTTCTTAAAGTGTCGATCAGACAAAAGATTTGAAGTTCGAGATTTTTTTCAAAATCTATTTTTCTTATCAATGGGGAAACGTTGCCAAATAAGTAGTGCTTACCGAAATATCTTTTGTAGCAGCTTAAATAACAATAATGCATGAAACGATTGTAATGAACGGTAATTTGGAGGTCAAATTTCTCTTTTTCAGAAAAATTAGCTGAAGTTGTCAAAGAATTGGTGTCTCGGATGGAGTAAAAGTAAAGGTTTATATCAGACCTTGGGTTTTCTGATTTTTTAGGTGGATATTTTCGAATGTATCCGTCAATAGTTTCGATTTTATTCAAACAGAAGCATCGACCGGGTTGATCTAAAATTTCAAATTCCGTGTTTAATATATCTTCATAATACATACCCATAGCATCTCGCTGATAAAGGCCAATCATTACAGGAAAGGGAGTGCCTCTTGTATCTGGAAAGTAAATGCTGCTAAAAACGGAACCTCGAATGAGTTTGTAATTGCTAGAAAACTGTTTGAGTTGTTGAAAATTAGCTTTTTTAATCAGATAGGATAGAGGATGCAAAACACAAACGATCTCTGCATTGAGTTCACAATAAGATTTTAAAAAGGCGACTCCATAGTCCCGAGCAATCACTTTATTGTGCATAAAAAGAGTCTCTGTCTTTTCTGCACGTTTGTTTTTTGAAGTCGTATCATTGTAGGGGGGGTTGCCTACAATAATTAGTTGCTGATCTGCATCGATTCCCCAGTCAGAGCGATTTATATATTCTAAAGAATTGCCAGAGTGAACCTCTGTAGAAGAAAACTTTCTTAAATGATCGACTGCCTCTTCATCAATATCGATGCCTAGTGTTTGTTGATCGTCTATGGCAGAGAGAAAGGCCCCGTAACCCGCCGCAGTATCGGCAATCAAACATCCCTTTTTGATGTATGGACGAATCCATTGATGAATGGTTTGGACCAAAATATCGGGTGTGTAATAACTGCCAGAGTTTGTTTTTTCCTCTTTAGATAAATGGTTGTTATAATTAGGGTTCATGACTTTAATCTTAGGGACAACTTATTAAAATTGAGACCATGAGATTGCAACTGAAATAAGAACATATCAAAACATCATGATATGATGATATGTTCTTACTTGCATTTTTAAAAAAGAGTCTCATAGTGATATTCTATGGCAAAAAACTTCATTTTTTCATCTGAGTCAGTGGGTGAAGGACACCCTGACAAGGTCAGTGATTACATTTCTGACAGTATATTAGATGCTTGCTTAGAGCAAGATCCAGCAAGTCGCGTTGCGTGTGAAACTCTCGTTAAGAGTAATTGTGTTGTTCTCGGTGGTGAAATCACAACGAAAGCCAAGTTTGACTACGAGAAAGTAGTCAGGCAGGCAATTCGTGAAATCGGCTACATCAACGAGGATGATGTTTTCCACGCAGACAGCATCTTTTTTACAAATTATTTGACCGCACAGTCTCCAGACATTGCGCAAGGCGTGGATGCAGAAGCAGCAGAGGGAAAAGCAACTGCCGAGCAAGGGGCTGGCGATCAAGGCATCATGTTTGGATACGCCTGCAATGAAACGAAAGAGCTTATGCCGGCACCGGTAATGTTTTCGCATCGGGTTTTGCAAGAAATGGCCCGTGTTAGACATGCAGGTGAGCAACCATGGTTGCGACCAGATGTGAAATCCCAAGTCGCTGTTGAGTATGTAGACAATCAAGTAAAATCTATTAAAAACGTTGTTGTTTCCACACAACACACTGAAGAGGTTTCTCACTCCCAAATCGAAGAATTCTGCATTGGAGTGATTCGTAAGGTTCTTCCAACAGAATTGATCACCGATGAAACTGAATTTTTAATCAATCCAACTGGTAAATTTGTAATCGGCGGTCCACAAGGGGATGCGGGATTGACTGGTCGTAAAATCATTGTTGACACCTACGGTGGTTGGGGTCGTCACGGTGGAGGTGCTTTCTCTGGAAAAGATCCTTCAAAGGTGGACCGTTCTGCAGCATATATGTGTCGTTGGGTGGCTAAAAATGTAATTGCTGCAGATTTTGCTGATAGAATTGAGTTGCAAGTTGCTTATGCGATCGGTTACCCGAAACCCACCTCTATCTCGGTAGATACATTCGGCACAGCAAAAGTCAGTGAGGAACAAATCGTCTCTGCGATTGAAAAGGTCTTTTCATTCAAACCAGCAGACATTGTTTCCCAAATGGATTTACTGCAACCGATTTACAGAAAAAGTACCAATTATGGTCATTTTACTAAGGCAGATTTACCTTGGGAACAATTAAACAAAATAGAAGAGCTTAAAAAAGCAATAGGTCAATAGTATAAAATAGGATAAAAGATTATGTCATTAGAATTAAAAATTGAGTCAGAAGATTATAAAGTAGCAGACATCAGCTTGGCTGATTTTGGAAGAAAAGAATTGATTGTTGCTGAAAGCGAAATGCCGGGATTGATGGTTATTCGTGAAAAGTATGGTACAGAAAAACCACTGAAAGGAGTTCGAATTACTGGCTCTTTGCATATGACTGTTCAAACAGCCATCTTGATTGAAGCCCTTGTAGATCTAGGAGCAGATGTTCGCTGGGCTAGTTGTAACATTTTTTCTACTCAAGACCATGCTGCCGCAGCCATAGCTAAGGCTGGAATTCCTGTTTTTGCATGGAAGGGTGAGACTCTAGAAGAATACTGGGATTGCACATTTAAAGCTCTAACCTGGCCAGACGGCAAGGGACCTGAAATGATCGTCGATGATGGTGGAGATGCCACTCTTTTAATTCACAAAGGGCTCGAACTCGAAAAAGGGGACGACTCTTGGGTGAATTCCCCTGAGGGATCTCAAGAGGAACTAGTGATCAAAAAATTACTTAAAAGAGTTTTTAGTGAAAACCCAAAACATTGGCACGGAGTGGTTGAAGAATGGAGAGGCGTTTCTGAGGAAACAACTACTGGGGTACACCGTTTGTACAAGATGCATGAAGCGGGTGAACTTTTGGTTCCTGCTATCAATGTCAATGATTCCGTTACCAAGTCTAAATTCGATAATCTTTATGGATGTAGAGAATCACTTTTGGATGGTATCAAGCGAGCTACGGACGTAATGATCGCCGGAAAGGTATCTGTTGTATGTGGATATGGGGATGTTGGTAAAGGTTGCGCCCAAGCCCTTAAAGGAATGGGTGCCCAAGTAATCGTCACTGAGATCGACCCGATTTGTGCTCTACAAGCTTCAATGGAAGGCTTTCGTGTGATGCCTATTGAGGATGCACTTCCGATTGCAAACATTTATGTAACCACCACTGGAAATAAAGATATTATTACTTTGGACCATATGCGTAAGATGAAAGATCAGACGATCGTTTGTAACATTGGCCATTTTGACAATGAGATTCAGATGGACAAACTCGAGAATCTAGAAGGGGCTGTTCGTGATACTATCAAACCACAAGTAGACAAATGGACGCTTCCTGAAGGGCATTCTATTTACGTTCTGGCAGAAGGACGCTTGGTCAATTTGGGATGTGCAACTGGACATCCTTCCTTTGTAATGTCAACTTCGTTTGCGAATCAAGTCCTTGCTCAAATCGATCTATGGAAGAACAAAGACAACTACAGACCAGGGGTTTATATTCTGCCCAAGCATTTGGACGAAGAAGTGGCTCGTTTGCATTTAGAAAAAATTGGGGTGAAACTAACTCAGCTCAGTAAAGATCAGGCAGATTATATCGGGGTTCCTCAAGAAGGTCCCTACAAGCCGGATCATTACAGATACTAAATCATACAGAATAAATAAATTCTGCGTTTTCTTTGAGGCACTTGGATGATACCAAGTGCTTTTTTGTGTCTGAGTCTTTAATTGAAATGAATCTCTTATTAAGAAATGTTTGCTCTATGTATAGATTTGGCCGCATTACTTTAAAAATTTCAACCAAATTTATTGTGAGAGATTTCCATTTTAAATCACTTTTAAGAGGTAAAAAAATCAAAAACTCTTTTCTTATTAATTCATTGCAGCTTATTGGATGAAGCTTGAATTTTATTCTCTATTTTCTCACCCGGGTTCATTTAAGGAATTGCTTTTTTGTAGATTTTTATGCAAATTCACTTTCAAATTGCACGCCTTCAATTTTGATCGATGGACTTTGATTCTTGTCGATACTTTAAGAAAGTTTTTATTAAGAAAAACCACGGACTTCATCTATTTTATACAATATGTCTTTCCAATCATTGAATTTACCAGATTACCTTCTTGAAGCTTTGGATGCTTTGTCATACACTCAACCCACAAAAATTCAAGAAGAGGGCATTCCGATTGTATTGGAAGGTCAGGATTTGATGGGAGAAGCTCAAACTGGAACGGGTAAAACTGCAGCTTTTGCTTTGCCAACAATCAAAATGTTGCAGGAACTTCCTCAGAAAAAAAAGAAAACCAGTGTCTTGGCTCTTGTCTTGGTGCCCACTCGAGAACTTGCTTTGCAGGTTTCAAAAGCTTTTAAATCTTATGCAAAATATACTCCTAGAGAAACGAAAGTGATTTCTTTGATTGGAGGAGAGCCTATCGAGATTCAAATTAGGGGATTGAGAATGGGAGTGGATATCGCCATTGCAACACCAGGGCGTTTGCTTGATTTGATCGAAAGAGAAGAGATTCGCCTATATGAGCTGGAAATTTTGGTGCTCGATGAAGCGGATAAAATGTTGGATTTAGGCTTTAGTGAAGAGTTGGAACAGGTGTTTAGTAAAATTCCAGAAAAGAGACAGAATCTGTTATTTACAGCAACGATGCCAGAAAAAGTAGAAGCGCTGAGTGTATCCATTCTGAAAGATCCTACTGTGATTCGTATTGAGGAAGATCAGGCCTCCACAAATATTGAACAGCGTGCTATCGAGGTGAATGAAGATAAAAAACGATCCCTTTTGCAGCATTTAATAAAAAGTGAGAATTGGGAGCAAACTCTCATCTTTGTTGCTAGTAAAAGATCCGCACGCAATCTTGCGGGGAAGCTCTCCAAAAATGGAATAAAAGCTTCTGATTTCCATGGGGATTTGAACCAAGGTGAGCGAAGCAATATCCTGAATAAATTTAAGGATCGAAAACTAAATATCCTCATCGCTACCGATCTCGCCGCTCGCGGAATTGATATTCTTGAACTCTCTTGTGTTATCAATTATGACCTACCCAGATCAGCCAAAGATTATACTCACCGTATCGGCCGAACTGGAAGAGCAGGAGCCTCAGGAGTCGCAATTTCATTTATTACCTATGAAACCCAAGACCATTTCAAATTGATCGAAGAACGCACCAATAACTCAATCAATCGTGAGCAAATTCCTGGTTTTGAAATGAATGGCGAAGCCCCAGTGAAAGTTAAGGGTGAAGCCCCTAAAAAAGGAAAACGAAAGAGTAAAAAAGACAGGCTCAAAGAGCAAAAATCAAAAGGAAAACCTAGCTTCCCTTATAAGAAAATGGGAGATGATTTGTAGGGTTATTGGGGTAGACGAATTTGAACTATAGAACTCTTTCAAAAGGCTGAAAGAATACATTTTGAAAATATGTCATTCCATTCCACTTATTTCAAATATCCTTTATCTCTCATTTCAAATAGCCAATCTCCAGGAGTTCTGATTGAGACCCCATAAAATTGATGACCTAATTTATCATGGAAATCTTGTCTGTCTAGCGTTAGTAAATAATCGCATAGTTCCGCTAATGCAGTTAACAAAACAGGTTTTTCCTTCATTTTATCGAAGATTACTGTTTGGTCTATACTTGTCGTGTCATTAACCCATTGAAGCTTAGGGTCAATTGAAGATTTGAAATACCCAATGCTATCTGGTCCAATCTTTGAAATATTTTTGATCCTAAATAACTCAGTTGAGAGTAGAGAATATCATCAATATTATGATTCG
>CAJWYM010000086.1 GCA_913049555.1 uncultured Opitutia bacterium
AATTTGGCCATTTTTGTGGATTCACTTGCAATATCAGCATCTCTAAAACGAGAAAATGCAGACTCAATGTTCTGGATGCTTACATCATTGCCCGCTAGATTTTGCTCCAACCGATACTGAACTCCGCTCATAGTGGCTAATTCATTGCCCACTTGTTCTATCGCGTTGTTGACCTTATTAACAAGAGTAACCAGACCTCCAGGGTCGGAGGGATCTGAGACCGTTGCAAGATTATCAAAATCAAAAGTGAGGCCGGATAGTGAAGCAATAGATCCCGCTCGGAGATTAACCTCCGGGATTTTCATTGCGTTGCTGTTAGAATCGTCAGTAATGACGACTTTGATGCCATTCTCGGACTGAGGCGCAAATAATTCTAAACCATTGAAGGTAGCATGAGGTCTTGCCCCATTCGTAGAACCACTTTTTCCAATAATATCCTGTAATTGTTGAGCCAGTTGATTGAACTCATATTGATATCCCTTTCTATCCTCAGGAGGAACATTGACTCCACGAGCTTGTGAAGCTACTTCACTCATTCGGGTCAAACTGTCCATAATATTGCCTAAAAAACTGTTTGTTGTCTGGGCAAAAGAAATTGCATTTTGAATATTAATTTTAGAAGCACGGAGCCTAGTAGCACTCGATTGTAATTTCTGTGCTTTAGAGTATCCAAGGGCATCATCCCCGATGTTGCTAAGTTTACTACCTGAACTAATTCTACCTACAGTTTCCGACAACATGCGGTTGGTGTTGTTTATAGAGTCTACACTGAGATTTTGAATGGTTTCAAATTTTAATGCCATAGGTTTTATTGGTTACTCAAATAGGTTTCTTTGTAAATCGTCTGGTATCTAAATTTCTTAAGTATTTTATTTAAATTACCAAGCAAAATTCATACCACCAATAACGCAAAATAATAATTATCGCTCATTCTTGAATCATTTACAGGAGGCGGGCTCCAAACAATCCTGTTCCTACACGGATCATTGTGCTGCCAGCAGCAATTGCTTCCACCAAATCGCCACTCATGCCCATGGAGAGTTCAGGCAGTTTACATTTGTTCAGAACCTCTAATTGGCTTTGAAGATCCGCCAATTTATGAAAGGTATTGATTGTAACTTTCTTATCATCTGACAAAGGAGCAATATTCATCAATCCCTCCACTCGAAGATGACTGCAGCCATAAATTTCACAAAACACATCCGTTACTTCTTCTTCCATAAATCCATACTTGGCAGGATCTTTCCCGGTATTGACTTGAAGCAAAATCCTTTGTTCTTTTCCTAAACTTTTTGCAACCTCCTGGATTTTCTTGGCAATTTTTAAAGAATCGACACTTTGGATGCGGTCAAAATTTGCAACCGCCAATTTGACTTTATTCGACTGAAGATGCCCTATAAGTTCCCAATCCATAGCACTGGCAAAAGATTCTTTTTTTAGAACTGCTTCTTGAACACGATTTTCTCCAACAGATTTATAATTAGAATTTTGAACATATTGAATCGCTTCCACAGGGTGGTTTTTAGTCACTGGTAAAATTGTAACTTCTGAAGCCTTTCTACCCACCAAAGAACAAGCGCTCTCAACTTGCTTTTGCACCGCATCTAAATTTCTCTTAAACTCCTGATAAGTAATCATTCATAATCCTTGGTTCTTATATTGATTTTTTTAAAGACCCCGCGTAAAGTGGTATTTATGCATATAGAGAATTTTAAAGTGTTTTGTGATCTCGTCGAGAACCAAAGTTTTTCGAAAGCGGCAAAAATCAACAACGTAACTCAATCTGCTGTAAGCCAACAGTTGAGAACCATGGAAAAACAGTTCAAAGTTCTTATTGTAGATCGATCTCAAAAACAATTCAGACTCACTCCTGAGGGTGAAGAAATTTTTGCAGCCTACATAAAAATCCTCACAACTTATGAAAATTTAGAAAATGATTTGATGAGTATGCAGAATGTTCTCAGTGGCGAAATTCACGTCTCTACTGTATACAGCATAGGACTCCACGAATTGCCCCCATACATAAAACACTTTTTAGTTCAGTATCCAGAAATCAATTTGAAAGTAGAATATCGAAGATCCAATCTGGTTTACCAAGATATTGAGCAAAGTGCTGTGGACTTGGGTCTTGTTGCCTACAAATCCAATGCTGAAAATTTAGAATTTATTCCTTTTAAAGAAGACAATCTTGTTTTTGTTTGCAGTCCCAAACACCCTTTTTCAAAAAATAGAAACATCCAAATCAACGATTTTGAGGGTGCTAATTTTGTTGCCTATGAAAAAGATATCCCCACCCGAAAGGCGTCTGACGAAATCTTCGAGAAAAACAACATCTCTGTAAATATTGTCAAAGAATACGACAACACAGAAACTGTTAAAAATGCCGTTGAAATCAACACTGGTATTGCTCTAATCCCAGAAACAAGTGTCAAACAGGAATTAAAACAAAGAAACCTAATAAAGCTTTATCTCCCAGATTTAGATTTAAAAAGACCCCTTTATATTGTGCATAAAAAAGGAAAAATACTGAGTCCGGCGCGCCAAAAATTTATTGAGTTATTGACTTCAAAATTTGAAGATTAAACTTTTAATACAAAATAAAAAACTTGGTTCAATCAAAATTTCAATGAGGGATTTGGGTTATAAATCCCTCACTAATTCATGAATCTTCAAACCGCCTCATTTTGAGCAGCCGCTTTTTTTTCAATTTTCCTTCGCTCTGTAGCATCCAAAACAATTTTTCTTAAACGTAAGTAGTTGGGGGTCACCTCAACATACTCATCGGGAGAAATATACTCGATTGCACGTTCCAAAGAAAAGAGTATAGGCGGTGCCAATAAAACATTTTTATCACTTCCTGAAGCACGAAAGTTTGTAAGCTGTTTTCCTTTTGTTGGATTCACAGGAAGGTCTTGTTTCCTTGGATTCTCTCCAACAATCATCCCTGGATAAATTGCATCTCCTGGTGCTACGAAAAGTTTGCCTCGCTCCTGAACCGCATCCAATGCATATCCAGTAGCATCCCCTTGCTCTGTAGAAACAAGCGTTCCTGTTTGTCGACTGACAATTTCCCCTGCGTAGGGTTTGTATTGATCAAATAAATGACTCATCACCCCATGTCCACTGGTCATGTTCATCAATTCAGATTCAAAACCAATCAACCCACGAGTCGGAACATTAGCTTCTAAAGTCATACCGTGACTATGAGGTTCCATGTTGATGACTTTTCCTTTTCGATTGGCAAGGCTTTTCATAACCCCCCCGACCACATCCTCAGGCACCTCGACCCAAACATTTTCAAAAGGCTCACAACGGGAACCGTCAATCTCTTTCATAATTACAGAGGGACGAGAAACCAAGACTTCGTAACCCTCACGCCTCATTTGCTCAGCAAGAACAGAAATCTGCATAGCCCCTCGAGCAGAAACTCTAAACTTGGTGGAAGAATCTGTATCTTCTACTTGAATAGAAATATTGGTCTTTGTTTCACGATCCAATCTTTCTCGCACTTGACGAGAAGTTACTTTCTTACCATCTTGTCCGGCAAAAGGACCATTATTAACGACAAAATCCATTTGAATCGTTGCTGGATCAATCTCTACAAATGGCAATGGTTCTGTTTCCAGATCCGAACTCACTGTCTCGCCAATATCCACATCGTCAAAACCAGCCAATCCTACAATATTTCCAGCAAATCCTGCGTTGCTAGCATCGCTAGATTTGACCCCAGAATATTCAAAAATCTTGGTAATCTTGACCCTTTTCTTCGATCCGTCTTTCCGAAATAAATGAATGTTGTCTCCGACTTTCACACTTCCACTCAAAATCCTTCCTACAGCAACCCTACCAACAAAATCATCCCAATCAATATTGCTGATGAGCATCTTAAATTCACCCTCTTCTACTTTGGGAGCAGGAACTCGGTCCAAAATAACAGAAAATAAATCGTCCATATCAGATCGACTTCCGTCTAAAGAATGATTGGCCCATCCATTTTTTGCGCTTGCATAGACAAACGGTGCATTGAATTGATCCTCAGTGGCTTCTAACTCCAATAGCAATTCCAATACTTTGTCTTGGACTGCTTCGGGATCAGAATTTTCACGATCTACCTTATTGATAACAACAATGGACTGAAGCCCTTGAGCCAAAGCTTTCTTTAAAACGAAACGAGTCTGAGCTTGAGGGCCATCGTAAGCATCTACAAGTAGTAAAACCCCATCTACCATTTTCATCACTCGCTCCACCTCAGCACCAAAATCAGCGTGCCCAGGAGTATCTACAATATTAATAATATTGGAATTCCAATGAACTGAAGTGTTCTTTGCCTTGATCGTGATTCCTTTTTCTTTCTCCAAGTCCATCGAATCCATCACTCGCTCGTCTACTTGTTGATTCTCACGAAAAGTTCCACCGGCACTCAACATTTTGTCAACCAAAGTAGTTTTACCATGGTCTACGTGTGCAATAATTGCAATATTTCTGATATTCTCAGAGTTCATCTTCTATCTCGCTTCTGTTATGATTCCTTCAAAAGATAGTCACTGCCATTTTAGCATGTAACTAGCACAAAGTAAAAAAAATATAGGATAAACTGAAAAAGCCAAGCTCAAAGGTACTTGCTTATCTACCAACTGCCAAAGATCGAATTAATTCGATGTCAAATCCTGCAGATTTCATTTTTAATTGAGCCGATCGAACATCGTAAGGAACCCGCAATGGCCATAGAATATTCTGATTGCTATCATAAATAACATAAGCGGCATCTGAGATATTGTCTTGAGGACGCCCCACAGACCCTACACTGACTACCGTCTTGACTTTTTTATTCGGGATTACATTTTGAAAAGGCAATTCCTCTGAGATGGCATCTAGTTGAAATATTTTTTGCAAGTGAGAATGTCCTACAAAACAAAGCGACTCTCTTTGAAAGTCAAAATGTTCGGAAGCGTCCATGGGAGCAATCAATCTTTGCCAAGGTGCAATTTGATTCAAGCTTGCATGGACATATCGAAAATGCTTCTCGGAACCTTCTCTTCTGTGACTTCTAATCCAGTCAATATCAGATCCAGAAACTTGATTGCGAGTCCAGACCAAGGTTTCTTGAATCCGATTAGAAGTTTTTACTTGGCTGCCTTGATCACAAACTTCTAGGTCATAATCTCCATGAACAACAGACACATTCATATTCCTCAATATCTCAATGCACTCAATGGGACTCGCTCCAATTCCTACAATATCTCCAAGACAAATGTAAGCGTCCACTCTTCTTTCACGGGCATCTTTCAAAACGGCTGCTAGTGCTTCCAAATTTGAATGGATGTCTGAAAAGATAGCGTATTTCACGAATATTAAGATCTTTTAAGTTCTCTCAAAAAAATTGGAAAAGGATTCTGCTTCTTGGTCATTATCTCCTAACAATTATAATAAATTTTATATCTGCGATCCCTAATTTCACCAAAGACTTCTAAGAGCAAAGCTATGAAATCTAAATTGATCCATAACTTTCTAGCTGTAGACAACCTAGTAATCTATAATACGAAAGATCTAATTTTTTGAACCGAGATTGGAATTCCTTGATAAGATCTATGAACATATTTAATCATACTTAATTATCCATGACTTGCAATTTATTACCATTAAAATTACCGAGAATGACTGATAGAATTGATTCACAATTCGGAAAAAACTTTCCAAATGAAAGTCTACTTAGTTCTAAATCGTTCCTATGGATAATGGATCATTCAAGACTTTATTGTCCAAAGCTCGGAAATCATTCAATCCAAAGGTCACAATGGAAAATAAGATTTAAGAAAAGTCTCAATGTGAAATTCGGGGAAAATTCAACAAAAAATCTTCTTTAATTTTCATTAGGATATTAATTGGTAGTAGTTTAAAAATCCTCAATTAGAAACCTAAAAAAGAAAAAAACGATAAAGTGACTTTTAATTAAAGGTATTTTTGAAGAAACAAATCCTAAAATAAAAAAGCACGCTCCTTAATGGAACGTGCTTTAAACTTTTAGAATTCAAAGGGCTTGTGTTAGAGGGCGCCTTCTCCTTTTTCTCCAGTTCTGATACGAACAGCTTCTTCCACTGGAATGACAAAGACTTTACCGTCTCCAATTTTACCAGTTTTAGCAGCATTGACAATTGTCTCAACCGCTTTTTCCACTTGATCATCATCAATGGCAATCTCGATTTTTACTTTAGGTAAGAAATCAACAGTATACTCACTTCCACGATAGATCTCGGTATGACCTTTTTGACGACCAAATCCCTTGACCTCCGATACTGTCATACCCTCGATGCCGATTTCAGAAAGGGCATCTTTAACTTCTTCTAATTTGAAGGGTTTAATTATAGCTTTAACTAACTTCATATTTATATAATCCTTAAATGTAGTATTAGGTTTTCTAATATATCTTGCTAAATCAAGAAAAGCAAGGTTTTACCATTACTTTCCAATATAATAAGCTTCTTGCCCGTGCTCTGCAACATCCAAGCCTCGAACTTC
>CAJWYM010000087.1 GCA_913049555.1 uncultured Opitutia bacterium
GCACATAAAATAGAATTCTTGAGAACCAATTAGAAAGCTGAGAAGCCTCTCAACCAATTCCTTCTTGTATTATTACATGATCGTAGTATTTATTTTTCAATGCCAAACGTTTCTAAAATGAAGGCTCAAAAATCGAGCGAGCAAGTTTGTAGGACTCAAAGTGGTTTTCCAGCCTTTTGGTCTCCTGATCTTAATGCAAATGGGTTTACGGAATCGAGAGCCCAGTGGATTTGGTTGCCGGATTCCTCCTCTAGTTGTATGGCTTTGGTTAGGAAATTATTTAAGATTAAAAATCTTCCTGAGAGTTGCATGCTAACGATCACTGCATCCTCGAGGTATGAGCTTTATATAAACGAGCAATATGTATCCTCAGGACCGGCCCGGTGTGCCTCGCATCATCAATCTTACGATCGATTTGATATTGCATCTGCTTTAAAAGTAGGTACCAATTTGATAGCAGTTCGTGTCCACCACCAGAAAGGAACGTCCTCTTACTATTTGCAATCTAAAGGGGGACTCCTTCTAGAACTTAATTTGCAGGAATTGTCTGTGCAGACGGACTCCAGTTGGAGCATTTGTGAAGATCCTTCTTGGTCCCGTTGTTCTCCTTACTCATCGAGATTCAATGATGATTTATTAGACCGGATCGATTTTAACAAGGATCTAAGGTGGGAGTTCTTGGATTGCGATGCAAAAGATTGGTGTCCAGCTAAAGTTTTAGCTCGAGAGCTTGGATGGCCTTGTCCTCAGAACAATGACAGTCCCACTCACAAGATTCCGCCTTGGACTCAGTTTGTAGCGCGTGATATTCCATACATTCAGGAAAATTATATCGCAGCCTCTGCCCCAGTTTGGAATCCACTCATAAACGAGATAGATTTTGAGTTAGATCTCTGGGAGACCATAGATCCGATTGTTTCCATACCGATTATGGATTCACCTAAAAGAAGTGGGGGGATTTTTAAAGCACTCAACACAAATAAATCTGGTCAAGCCTATGTTTTTGATTTTGGCCACTTTTACAATGCAAAACCTCAGATTAAAGTTCTCGCTCCTAGAGATACAATTGTAGAGGTGATCGCAAGTCCTTATCTTCTAAACGGGGAACTTCGATCCAACAATGTAGACGCATTTTTAGTGGACCGGATTCGATGTTCAGGAAATGAAGATTCTTGGAAATCTTTCTACATTAAGCCCATCCGCTGGCTCGCAATTGTATTTCGTCGTTTAGAAGGGGTTGCTAAGTTACAAGAAGTTGGCATTCAGTCTCATACCTATCCTTTTACAGAAGAATCTTCTCTTTCCATTCCTGATGATTCCAAATTGGAACTATTTTGGACTGCTGCTCAAAAAACTATAAAATCCTGCACCATAGACGCATACACCGATAATTACAGAGAGCGCAGGCAATATGCCCAGACCGCCTATTATGCTTGTTTAGGTAATTATCCTACTTTTGGAGATACCTATTTGCAGAGACGTTATTTAACTCAAATTGCTCAAGAGCAACTTGCGGATGGAACTATGCCTGCATACGCACCTAGACATGGAGATGATTTTATGGTGATCTTAGATTCTAATTGTTTTTGGTTGAAAGGTTTGAAGCAGTATTTGTTTTACTCCGGAGATTCTGAAACCGTTTCATCCTTAGTTCCATCAGCCTTAAAATTAATAGAATTGTTCCTAACTTTTTGCTCTCCCGACGGTATTATAGAAAATCCGCCCTATCCTTATTGGTTGGATCATGCGAGAAACGACCGAAGAGGTTCTAATTTTTGTTTAAATGCGCATTTTCTAATGGGGGTAGAATCTCTTATGGAGGTATTGAAGCATTTGAATTTTCCTTCTTCTGATATTGATAAAATGCGTTTGATTTCTAAAAAGTTTCGCAATGAATTAGGGTCAAAGTTTTTTAATAAGGAAAAAGGTTTTTATGTAGATTGTGTCTACTTGGGTCAGCAATCCAAAGAATACAGTGAACATGCGAATGCGATGGCACTCACTTTGGAAATAGGAGACTTCAAACGCTTGGATTCTATTTCCAATTCTCTATCAAAATATGAAAAAGAAGAATTTGTTCAAAGGAAGGATTCCGAATTATTTATGGTGACCCCGGCTATGTCCTATTATCTTCATAAAGGGCTTTGTCAGCAAGAAAAGATCTGGGAGTCCTTAGAATTATTTAAAAAACGTTTTTCACATATGCTAGATTTAGGAGAAAATGGGACTCTTTGGGAGGAATGGTGGCTGAATGCTACTGGTCGAAGCGGGAATTTTCAATTGTTGAATCATGGAAGAAGTGACGCTCAAACGGAGAGCGCATTTCCTCCCGCATTGATTCAAGAGTTTGTTTTAGGAATTGAAGTTCTAAAACCTGGAATGATGAAGCTTCGAATTCGATATCCTATTATAAAGGGTCTGAATACGAGGCGAGCGGCTTTACCAACTCCCCATGGGCCTCTAGAAATAGAATGGTCTAAAATTGGAAAATGCCTTTCCCTCTCTATAAAATCTCCAAAGCGAATAAAGATCGTTTTGGATTATAAGAGTCTTGAAGTCTTTGGTAAATACAAAGTCCATTGGAATGGGGAGAAGATTCAATACCCTCATAATCAATGTTAAAAATCACTTTTCAATTCGATCTATGAAAACTGAAATCCTCACAAAAACTTTGCTCGATTCTTATTTTCTAAAGCACAATCTAGGTTAAATTCTAAAAATATTAGGGGATTGGAATTTAAAACCTTATGTTTGTAGTAATTTAGAAGATGTAGAAGAATCCAAGAAGGCCTATTGGACTTTTAGGATTGTAAGCACTTCTCATTGACAATCCTGCTAATTATATCCGTAGCTTGTTCACAGCTGGAACTGTCCATCTTTGTAAATAACTAATTCGGATCCGTCTTTTAGAGTGGCTGTCACAGTTCGATTCGAAGTTGCAACGATATCCGTATGAACAACGCTCTCGTTGTAGCCCATTTTAACCCACTCATTTTTACTGATTTTTGATGGGTCTCCAGTGTAAGAATCTTTATACGCAGAACCAACAGCGATGTGGGTGTTCCCATTTTGGCCACCAACATTTTCATCATACAAGGTTTCACCCATGAACTTTGTAATTCTTGAGAATCTGGAATCGGTTAAGGAAAATTCGCCTACCTTATCCGCATTTTCAGCAGCAATCATCTCTTTCAACATGCTCTCATTTTCAGAGGCTGTTGCTTTTACAACAACTCCTTCCTCAAACTTTAAATAAGCATCTTTTATAATCGTTCCATAACGGTAGAGGGGTTCTGTAAATTGAATATGCCCTTTTGTCCCTCTCCAGTCCGGTGAGATAAACAACTCAAAGCTTGGTATATTCCGACCAGAGCCCCCTAACCATCGACGATTTTCTCCAAGTTGAATCCAAAGATCTGTTCCTTCTGCAATTATATTTAGTTTTTCAATGCGAAGTGCATCTAACTTGCCTTTAAATGTATCGATTTGTGCAGACAACTCTTTCCATTTTTGAACAGGATCGTCTTCATCCAAATAACAAGCTTTGATGATTTCATCCCAGTATTCTTCGAGACTTAGGCCTACTTCATCAGCCATTGCTTGAGTTCCATACATACCCAGTGTCCAAGTATATTTACCGGCGCATTCCTTGATATTTCTCCATTCCATATAGGGTTTGCGAGCTTTTTGAAAAGCCATAATTTTGGAGGGATCGACCCCGCTTAATTCTTGCTTATTTGTTTCTGCTAATATGTAAACCGAATGATCCATTGAATCCACGATCCCTTTCATATATTTCTCAGGGAAATAAGAAATTTGTTCCTGATTGCCTATTTCAAAAAACTCTCGAGTCATATCGTCAGGGATTAATTGAACAATTGCATGAGCCTCAGCTTTCATGACCGCTCTCCTAAGGGCAACTAACATGGGTTTTGCGCATTCAGGAACTTGCAGTAAAACGCTTTGACCTTTTTGAACACCGATTCCGCCGCCCAGAGCAAAATGAATCAACACACTTGCGTACTTTTCTAATATTTTTTCGGAAGGTTGGAACATAATTTTGTAGATTCTTGTTATTTTAAAAATGCAATACTCCCTAATTCTAACTGAATGCTGGAAACCAACAGGTTTTCTCAATAAGTTTGGATTTAAAGAGCGTTGTTTTAAATTAAATTATTAGATACAGAAAACATTATAACATTAGCACGACAGGGTCGACCTTGTAAAATATTTTAAATCATAGAACATTGAACCCACTCAAAGAGATTGGAACTATTAAAAGTCCATGCATAAATAAATGTTATTTGAATAGCAGAGATGTTTGTGTTGGATGCCATCGAGCGAGGATTGAAATTATAGGATGGGCAGGGAGAACAAATGAGGAAAAGCTCAAAATACTAAAAAAGTCTAGATTTAGGAAATATGTTGAAAAGAAAGAAAGCATCTAAGTCTAAATTCTTTATTCTCTGATAAGTAAAGTAAAAAACTGATTGACCGTTCCTCTAGATTTTAAATCTCTATTTTCTTCTTTTTTTATAGTTGGCTTTTTTCTTTTTCCCTTTTGGTTGCTCTTTTTTAAGAATTGCAATTTGATCCCGAATCAAGGCGGCTTTTTCGAATTCCATTTTTCTGGCAGCCTCCAACATTTCCTCCTCCAAACTAGAGATTACTGAGGCAACGTCTTCCTGATCCTCCAAGACTTGAAGGCTATTCTCTTCTTTGTTTTTTTCTTCTAAATCTCCATAGTGTAAACTGTCATCAATCATTCGTTTTACCCCTCGTGGAATGATTCCATGTTCTTTATTATAGTCTGATTGTCGTTCTCTCCTGTCCGAGCAAACACGGATGGTCTCCTCTAAAGATTTTGTTAGAATATCAGCATAAAAAACGACTCGACCTTTTTCATGACGAGCTGCTCTGCCTGCAGTCTGAATCAGACTGGTAGCACTTCTTAAAAAGCCCTCTTTATCAGCATCTAGTATGGCAACCAATCCAACTTCTGGTAAATCAAGTCCCTCTCTTAATAAATTAATACCTACCAAAACGTCAAACTCCCCTTTTCGTAAATTTCTTAATATTTCGACCCTTTCGATTGCATTGATATCCGAATGAAGGTATTCAACTCGGACTCCAGATTCTCTTAAAAATTCGGACAAATCTTCCGACATTCGTTTGGTTAGTGTGGTCACCAAAATTCGGTCTCCCTGTTCAACGCTTTTTTCAATTTCCCCTCTTAAATCATCGACTTGTCCCCTTAAAGGACGAATTTCCATCTCAGGATCCAGTAATCCAGTGGGACGGATCACTTGCTCAGCAATTACTTTTGAGAGCTCGATTTCTGTCTTTGCTGGTGTTGCGGATACAAAAACAATTTGTTTTGTAATCTGTTCAAATTCTTCAGGTCGAAGCGGGCGATTTGCTAAAGCTGAGGGCAATCGAAATCCAAAATCCACCAATTTACTTTTTCTTGAAAAATCTCCCTTGTACATCCCTCGAATTTGAGGGTAGGTGACATGACTTTCGTCAATGACAACCATGTAATCATCCGGAAAAAAATCAAGCAAACACCAAGGTCGTTCTTCTTTTTTTCGGCCACTCATATGCATCGAATAATTTTCAATCCCAGAACAAAATCCAACTTCATTGAGCATATCCAAGTCATATTCAGTTCTCATTCGGATGCGTTGAGCCTCAATCAGTAAATTTTCTTTTTCGAAGTGGTCCACGCGGTCCTCCAATTCTGATCGAATTGCTTTCATTGCTTTTAATGTTTTGTCTCTCGGTGTAATAAATTGGGTTGCAGGATACAGATCAAATTGCTGATAAGTTTTTCCTAAATCTCCAGTCAAAGGATCCATTTCTCTGATGCTTTCAATCATATCTCCCCAAAATTCAACACGGATTGCAGCCTCCATATAAGCAGGAAATATATCTACTACATCCCCACGAACTCTGAAAACTCCATTTTTAAGTTCTACATCATTTCTTTCATACTGGTTTTCTACCAAACGTTCGAGAAAGTGATCTCGGCTAAGCTCTTGATCTACTTGGATGGGTATCATCATTTCTTTGAAATCCTCCGGAGACCCCAGACCATAGATACAAGAGATACTGGCGACGACGATGACATCACTCCGAGTGATGAGTGAACTGGTTGTTGCAATCCTTCTACGTTCAATTTCCTCGTTGATTGCAGAATCTTTTTCTATGTAAGTGTCTGTCTGTGGGATATAAGCTTCGGGTTGATAGTAGTCATAATAACTCACAAAATACTCAACTGCATTATTTGGGAAAAAGCTTTTGAATTCAGAAAATAATTGAGCAGCTAATGTTTTATTATGGGATAATATAAGCGTTGGTTTTTGAACTTTCTGTATTAAATTGGCAACAGAAAAAGTTTTCCCTGAACCGGTTACTCC
>CAJWYM010000088.1 GCA_913049555.1 uncultured Opitutia bacterium
GCTCTGCCTGCTCTTATCAACTCCCAGCCACCTTGGCTGTTTTTTCGGCAGCTGGTTTTGTTTGGCTTGGATCTGTCTATCTGCTAGTTCTGGCCACGACGACATTGATTTATCTACGAATCACAAGCCCGCGCTCCATCAAATCTTACAAAAATACGATCCAAACCCAATCGCTCATTCCTTTGCAATTTCCTAACTGGAAGACGGTTTTTGGAGAATCGGTCCAAAGTCTCCGAGATTTCATAGGTTTGGCATTGCCTGTTTTCGTATTTATTTGCATTTTTGCGGGTTCACTCCAACTGCTAGGGATTTTAAATTGGATGTCCGGCTTCTTAGCTCCCGTTATGGAATTGTTTAATCTTCCCCCAGAATCCGCTCTCTCAGTAGTTTTAGGCTCTGTAAGGAAAGACGGCCTTGCTGTCGGCTTGTTAGACAGCAATTGGAATGCTCTCAAAGCACCCTTAGATACTCCTGTTCAGGTTCTAACCGCAGTCTATCTAGCAGGAGTGCTTCTGCCTTGCTTAGTCACAGTCTTCACAGTTGTGAAAGAAATGAAAATTCATTTTGCAATTAAAATGGTTTTGCGCCAGGCAGGTTTCGCGATTCTCTTTTCCTTATCCATAGCGTGGGGAGGGTCTTTATTTTACATAGAATAAACTTATGAAAAATTTAAATAAAAAACTTCCTGTAACAGTTCTTTCAGGATTTTTAGGAGCTGGCAAAACAACTTTACTCAATCATATTTTAAACAACCGATTGGGACTTAAAGTAGCTGTAATCGTGAATGATATTAGTGAAGTTAATATTGACTCCCAAATCATTCAAGGAGGAGGTGCAGAAATCAGTCGTAAAGAAGAAAAACTTATAGAGATGAGTAATGGCTGTATTTGCTGCACTCTACGCGATGACTTGCTTGAAGAGGTAAAAAGGGTCTCCAAAGAGAACCGATTTGATTATTTGCTCATTGAGTCCACAGGAGTCTCAGAACCTATGCCCGTAGCCGAGACTTTTTTCTATCGAGACGATGATGATTTTAGCTTAGAGGATGTTGCCCGCTTGGATACTCTTGTGACCGTTGTCGATGCGGCCAACTTTGAGAATGATTTTGGCTCCCCTGAGAAGCTAAAAGATCGCAAACATGAAGTGGACTCAGAGGACGAACGAACGATTGTTGACTTGATGATGGACCAAATAGAATTTGCCAATGTGATTGTCCTTAATAAAATAGACACCTTGGAGGATTCTAAATTATCAAGGATTGTTTCAGCGATCAAAGCAATCAACAGCCAAGCAGAATTAATTTTATGTAGTTTTGGATCCTTAGATCCTCACAAAATATTAGATACAGGCCTTTTCAATGCAGCCTTTGCAGAACAAGAGCCGGATTGGTTAAAAAAAATCCAACAAGATCCATTGCCGGAAACCGAGGTATATGGAATCTGTAGCTTTGTCTTCAGAGCCAGACGTCCTTTTCATCCAAAACGATTGTGGAAATGGATGTCCAAAGATTGGCCAGGAGTCATTAGATCGAAAGGCTTTTTTTGGCTAGCTACCCGAATGGACTTTGTAGGCCTATTTTCAAGAGCCGGTGCTCAATCAGATGTTCAACTTGCAGGCAAATGGTTTGCCGCTGTCCCTGAAGATTTTTGGCCTGATGATCCAGAAGAAATTGCCTCTATGCAACTCAACTGGGAGGAACCCTTTGGAGATCGAAGACAAGAACTAGTCATAATTGGTTATAAAGACGAAATGGATCCCCCATTTTTAACAGAATGCCTAGAGGCATGTCTACTCACAAAGGAAGAGATGCAAAAAGATCCAGGAAAATGGAACCATTTAACAAAACAGGATCCCTTTCCCGAATGGATTTCGAAAGAGCCATCAGCCCATTAATCAAAAGCTTTATTAATATTTCCCAAAAATCTCAAAGAATCTAAAGAATCAATCCGTTTCGGGCTTACATTCTCCACAAACTCCATATACCTCCATCAAATGAGAGACTTCCGTAAAACCTAATTTTTCTGCTCGGGCCCCCAATTCATCCTCAAGACACAGATCCAGTCGCTCCGTGCGATGACACTCCCTGCATACAAAATGATGGTAATGGTCATTCGTCTCCGTTAGTTCATACAAGCAACCCATCTCCTCCAAAGGGATCTTCTGGATAATACCAATTCCCTCAAAAGCTTCCAAGGTTCTGTAAACGGTTACAAGATCCGTCTCAGGCAAACCGGCTAGATCTCTTAAAGCCGAGGCAGAGACCGGCCTATCCAAGGCCAGCAGCGATTCCAAAATTCTTTCTCTTTTTTGAGTCATTCGCAATGAGCTCAATTCGATCGTCTCAAAAATACGCTTTAAGAATTCTTTATTATGCTTCATTTTTAACGTAAATCACTATTGAAAAGGATGACTATGGCTTTCTACTTCTTCAAGGTAAAAATTTATGTTTCCGTTTTTACATAGCCTTTGATAAGTTAGAAATACGTTCGATTTTTAAATCCATTTTAACAAAGGTCCTTCAACGGTTCTTATATTCAATTCCCTCACAACCCAAAAATTCTAAAAATATACACAAACCACTATGAGTCATATATTTAAAATTAAAATAGACGGATGGAAGCACAAGACTGCGATCCCAGCAAAGTATGCTTTTGGACAACCCGGAAAAGACGAACCCTTTGCAACCAGCGACAATATCAGCCCAAGAATCACTTGGGAAAATCCTCCAGCTAAGACCCAGTCCTTTGCCCTGATCTGTCATGACCCAGATGTTCCCTCCTCAGCGGAAGACGTCAACCAAGAAGGTCGAACAGTTCCAGCATCTTTGGCTCGAGTTCCATTTCACCACTGGGTCCTAATCGATATTCCATCTGAATTATCAGAGCTCCCAGAGGCCATAGGCTCTGAGGGAGTGACTCCAAGAGGAAAACCCTGCGCCGCTTCAAAAGTAGGTCTTCATGGTCAAAACGACTACACTCACTGGTTCGCAGGGGATAAAGATATGGAAGGGATCTATGGAGCTTACGACGGGCCCTGCCCTCCATGGAATGATTCTATTGCTCACCGATATTATTTTACCCTCTATGCTCTGAGTGAAAAGAGCCTTGGAATTTCCAATAATTTCACCGCTGAGCAAGCCATTGAAGCAATGAAAGGCAAAGTCCTAGGCCAATGTGAATATATAGGCACCTACTCTATGAATCCAAAGGTCTCTGCATAACGATTTTCTAGCCTTCTACTTGCAAATCAAAGTTGTTAAAAAGGAATTCACTTAAAAGGTGGCTATTCCATTTCCCAAAATGGACCCCATCATTGAAGGGAAATATCCATACACAACACAAAAAGAATTCTTGAAAAACTTAAGAAAACAATTCACCTGTGAATAATCTCTCCCAATTTTTACCAGACAATTTTAATACCAATAAAAAAATCGCATTGATTGCTGGTAGAGACAACTATCCCATCTTAATTGCGGACCGCATCAAAAAAGCAGGCGTCCCCCTTTCATTGATTTCTTTCAAAGGAGAAACCGAACCCTCTTTAATCGATCAATTCGAAAAAAAAGACCATTATTCTATAAAAGTGGGTCAACTCGGTAAAATGCTAAAAAGTCTAGCTTCTCTAGAAGTCAATACAGCCATTATGGCCGGGCAAGTGACCCCAAGTAAACTGTTCCGAGGTCTCCACCCAGATTTAAAAGCAATTCGAGTCCTCAATAGTCTTAAAGAAAAAAATGCAGAATCTATATTTGGTGCCATAGGCGATGAAATGCAGAAAATAGGCGTCCAACTTCTAGACGCAAGATCTTTTATGGAGGAAGACATGGCCTCACACGGAGTTATGACTGGGGGTAAATTCAACGAAGATCTGCATTCACTTTCTCACGGAATTCGCATAGCTAAAGAAATTGCGAAATTAGATATTGGACAAGGAGTCGTTGTTCGTAAAGGAACAGTAATCGCCGTTGAAGGATTTGAAGGAACCAACGAAATGATTCAAAGAGCCGGTAAACTATGCGACCAAAAGATGATCTTTGTAAAAACTGTGAAAAGAAATCAAGACTATCGTTTTGATGTACCTGTTTTTGGAATGAAAACTCTAGAGGTTCTTAAAGAAGCAGGAATTAAATCGGCGGCTCTTGAAGCCAATCGAACGATCATACTAGATAAAAAAACGGTTTTAAAGACTGCCAAAAAATATAAAATTCAAATCTACGGATATTTAGAAAATGAATCCATCGCTCATTGACAGTCATTGCCATTTAGATTCTTACCAAGAGGCAAATGAATTAGAAAACACCCTAAAACTCTGCCAAGAACTGTCAGTAACAAAGCTGATTACAGTAGGGACAAACGCAGAAGATTGGGAGATCTATCAACAGATGGCAGCGATTCATCCAGAATACATTTCTTACACGGTTGGTTTGCATCCAACCTCTGTAGGAGAAGATTATTTGGAGAAAACAGAACAGATCTTTTCATACTTTCTTTCCCCAAAAAAGCCCTGTGCTCTTGGAGAGATTGGCCTCGATTATTTTCATTTGCCAAAAGAGGAATCTGAAAAACAAACCATCCTACAAAGACAAAAAAAAGCATTCAAAGAGCAACTCCGCATCGCCTATGAATTAGACTGTCCCATCGTAGTCCACTCTCGCAATGCATTTCATGACTGTATTGAGATGATAAACGAATCTAAAGTTCGTTGGCAACGAGTTGTGTTTCACTGTTTTTCCGAAGGTCCTGAAGAAGTAGAAATTCTCAATCGCTTAGGCGGTAGAGCCTCATTCACAGGAATAATCACTTATAAGAACGCCCAAAATGTTCGAGAAGCAGCCTTACAACAAGGGGTTGAAAAAATCATGATTGAGACCGATGCCCCCTATCTTTCGCCAGTTCCCTATCGAGGAAAACGAAATCAACCTGCATACACCCATTACATAGCCCATTTTTGTGCCGAATTATTCAAAATGGATCTCAATAAATTCTCACAAATCAGCTACCGAAATACTCATCAATTTTATCGACTATAAAACAACCATAGAATTGGATACGATTTCACTCCCAGGACATACCAAGCAATTCAATGCTCTAGCAACTGAATCGCATGAAATGAGTTATTAAATAAAGAAACGGAACCTATAAGTTCCGTGAAGGTTTTCATAAATCATTACAGTCGAATGAGTGGAGTTCGAAATCCAATTCTAATCAGAAATACGGGTGCAATTCAATTTTATCATTTTGTCTCCTGAGCTTGCAAAATGAATGAGCAAGTGCGACATTGTATACAGGATGAATGAAGACATAGAAGAGGTACCCACAGAAGTACCAGTAATGACGCTCAAGAACACCATACTGTTTCCAAGAGCAATGGTTCCACTCTACATTTTTGAAGATCGGTTCAAGCAGATGTTAGATGAACTCCTCCACTCCAACCGCCTCATGGCAATTGGAACATTAGACGAAGAGCTTGAAAAAGAACTTGAAGGAGAAGAACCCCCTTTTAAAATTGCCGGCCTAGGTATTATTCGAGCCTGTAACCGCCATCCAGACGGATCTGCCCACATAATTGTTCAAGGCTTGAGTCGTATACAATTTACCGGAACCGCAAGTATCATTCCTTTCAGAAAAGAGCAAATCCAACTGCTTGTGGATGACAAACAAGACAACATAGAACTCCATGATTTTGAAAAAGGAGTGAAACCTCAAATCATTTCACTCATTAAAAATAAGATAAAATTAGGAGCAACTATTCCCAACGAAGTGATCAATTTTTTAAATCAAATTGATGACCCAAGTGCATTTATCGACCTCAGTGCCTATGCATCCTGTTCCAGCATTGAAGACAAGCAAAAGATCCTATCCACAACTTGCGTCAACTACAGATTTAACCTTTTTGCCAAAATGTTAGAAGAAGACGCCACAAAGCTAAAATTATTCAAAAAAATTCAAGGAGATATAGAAGGCGACTCTATCAATGACAATTGAGCCTCTAGCCAGAGACTCATCTGCGAAGTGTTCCGTTTTACAAAATCCATTTAAAACCAAAACAGGCACTTGTTAAAACCCATTTAAAGAAGAATCGAGATCATTTTTGCATCCATAAATCGATCGGGCTCGGTGCCGTATTCTTGTCCTGCATCACGTGTAGATAAATCA
>CAJWYM010000089.1 GCA_913049555.1 uncultured Opitutia bacterium
GATGAAACTTGCAAATTAACAAGGCAGAGCACTCGTTTAAACCGCCTGATACTAAAAGAAGCAGAAAAAATAGCAAGAGGCGCTCGCTGCTCCTCTGTTCTTATTTTTGAAGATACATTTGCTGGAGGAGTGGAACCAGAAGTATTAATATCAGGGCTGAATACAGTATTTATAACTCAATCTTTCAGTAGAGCAAATACTGCAAATAAAAACTCAGAAAGAACCATTCTTTCTGTTCGAGCCTTCAATAATAATAGACTTTCTCAACTCAAAAGTGCAGTTCTTATTGGACTGACTCGTGGAATCTTTAAAAACAACGAAAGAATTTGTTGTATTGGAGGCATCCCACAAAGCAACCAATTTGATTCCATTGTTATCATTGATATCGAGCATGAATTTAGCTCAATTATCAGCCAAAACAAGAATTCTCTTCTACCCACAGGAATTAGACCTGAAGTCTTAGAACGAGTGATTGCAGCTGCAACAGAGCTGGCTTTTCAGGGGAGAGAGGGAAAACCTGTAGGTGCGCTTTTTGTTTTAGGCGACTCTGATAAAGTGAAAAATTTTGCAAAGCCGCTTATATTAAATCCTTTTTATGGATACAAAGAAGAAGATAGAAATATACTAAATCCTTTTATGGATGAAACGGTTAAAGAACTTGCTAGTATTGATGGTGCTTTTATAATCTCAGGATCCGGTGTAATAGAGAGTGCTGGAAGCCTCATTCATGCCCCTGACTACAAGCACAACCTGCCGAGTGGTTATGGTTCCAGACATGCAGCTGCATCTGCGATCTCTATAGCTACCAATTGTATTTCAATTGTTATAAGTAGTAGCACCAGTCAAGTTTCAATTTTTAAACGAGGAGAAATGTTACCCTTGCTTGATAACAACAGTGCGTCTATCTTTTAAAGAATATGTCAATTGATACACAAAAAAAGAATGAAGCGATCTTGCAACAAATCAAAATTTGCTGTGAGGCCATTGAAGATAAAAAAGGAGAAAATATAGTTGTATTACAAATGCCTAACGACGCTTCCATAGCTTCTTATTTTATAATTGCGGATGGTAAGTCAGAAGCTCAACTTAGAGCGATGAAAAAATCAGTAGAAGATGCTTTGGAGCTGAAACACGGTAAATCAAATACCCTGAACAGTGGTTGGCAACTGATTGATCTATTCGATTTTGTTGTTCACTTATTCTCTGAAGAAAAAAGAAGTTTCTACAATTTGGAACAGTTGTGGAAAGACGGTAGAGTTATAGAAGTGTAAGCGGTTATTAATTGGGCTTAAAAGTGATTAAGCTCCTCAATGTCAGACACTGAATTAGCTAAAAATCAGTGTTTTGAATCAAAAAGTAGAGTGATGGATTCTGCTTTAGCAGTTTTGACGTCGTTGACCGATATCTTACCCTCAAAAACGGCAAGAGGCTTTCTAATTCGTTTCAAATGGACCGTGAGTTGTAAAGTATCCCCAGGTTTACAAACCCTAAAACATTTAATTCCGTCACAAGAGGTGAAGTAGATGGAATTAGGATCGACCGGTTCTATAATTTGATTTGACTGAGAGGCAACAAGAAAAAGTACCCCGAGCTGACCTAGAGCCTCAATCATAATAGAAGCTGGAAAAACTGGGTTGTCTTTGAAATGACCTTTAAGAAAATTTTCGTCTCCTTTGATTTTGTAAACCGCATGCACAGAATCATTCAAAACTTGAGCTTCATCAATAAACAAAAATGGAAAACGATGAGGCATCTCATCGATTGAATTCCGAGTAGAAGCGTCGCTGGTAAAATTAGGAAAAAGGGGACTCAACTTTTGATTGTTTTGGTCATAAACTCATGAACATCTCCTAGAGTTTTTAAATCTCGCAACTCCTCATTCTGAAAAGAAATGTCCGTGCATTCCTCAACTAGAATGACGATCTCCATCATAGTCAAAGAATCAATTCCTAAATCTTCAACCAAATCCAAAGCAAAACGATCCTTGTTCTTGAGTAAATCTTGCTGCTCCGGCTCTACATATCTCTCAACAATACCCATTACAATTTTGGGAACTTGATCCATGTCCCCTGAAGTTCTAAATTTGACAGCAGCATCAAAAGTACCTTCCGGACAGCGCTTCAATGCATCTTTTAAAGATTTAAGATCTGTTTCTGATAAAGTTTTTTGTGACACAGGTATGATATTTAATTTATAACACAATTGAGTTTATAATAATCCAAAACAACAGCATTGATTATGGAGCTGATTAGTCAAGATTTTTCGTCCTCAACAAACAAGCCGTCTTTCATAGGCAAAACAAAATCGGTTCTTTTTGCTAAATCAGGATTGTGGGTCACCATCAATACAGACTGACCGTGTTGTCTTGCCAAACGACAAAGCAATTCAAAGACAACATTCGAATTATTGACATCTAAATTTCCAGTGGGCTCGTCTGCCAATATAATAGAGGGTTGGTTCGCCAAGGCTCTGGCGACTGCAACTCTTTGCTGCTCCCCCCCCGATAATTGAGTTGCCAAACGGTTCACTTTATTCCCCAAACCCACCTCTGACAATAATTGAAATGCAATCTCTCTCATTTCCTCTGGGGATCTTTTCCCAAGTTTGCTCATTGGGAGCATCACATTTTCTGCTGCAGTAAATTCAGCGAGTAAAAAATGAAACTGAAAAACAAAACCAATATGCATATTTCTAATTTCAGTGCGCTCTACCTCAGATGCATGAGTCGCAGAACGACCTCCGATTACAATTTCCCCCTCATTCTGTCTATCTAAAAGCCCAAGTAAATAGAGCAACGTGCTTTTCCCACAACCGGATGGCCCGACAATAGAGTAAGAGTGGCCTGGCATTAATTCTAAATCGACTCCCCTTAAAACGTGAACTGAATTTAAATCACTGCCCAAGAATTTTTGAATTCCCTTCGCTTGCAAAGTTGGTTTTAGAGATGGCATATCAACCTCCTGTTCCTCGAATGATATCCGCAGGCTCTACTTTTGCAGCTCTTCTAGCAGGAAACCAACTAGCCAATAAAACGACCACACCCGCAATCAAACCTGAAACGATGTAATGCCAGATGGACCACTCCACAACGAATGAATCCGTCGAAAAGATACCCCGAATCCTGATAGGTATTTTTGTCACACCCAGTGTGACACTAGCGGCAAAAATCCACCCTGCAATAACACCCACCACTAAAACGGTCAAACCTTGCAATAAAAAAATTTGAGAAATATCAGATTGCGTATAACCAATTGACCTTAAAATTGCGATGTCTTTAGTTTTTTCCATCACCGTAATTGCCAAAGTACTAAACATACCGAGACCTGAAATGAAAATAATAATGGAAACAGTGACCCCTGCTGAAATCTTTAACACTTTAAATACCTCCAGCCAACTCCTCTCTCGCTCTTGCCAAGAAGCTACATGGTGTTGTAAGACTTCAGTCATGTGCGGTGAAATATCTTTGGCTCGATAAGGGTCCGTCAAGTTAATCTGAATAAATGAGGCTCCATAGGGTCTTTTAAATAAAGACCGTGCAGCAGGTAGATGAATGAAGATCCGAGCCCTGTCAATTTGCTCAATCCCTGTCTCGTAAATCGCAGATACCCGGAATGGCATAGTAGCTCCTGAGGCTTGGAGAGTGATCGGGTCCTCAACACTCACACCTAACTTTTTAGCCAGTGGACGTCCCAATAAAACACCAAATCTTTTTTGTCTAAAATCCTTCAATTCACCCAAGACAATTTGATTGCTTAAGTCAGAAACTCCTACGTGATCCTCTAGCCTGATACCATAAGGTTTACAATCCATCTCCCGAAAATTACCAAAGATTCGAGCACTCCCCTGAACCACTTCAGAGACTCCCAAAACTTCATTGAATTTTTTAGCAGCATTTGAAATTTCTTGAGGGTAAGGAACGCCTGAAATGTATTTTTTACCGTCAGTCACCTTCACCTGAAACCCAGACCCGCCATTGGGCCCAGCAGCATCCATACTTCTCATGGTATCTTGAAGTTTGTCTTGGATTCGCATCGCACCATTAACCCCTAAGATGGTTCTAATGAAAAATCTTTCAAACCCACTAGTTTGAGCTTGGGTTATGATAAAGAAACCCACCCCAAAAACAATTCCAGACAAGGTCATTGCCATCGATTTTTTCCGGGAGAAAAGAAACCTCCAAGCTATCTTTAAGTTATTGTTCAAATAAAATATTCTGAATTAAGAATCATCGCTTAAAGTAGAAATTCGAACCGAATCTCCATCTTTAAATAAATCCAAGTCCTCCAAAATTACGATTTCTCCATCGGTCAATCCGGATAGGATTTCAGCTTGCTTCAACCCTAAAAATCCGGTTTTTACACTTCTAAGTTGAACAGTTCCCTCTTTGACTGTAAAAACATGATTCCTTCCAATTAAAGATCTTCTAGGTATAATCAAAGCATTTTCTCGTTCCGCTTTCACTATGCTCATTTCTCCCGTGAGACCTGGAACTAATTTTTCTTGCTCGATGTCCACTTCTAAAAATACTGGATATTGTTGAGTGTCCGGATCTGCAGTCGGTAATACCTGCTTCACACTTCCAGAAACTATTTGATTGATGGCAAGAAAACGGATAGAAGCCTTTTGTCCAACAGCGACTCCATCATAATCTTCCTCACTGATTCTCCCCTCAATTCGTAATTCTTCACTGATTAATTCACAAATAACGGCCCCATGACTTATAATCTCACCCTCTTGGGCAAAAACTTCTGTAATCGTACCAGAGACCGGTGCTTTGATAGTGGAGCGTTTTAATTGTAAATCTAATTCTTTTAAATTGATCTTTATGTTATCTAAAGTTTCTTTATTGGAAATCTTTTCTCTAAGAATCGAGTCGTTCAGTTGGTCGTACTCTCGTCTATGTCTTCGCATCTCTAATTCGGACAAATTTCCCTCTCGGTATTGCCTTTCATGATTTGCTAAATCTTCCTCCATAGTCTGAAGTCTGTAAATCAAGGCCGATGGCAACTCTAATTTTTTTCGAATGGCTTCTTCTCTGACTTTTAATTTTTCCGTTTCAATCAGTGTCAGCTTGTCGTCCAATTTAAGAAGGATATCGTCTTTTTTAACGGAAACCCCAACGTCAATAAAACTTTCAAAAACCATTCCTCTGATATCAGCGGTAACATCTACAATGCTTTTCGCCTCAACAGTCAAAGTTCCGGG
>CAJWYM010000090.1 GCA_913049555.1 uncultured Opitutia bacterium
ATGTCTACATTTTTTATTATTTTTTCAGGTTTTTTATTAAATATCTTATTTTTATTTATTCATTTTATTAAATTTATAACTTTATAATTAAACCTGTTTTTATAGCATTCAAAGTAATTTCTTTTTATTTTAATCCTTTTTTTTCAGAGATTCTTCTTTGTGGGTGTTTTACTTTTAGGCTTATTTTTTATTGTCACACGCTTTTTTTTCTCTTCTGCCTCTTTGGTTGCGGGTTTATGGAAATCAGCAGATTGTTTCTCCTCAGTCTCCGAAGCAAATTCTACATCAAAAAGATTTTCTAAATTTTCACCCTCTAATTCTGCATCCTCTCCTAAATTCTCAAAGATTGATTTCATAGAATTTTTAACCAAATCTTCTGCCGAAACACCCCGCAACAAAAAGAGTAGGGAAGGGTCCTCATCCAATCGAGTTCCGACTCCGTATAAAGCGGCTGCAACGTGTTTACACATATCTGACCAATCTGGGCAGTTACAATTCATATGAATCTCTCCATTTTGAGGAAATAGGCCTTTAGACGGATCCGTTACATTTACCATAACTTCCTCAGAAATTTTTCCAGCCAATAAATCGATCGTTGAATCAATACAACCACTGCATTTTTCTTTCAGTGATTCCCATAAGGACTCCTCCAAGGGATCCACAAGAATACTCAATTCATAAACCTCGGACCCAGATACAATTGCTTGTATTTTGCCTTGCGAGATCTTTAAGTCTAGAACACAGTCATTTTTGATGTAACTGCGACCTCTTGGAAGTCGGAACTCCGAGTCTACATATTTCTCAAGATGTTGACACCATGCAAAACCCCAAAAACTCTTGGCAATTTTACGTCCCTTTGATTTTGCAGGATTCAATTTCCTACCTTCTTTTTTAGAAATTTGAAGCGCTCTTTTTTTAGCAAGAGATGCTAACTCAGCCACTTTTATTCTTCTTGGATACTCTTCCCACATTTTATTAAATCCCTCTAACTGCTTTTAACGGGTCGAGGGCAACAAACTTCATAAGTTCTTCGTCTGTCATTTCAGTCAATCCTCTTTCTGCTGAATTTCCTTCTAAGATTTTATTAGAGAGTTCTCTTTTTTCTGAAATCATTTTATCTATCTTCTCTTCGATTGTGCCTCTGCATATAAATTTATGGACAATTACATTTTGTTTTTGTCCAATTCTGAAAGCTCTGTCAGTTGCCTGATCTTCAACTGCAGGATTCCACCATCGATCAAAATGCACCACATGGCAAGCATGCGTCAGATTGAGCCCTGTTCCTCCTGCCTGAATCGATAATATAAAAAATGGAGGTCCATTGTCTTTTTGAAAAGTTTCAACCATTTCTTGACGCTGCTTCACAGATCGACTTCCATCTAGGGTGAATCCTTTTTCTTTAAAAATCGTTTCTAAGTAATTAGCCAAAGGTTGAACCATTTCTTTGAATTGAGTAAAGACAAGAACTTTCTCTTGTCGTTGATAAATTTCTTCTGTGATTTCTTGAAGTTGTTTGAACTTACCACTTCCTGACGCATTGTACTCCATATCCCCTGAATATTGAGAATAGTGGTTACACAGTTGCTTGAATTTCATGAGAAATGTCAATACGAGGGCTCTTCTTTTTTGAGGCGCCTCTTTACTTTCTCTTAACAAATCTAACAGTTCCTTCACCATCTCCTGATAGCTTGAGGCTTGCTGCGCAGTCAGAGAGCAGTAAATCTTTCTTTCTATTTTGTCAGGCAAGTCATCAATTACAGTTTTGTCTGTTTTCAAGCGTCTCAGAATATAAGGTTGGACTAATTTTCTTAAAGGTCCGAAATCAGGATTTTCTTCTTTTTGAATTTTTGATAAATAGGTTTTAAATTCATTTGAGGTTCCAAGGAGTCTAGGGTTTATAAAATCAAACAACGACCACAGGTCTCCCAACCGATTCTCAATAGGAGTTCCAGTAAGTGCGATCCTGTATTTACCAATTAGTTTCTTAGAAAATCGAGATTGTCGGGTTCCAGAATTTTTAATTGCTTGTGCTTCATCCAGACAAACAAGAGACCATTTGAATTCAGTGATCCATCCCACTCGAACCATCTGACCATAGGTGGTAATCACAACTTCATGATTAACAAGAAGCGTTTCAATTTCTTTCTTAAAAGATCGAAAATCCACTTTCATTTCCGAAGGATGCAACGTCATTACTCGAAGATTGGGAGCGAAGCGTTTCAATTCATTGTACCAATTTCCTAATAATGAGGCTGGAACTACTAATATAGAGGGAGGAATGGATAAATCTTTTGAGGATTTTTTAGCAGGTCGATGAATCAATATAAGCAGAGAAATAATCTGGATGGTCTTCCCTAATCCCATATCGTCTGCAAGGCACAATCCAAATCCTAAACGAGTCAAACGCCACAACCAATCCACCCCCTTTTCTTGATATGGACGGAGTTTCGCCTGCAGTTCTTGAGAAAGTTTCTTAAATTCTCGATGAGATTCCTGTCGGTTTCCCGCCAACGATTTTTTAAGAAAGTCTCCAGGAACAATCTCCACCCATTCCGAAAATTGATTTTCTTCATCCAATTCTTCATCTGAACGACTCGATCCAATTGGAGAACCACTTAAAAGACGCATGGCCTCATTGAAACCCAGACCATGCTTGAGTGCCATTTGACTCGCTTTATTCCAGTGACTCATAGCAGCTTTTAACTGCTCTGGATTTGCTTCAATCCATTCTCCTCTAATATTTACTAGCCCTTCATTTGCCTCCAAAATTTGCTGAACTTCCTCTTGAGTCAACCCGCGACCCTCAATCGAATAAGAGAGACTGAAGCGAAGCATATCACCCAATCCTAAGGTTGCCTTTTTTTCGGTATCAATCACTACGGATACCTTTGCCCTAGAGCTTGATTTACCTTTCCACCAATTCGGAGTCCGAACCGTCAATCCAGATTCTTCCATTACCTTGACATGGCTCAGAAATTGGTAGGCCTCTCGCACGGTCCAAGCTTGAGGTTTGAAGATTTTTTTATTCTGAATCCCTTCACTCAACCAATCACATTTATGCGAAGCAGTTCGCACAGGCTCGAGTAAACGAACTAATTTCTCTCGGTCTCCACTCACAGCAGACTCCTGTAAAGCTCTTGAAATAGGCTGATGGACTACTTTCCCGGTCGTCTCGTTCAAACCTGTTGAGAAAGTCACCATAAATGCGAAGGGTGTTTTTTCACTCTTTTTATTTTCAGCCAGATGAAAAGTAACTTTTCCAATTTGGTCCCATCTAGGAAAATTTAACTGTAGATAGTTTCTTCCTGTTAGCTCTTGCTTTTTTTGTTGATTGTTTAAGAAACTATTCCACCGATTCCAAAACTTTCTTAAAAGATCAGGGTTCAAATATTCTTTTCCCTTAAAAGGGGGAGCTTTCAAACATTGTTCCTTGAAGAAGTTCGGCATTACCCCAGAACAATAGCTTTCTATGGCTTGGTGTTCCAACCATTCAGAATCTTGGGTTCTCAATCGGATCGCTTCATTAGCAAAAGAATGCCAATATTTTAAATTTAAATTAAGTTTTGCTCCATTCAAATGGACCATTCCCAAAAATCCTTCAGATTCGCTTTTTAGGAAAGCTTGTTGCAAGGTTTTGTTGCTAAAACCTCCAATGATTCTTAATCTTCCGTAAGGATTTAGCGCTAGCTCCATAAAGCAAAGATTGTTCTATAAAAATGAACCCTCAAAAATCCATCTAAAGGTTTCAGTAAGGGCTTTTAGGTAGAGGCCCATAGATCGATTTTTTAAGAAAGTTTTTATTTTTCTGAATTATCAAACAATTTTTCTAATAAATTTTTAAGGGCTTGAGTTGTGTAGGCGAGAGGATCCGAGATCAGAGATGGATTCTCTAAGTACTTATGTTTTATTTCACTGATGCAGGTTTCGTATTCTCTTACATGGTTCGAGTGAAAGAATAGAGAATAGAGAATAGACCAAAACTGTATTCGGTAATCAATTTCTAATTCTCTGGGAGCAACTCGTTGGATAAATGTAGAAAAATGGATGGGGATTTCACAAGGATTGTTGACTGCTTTTTTGTATACTCGAACATCTCCACCAATCGAAACCCAAAAGGATTCTAGAATGCCTGCACTTCTTTCGTTGGAAACCTTGTCGTCGATTGTCCAAGCAACTAATTTAAAATCTTTTTTGTCTTTGGTTAATTCTAAATCAACTTTCAGAATTCTTTGATTTGCAGTGTAGCGACCATCCAGGGAATCCATTATTTTATGCTTATTTTGAGTCAAAGCTTTTTTCCTGACTGCTTTGAACTTATAAGTCTTTTCAATGTCCAAGCCGATTCGCTCAAAGAGAAGTTTAAGACCAATCGACCACTTTTTATCAGCACTTGCTTGGGAAGCTCGAGGAACGATGTAGGTGTAAATCACCTTTCCAATTCTACTCTGAATTTTATTCAATTCTGACAAATTTATGCCAATTGTGTCGGTAAGAATCGGTAGAAATTTGGACTCTAACCATAAATAGCTCATGCGCTTACGATCGATGGTATGAACAAAGTCAAATTCGTTTTGCACCTTGTCCGACAATAACTTTTTGTCTTTAGGGGGAGCGGGGATATCGTTGTCTGCATACAAGTTGTAATCCCGAATGATATGATAGATATAACCCTTACCCTTACCTTCACTGATCCTCTTGAAAGGGGTATGCCTTAGGTCATAGAGTAGTTGACGAATGGTGGCAAAACTTTGTCCGCTATTGGGTCTTCCTGTTAAAGTGCAAAGGTCATAGAGCGTGAAATAAACCAAAGTGTCTTCATCTCCATTGCTTTGTTGTTGGTAGAGATAAAGAATTGCTAAAAGCAGGTGCAGGTGGTTAATGTTGATGTTGGCTGCATTGAATTCTTTGACCTGCTCTAGGTTTCCACCCACCAAATATTCAGTTCCATTTTTTAAGAGTAGTTTTCTAGTTTCACGGCTGCCATCAGCAGGAAAAATTGGATTTAAAGCGTAATCTTGGGGAGCTCTAACGATCCATGGGTCATCTTGTTTCTTCTTCACACTTTCTTAATAATATAAAAATATAAAAATGAAAACAAAATTCTCACTTTAATGATTAATTTCATTACTATAAGTACACTATTATTAGTACATTATTATTAGGC
>CAJWYM010000091.1 GCA_913049555.1 uncultured Opitutia bacterium
TATATCAAAGAATTCTATTTGATTAAATAGTGAAAATTGATTTTTATATGTATAATAATTGCATATGAATAAAATTGTTTATCCTCATATAAATATAACCGCCGTGGATTATCTTTACATGTCGCAGTGGAAAGTCCCAAAGCAGGAGATGCCATTTTGGCGTTTTTACCGATTGGATAGAGATGGAACTGTAATTACTTACTTGGGCAAGAAATACAAGCTTAGGCAAAATCACGTTTATTTGATCCCAAGTAATACTGATTACTCAAGCGAAAATAACGAACAGTTTATGCATTTTTACATGCATTTTTTTATATCTTGGGGATATCCCCCTGGAATTTATGAGTTCATGCAAAGCAAAGCGTTGGGATCTTTATTGGACGAGATTTGTTCCGTTATCCAATCGAATGAAAAAGTCTACGGGAAGATCGAGTTTTTAGCCCATACGATTGTCTCTGAGGGTTTGCGATTGTTGCCATTCAATAAATTTTCCACAGAGGTGTCGAATTCCATGCAAAGAGTGGTTCATTACATTCGGGAAAATTATAGCAAAAAATTGTCGAATGACGAATTGGCTCAATTGGTAGGGATGAACACTTCAGCTTTTGTCCGTAAGTTTACGAGTCATTTTAAACAAAGTCCTCATAAATTTTTAAATATGGTTCGATGCAATCGAGCCTCGCATTTTATGAGAACAGATCATTTATCATTGGATGAAATCGCAGAGATGACAGGATTTTGTGATCGATATCATTTGTCTCGGGTTTATAAAAGTATTCGTCGCATTTCACCGGGTGCTTACCGGAAACAAATGCTGTAAATTAAGATATAAAGTTATGGATGAAATGAAACAAAGGAATTGGTCAATCCTATTGGGGAGTGTTTTTCTAGTTGGAATTGCATCTATTGGTGCTTACTGGTTTTTCACTTATTCTGCTCCTGAACGTAATTTTGAATCTGGGATCTTGAAAGATTCTGAGGGGGTCCAATTGCTAGATGAATCCTTTCCCAATTTAACTAGAACCGAAGTATTGATAGCAAAAGAAGAGGCATTGGAAAGTATGGAATCTGTAGCCAAATCTCTTTTGAAGAAAAAGTTACTTGATATTTCTGATCTTATAGAATTACAGAATTTTATGGAGCTTGCTGAAAATGATTTTTCGAAGGGGAAGTTTCTCAACGCCATAAATATCTACAACCGGATCAACCATTCTTTAAAAGAGTTGAATGAAAAAGATAAAAATCGGGAAATTGCTCTTCGGATTCAGGCAGAATTAAAAGAAAAGTTGCTCGAATTTTCGTCTTTGAGGAGTTTTGCAAAGGAATTGTTCGAGATGGCATTGTTTGTATCAGACCAAGGAAATGAAAAGTTAATCAGTGAGGATTTTTCCAGTGCAAAGCTGATGTTTGAAGAAGGGTTGAAAATAATCGATCAATTGAAGTTAAAAGTTCAAATGAAATTGGATCAAATGGTGATCGATATTCGAGAGAAAATAGAACTTTTAAATCTGAATCAAGCAGCAGAGCAAATCCTTTTATTGAAAGAGTTATCGGACCAACAGCCCCTTATTGAGTCTCTGAATCAAGAACTAAAAGTAGCTAGAATTCTTAAAAATGAATTAGAAAATATAAAACTTGAGATAAAAAGTGGAAACGAGCTTCAGGCAATGGATCTTTACAAAACTTTGATTCAGAAGTATCCAAATTCTTTATTCTTAAAAAAGCGCCAAAATAAATTTATCGAGGACTATCGCAATCGTGTGGTTCTTCCAATTGTAGATCAAGCCAAGAAGCTTTTTGATGACCAGGAGTATCAAGAGAGTTTAGTTCTTTTAAAGGAGGCAAAGAAAAAAATGCCTGGAGATCCCTCGATCGACCAAGCTATCAAAAATGTTGAGGTGGCAATTGAAGAAAAAGAAATCCGTATTTTACTCCAGATTGCCTATGAGAAGTTTCGTTCTTTTGACTGGTTGGAGGCCAAAAATCAATACAATAAAATTTTGCAATTGGATCCTAATAATGAAGAGGCTAGAAAGGGAAGTCTGGAGTCTGCCAAAAGGTATGCTGAAGTAGCTGTTTTTAATGATTGCATGGAGAATGCACAAAAATATTTTATCCAAGGTCGTTTTCCAAAAGCATTGAGGCATTTTAACAAAGCAGTGGATTCTATGCCAAATTATTTATCTCTTACCTCTTATCAAGAACAAATAAGGCAAGCCTTAGAAGTCCAAAAAAAACCTTTGCAAGTAAAGATTTTATCAGACAACAAAACTTGGGTAAGTATCTTAGGGGTTTTACCTCCTGTTAAATTTAGAGAAAAAACGATTGATATTTATCCTGATCTTTATCAACTGCGTGGAAAACGCTCGGGGTATCAAGATTTTGTTCTAGAATATGCAATGGATCAAAACAACGCTCCGATTGTTTTGGTCATTCAGTGTTCTGAGAAACGGTAAGTTGGATTCGAGATTTTAGAACCCATTTCGCTCTAATATCGATTGCTTGAATCTCATTTTCTATTTTTTCTTTCGTGTTAAATTTATCAAAATCCTGCCTATAAATCCTTTCTATTAAGATGAGTGAATCGAATTAAAGGCTAAGAATCAATTTGAGAGTCGATTGAATCGAAACTAGATCAAACAGAATTAGATTTATTTTTTCTTTGCTACCCAAAAACGACATTCGTCAGAAAAGTGTCTTACTTTTTCGGGTTCATTAGCTATGGAAGAGCGTAAAGCATCTGCTTGCACTGAAAACCCCGCTTCCTTCAAGTCTTGTCTAATCTCGGATGGGGTAGGGACGTGCATAAACATCTTACCATGAGGAGTCTCCGCATATCGGTCTCCAAAATCATCGACAAGAGGATTTTGTTTTCCTTTTCTCCAAAGTTGTTTTTCTTTTTGCCAAAAGCGATGATGCTTTGAAAGATTCCGATCATGAGTAGTAAAGAGAAAAAAATGGTTGGGTTTTAAAACTCGAAATACTTCTGACATTACTTTTTTTCTAGAATCACGACCAGGAACTTGCATCATTCCATTGAAGCCGAAAATAACTCCTTCGAAAAATTGGTCATTGAAATTTAGATGGAGTGCGTTTCCTTTTTTAAATTGGATCCCGTATTTAAGAGTTTTATTGATCTTTTGAGCTTCTTTGACCATATCGAGAGAATAATCGATCCCGGTCAAGTATCTGAAGTTCAACTCCCAGAGGCCTATGGAGATTCTTCCAGCACCGCAACCAATTTCTAAAAGGTTGTTTTCAACAGAAAAAAAGCGAGTCAATATTACCTTCTCCGAAATCCAGAGTCCAACTCTAGATACGGCTTCTTTATAATGATTAACAACCTCTTCCTGCATGAAATAGTCTTGTACCATTTTATGTTCCATTAATCCTACTATTTTGATTCATCCATTCGCATTCAATGTTTTTCTTAAAATCTTGCTTGATCCTCTTTTACAAATGTGTAATTATTCTCACTTTTTCTTATGAAAGCAACAATAGAGACACAAGGACGACAATTCACTGTTGAAGAAGGAGACATCTTCAAAGTCAATCAATTTCCCGGAGTGGAAGCGGATTCAACTGTAGAGATCGATAAAGTTCTTTTAGTTACAGGAACGGATACTCCAAAAATAGGGACTCCCTACGTAGAGGGAGCCAAAGTAGAAGTGCGAATTCTTGAAAATTTGAAAGACAAGAAGATCGTAGTTTTTAAAAAGAAACGGAGAAAGGGTTACAAAAAGACTCAAGGTCACCGTCAATTCGTTTCTGTAATCAAAGTGGAGAAAATCACTGCTTAAACGGAGGTATTAATTATGGCACATAAAAAAGGACAAGGAACTTCAAGAAATGGACGCGATAGCAACTCCAAGCGTTTAGGTGTTAAAAAATTTGGGGGTCAATCTGTTATTGCTGGCAACATCATATTGCGTCAAAGGGGCACTAAGTATCACCCCGGTAAAAACGTGGGAATTGGAAGAGACCATACATTGTATGCATTGTCTGAAGGCAAAGTAGAATTTGATAAAGAGCACCGTAAAGTCAATATTGCTTAGAAAATTTTGGCCTTCATCAGGCTTTACTAGATTTATTAAAAATTCGGAGTAGATCATTAGAATCTACCCCGAATTTTTCTGTAATTAGAAACCTCGTTTTGTTTTTTAAGTTACAGACAATAATTTCTTTTCTACCTAACTTTTGCAATTCAAAGGCATCTACTTGATTCCAACTTATATTTCTGGTTTTTAAAGTAGAGCGATAGGTAAATCCGTCTTTTCTGATCTTTAAAACTCCTACCCCCCGAATAATTTCAAAACTACTCACTATCCCAAGGATCCCAAAAATTCCGGTTCCAAAGAGTGCCCAATGATGACCAATATAGGCCATCAAGTAAGAACAGAAGCTGGCACTGATTGATAAAATGGGGAGACCGAAACGGAGAGTCCAGTGGGTTTTGTAAATTTCTGTATTGGATTGGAGGTTCATTGAGAGGGTGATAGTATTTTTATAACGGTATCCGCAAATAAAAACAAATTTTCACGGCTGAATTCGATAGTACTTACGGAATATTCTGATTTATTTAGTTTGTGTTTATAGACAATTGTATTTTCTTCAATTCGATGACGTTTGAGGATTTGTTTCTTCTCTAACATTAAAGCCAGATAAAACTTCAGTTGTGCAACGGTTTTGTACATTTGGTTGTTCGACTCGAATAGAGATATGAAAAAAAATTCTAGAGTTTCTAATTCCTGCTCTTTTCGGTGAATTTTATTTCTATTCTTTGGCATTGTAAACTGCCACCAACCAATTAGTAGGTCTTGATCAGTAAGTTTTGGTTTTGTTTCAATAACGTCTTTGCGAATTAGTTCGCCGACTTCGTTTTTGAAAACGTAGCTAATGATAGGATCTCCAGGGAGGAGTTTTTTCTCAGTAAGAGCACAAATTTTTGAGGGGGAGGTTAATTTCCATTCAGTTCGCATTTTAT
>CAJWYM010000092.1 GCA_913049555.1 uncultured Opitutia bacterium
CCAAAAGCCATTCCAGGGTCTAGGTATAAATAATTATGATTAAGAGGAGTGAGATACTGATTCTCGAGCCATATAGGTATCCAATGAAAGCTTTTGAAACTCCATGGTTTAAAATGATCCTTATACGCATTAACCCATTCACAATCCTTAAGAACTTTTATAATTAAATCTCTTTCATAATCTAGAATAGTTTTTAAAATACCAAGGGCATCATTCCTAAATGTTTTAAAATCTTCGGTGGATACAAAATATCCTTCTAAGATCGTATTTGATTGTACTTGATTATGGATTATCAACCATGGCGAAGGGGCAATTTCGTTTAGAAAATCATCTAGTGCATCCACCTCTTGGTTTAAGAGAGTTAAGCTAACTTTAATCATCGGATAGTTTTTATCCTATGTTCTCTGATAGTTCCCGTATGACTTTAGGTAATAAATAATGTTCAGCTGCATGAATCCTAGAAGTAACATTGTCTAAATCATCGTCGTCAAAGATTCGGACTGGAGATTGATCAATTATTTTGCCGCAATCAATGGAGTCATTTACCCAGTGTACTGTACACCCAGTAATTTTAACTCCATGGGTGAATGCTCTTTTTATGGCATCAAGACCCTTGAAACTTGGGAGTAGACTCGGATGCAAATTTATAATTCTACCATCGAAAAAATGAATGAAGTTTTTTGATAAAATCTTCATGAAACCAGCCAAAACGATAAGTCCTGGCTTATGAGAATCAATTTCGTTTATCCAATTGGCCTCATATTTACCAATTATTTTTGCACGATTTGGGCATGTCTTTAAGTAAGATGTTTTACAACCGAACGCTGTCCCATGCTTTAAAAAGCCCGAATCCTTTACATCCGAAAATAATGAGATTTCAGTTACCTTCCCAAGTTTATCTTTTTGAAATTCCTGTAAAATCGAAAGTGCATTCGTTCCAGAACCAGATCCAAGTACGACAAGTTTCAACTTAGGCCTTCATTTAAAGTGACTTAATTCTGCTAATTAAGTCGGTTGTGCTTTTTCCTTTGAGTAAGTCAACAAATTCAATTTTGGTATTAGCTTTCGAGAGTGCGGTCTTTTCAAGCAAATTGATAGAATCCAAATTGTAATCTGATGATTTTACATAAAAATCTGGTTTAAGAATTTCAATTTCTTTCTCTAATGTCATAGAATCAAAAAGAATTATTTGTTGAACAAATGATAAGGATTTTAACATATATGCACGCTCTATTTCATTAATAATCGGACGCTCTAATCCCTTAATTCTTTTAATGCTAGAGTCTGAGTTTAAGGCAACCCATAAATAATCACCTAACTTGGACGCTTGTGATAGACTATATACATGGCCAGCGTGAAGAAGATCAAAACAACCGTTAGTTAAAACTAATGTCTTCCCGTTTTTCTTGATTTCATCTCTTTTAGAGCAGGCATCCTCAATGGAGATAAAATTATTTGGTATCATACTTTCAAAGAATCTTTTTCATTTTTTCCATAAAACCTTCATCTAGATCTATATCTTCATCTCCACAAACTTTTGCAAACTCTACAAGCTTACTTCTTTGTTCTGCGGTTAATTTACTGGGTACATGGATGGTGATTTTTACATAAAGATCACCAAACCTATTTTTAGCTCTTAAATTCGGCATTCCTTTATCTTTGATTCGAAAAGTTTTATTAGATTGGGTGCCGGCCGGTATTTTCAGTGATACTTTTTTTTCTAGAGTAGGGACATTTACAGTCCCACCCAGTACAGCAAGAGTAAAGGGTATGTTCAGTTCATGAAAAAGATCATCCCCATCTCTTTCGAAGGTCTTGTGTTGTTTTATATTTATATCTACATAAAGATCGCCGCTTGGCCCTCCAAAAATCCCCGCGTCCCCTCGACCTCTGGAACAGAGCCGATTACCGTCATCAACCCCTGCAGGTATATCTACCTTTAGTGAATCTGAAATCCTCATCCTTCCTTCCCCTCTGCATTTAGCACAAGGATTTTCAATTGTGACTCCAGAACCGTTACAGGTTGGGCATGTCCTCCGAATGCTAATAAACCCTTGATTCGAGGCAACTTGGCCGATCCCTCCGCATGTTGAACACATGACCTTATTTGAACCATCTGCAGAACCTGAGCCAGCACAACTATCGCATTCTACATGGTGATGATATTTTATCTCTTTCTCAATTCCAGATGCGGCCTGTTCAAGAGTAATATTTATGCTAGCCCTTAAGTCAGACCCTCTTTTGCCACTCTCCGTACCACTCTGTTGTCCGCCACCAAAAAAATCCTCAAAGATACTTCCAAATCCGCCGCCTCCGCCACTTCCGCCGCCTCCAAAAACATCACGAAACAAATCAAAAGGGTCTACGCCTTGTGCTGATGAGGAACCACCCCTGAATGCATCATGACCGAATTGATCGTACTTCCTTCTTTTCTCTGCATCTTTTAGAACCTCAAATGCAGCAGAGACTTCCTTGAATTTTTCTTCTGCATCTTGATCCCCAGAATTTTTATCTGGATGATACTTGATCGCAAGTTTTCGGTAAGCCTTTTTAATATCCGATTCTGAAGCATCTTTTGAAACTCCTAGAACATCATAAAAATCTTTTGTGGACATAGATATTTGTCAGTCGATTTTGTGATTAATTTTCTTCAGCATTCTTGCATAGAATGACAGATGCAGGTCTAAGTAGGTTATTTTTCAGACGGTAACCTGATCGAAAAGTTTTAAGAATAGTCCCATCTTTATGTTCCTTAGATTCTTCATAACTTATTGCCTCATGTATACTCGGATCAAACTCTCCATCAGTCGGTTCTATAACCTCCAGGCCATAATCTTTCATCGCTTCTTCAAATTGATTCATGGCCATCGCAAACCCTTGGACGACTTGTATGCCACCATCCGACTTTTCTGCCTCCATGAGGCCAAGTTTGAAAGAATCTAGAATTGGCAGTAAGTCAGTAAACAATTGTAGTCGAGTACGATGAACCGCATCCTCTCTCTCCCGAATGGTTCTTTTTCTGAGATTTTCGATATCAGCAACCGCTCTTAAATATTTATTTTTTACTGATTCATTTTCAGCATATGCACTAGAAAGTTTTTCATCGATATCATCTGATGGTTTAGGCCCATCACTAGCTTCTTCTGCTTGGGGCAATGTGTTCCCACCATCATCTGCGTTTGATTGCTCAAATTCTTTTTCTGAATCATTGTCTCCACTCATTTTCGAATAAGTATTTTAAAGTTGGCTAAATTGATCGGTTACTAAGAAAGTAGATTGTTCATTAGATTGAACGGTACAAGAGTCTGAGTACGGACTCATACCGTGCTCACCCAAATTAATTTGTTCATCGCCTACCATGATGGAGCCTTCGACGACATGAATCAATAAACAATCTATATTTTCATCTTTTAAATGAATTAAATCCTTAGGATTCAAATTACATTTTCGAATTCTAAACTCTTTACAATGAGCGATAGTTTCAATGCCGATGTCCTTAGTTGTGTTTAAAAGATTAGGTTCATAATCCTCAAAATCGATACTTTTCATTGATTGCTCTAGATGCAATTCCCTTGGTTTACCATTGAGTCCGTTACGATCCCAATCATAAACCCTATAAGTAGTATCCGAATTTTGTTGAATTTCTAGAATCAAATTACCCGAGTCAATAGCATGAATCCTACCGCTTTCTATAAGGATTGAACTATCCCTTTTTGATTCGATGCGGTGGCAATATTTTTCGGCTTGGCCGTTTTTTAATGATTTTTCGAAATCTTCCTTGGTCGTTCCATTCTTTAATCCAGCGAAGAGCCCAGCATTTGGATTTGCATTTGCAATATACCAGTTTTCAGTTTTGGGTTCACCATTCAAACTCTTAGCAATGGATGCTGGTGGGTGAACTTGCAAACTCAGTCTGTCTGAGCAGTCTAGCCATTTTACTAAAATAGGAAATTTATCATTTTTGTTCCAATTTCTACCAAGGATATTTTCAGGATTATTTTCGATTAAGTCTCTAAGTGAAAGCTTTTCTTTACCAAAGTTGATAACCTTGGAAGATAAGTTTTCACGATCAACGATATCCCATGATTCACCAATCTTATCGTAAGGTAAGGATTTCCTTCCAAGAAACCTTGAAAACATATCTCCGCCCCAAACTCTTTCTTGATAAATCGGTTCAAACTTGAAAATCATGATAAACTTATGTTCTATATATTTGGTGTGAAAATGAAATGGAGGTAATCCTCTTATTTTAAATTTATAAAGATGGCGAAAACAAAAGAAAAAAAAGGTGTTTCAGTACTAAGGCATGGAAAAAATCGTATCGTTGCGGCAATTTTTGCTTTGTTCGCTGTATGCCTTCTCATTTCTTTGATTTCTTTTGATTCTTCGGCACTTCATTCCGCAGGATCATTGGAACTAAAGCAAACCGGCAATCATGAGTCAGTAGCTTTATTTGGGAAATTCGGGAATTTTTTAGCCTATTACAATTTTGCTTTTATGGGTATTTCATCATGGTTAATTCCATGGCTTCTAGTCACGATTTCTTATGTTTATTTCACGAGAACATCAATCATTGTTAAATGGAAGAAGATAAGTTCTCTCATCATGATGGTTGTTTCCGTTTCTACTTTGGCAAATATCAATTTCTCAAGTTCGGCTGACGCTCAAAATTATGTTGCGGGTTGGGGTGGGTATTTGGGTGCATTTGTATATTCTGGGCTTCCAGTTAATCCATCTGCTGTTCTCCCAACAGGATTGCTAGGAAACTTACTCGGGCCTTTGGGTACCAGTATTGCTTGTGTTATTGGGCTGTTTTTTTCATTTACGATATATTTTTCACACTCCCTAAATTGGTCTAAAAAGATGCTTACTTTTTCGGGTGATCTTTTGACTAATGCATCTAAATCCAAAAAGAAAACTCTTGCACCAGTTCCTGAAGAAAAAACAGAAATTAA
>CAJWYM010000093.1 GCA_913049555.1 uncultured Opitutia bacterium
TGCTTTATGGCTCACTTACAATGCCGTTCCAGAAACAAGCACTTGGGTCATGATAATCACTCTTCCCCTTCTTATCCTTTTGAAATTTATGCATTTTAAAAAAGTTCAAAAGAGAAATCAATCAGAGAAATGACCATTTTGAGTCTCTTTTGAGTCTCCATTTTCATTTCTTCGCCCATCGTTTTCCTAATTTTTCTCGATTTTAAGGGGTTGTACAAGTTTTCATATTTCTCTATGATTTACCTATTTATCAGTTCGATCGGTATTTTTGAATTCTTAAAATTTTAATGACATTCAATTATGAAACTGTCATAGGTATTTGTATGATGCTTTTTACTGATGGCAGTGTTCACAACCAATCAAAGATTGGTTGGGGGGCCTATTTATTGATTGATAGTGAATCTCAAAAAATAGAATTTCTAAAAAATCAAGTCGTTACCAAACGATTCTTGAATACTTCCTCTACAAAGCTTGAAATTCAAACTCTAATATGGGCTCTTGAAGATATAAGAATAGACAGTTCAAAGCTGAAAATTTACACAGATTCTCAAAATATAGTTCGACTTCCTCAACGCCGATTCAAACTTGAAAAGTCAAATTTCTGCACCAAAAAAAACAAACTCCTCAAGAACCATGCAATTTATAAAGAGTTTTTTAATAAAATTGCATCGATTGACTGTTCATTCATAAAAGTGGAAGGACATAAAAAATCCAATTTGAAAGATAAAATGGATAGGATATTTTCTCTCGTGGATCAGGCTGCTAGAAACTCTATCCGGAACTGCAAACCTGAGAATAGCTGAGTTTTAAAGCCGCTATTATGTGATTCTTATTCGTATAAATAGAGATAAATATTGTCTAAAGAAGAAGATTTAATTCCTGTTAATGAAAGTCTAAAAAAATTAGAAATCTACATTTCTATTTAAAGAGATCCATATATATTTTGCGCATAATAAAAAGAGATCCCGCAGGCTTTTCGATGATTGCTTCAATCAATTGTGGAAAAATTATAAAATGAACGAGTGGAAATTTCTTCTAAAGAATATCAATTTCATGACTCCTAAAACTCCTTTAAATTCATTAGGATTGACTGGAACCGAAAAAATTCTTTTAAACTGATAAATTGTGCGTTAATAATAGATCAGATTTTTCTACTTTTATGCCCAATCAATACAACACAAGTTTAACTCTTATTCAGCGTGCTCAAGATCCTAACAACGAGAAAGCTTGGAATGATTTTGCAGAGGTCTACAAAGGATATATCTATGTAATTATTAGTGAAATGGGAATTTGGGAAGATGACTGTCAAGATCTATCCCAACAAGTAATGATAAAGGTTTGGCAAAAATTACCAGACTTTGATTACAATCGAGATCGTTCCAAATTTCGAACTTGGTTAGGTGCCTTGACTCGAAACACAGTTGTAGACTTTATTCGGAAACAAAAAAGTCGAATTCGAAGAGAGGAGAAGGTTGTGCAGGATGAAACTTTAAATTATCTAGAACTTATTACCCTACCCGAGCGAGATGATTATGCAGAAAAAGAATGGAAAAACTATGTTGCTAATCTTGCTCTTAGAAATGTAAAAGAGTTTTTCAGTGGAAAAGCAATCGAAGTCTTTCAACTAAGCATGAAGGGTGTTTCAAAAATTGAGATTGCCAAAAAACTTGATTTACATCCAGAATCTGTCACCTGCCTTAGAGGAAGGGTAAAAAGAAGATTGCAGGATGAAATCAAACATCTTCGAACCGAATATGAATAATATACTGGAGCACATTAAAAAAACTATCTCGAATTCAATTCGATGCTTTTTAAGGATGCCTTTTCCCATTTGATGAAATTACGGAGGGGTTTTTGTCTACTCTTCTAGGATTTCGATTCCCATATTTTTCACCCGATTCAATCCGATTTTTATACTATTTTTGCTGATCCTTACCCGCTTTAAGGGGCTTTCCTTAAACAATATCAAATTAGACAAATTTTTAACATCCGTTCCAACAAGATTCAATTCCTCGATACCGGTATCCTCTAAATTCTTTATGTCTGATATGCTTGTATTACTTAAATCCAACTTTTTAAGGTCGAGGGTGGCAAGAAGGGAGGTATGCTGAAATAAATTAGGTGCAAAATGACGCAGAGAATAAAGCTCTTTATTACCAGCAAGGGAAAGCGTATTTCCACTCTCATTTTCCACGAAATCAAAGTGGAAATTAGTGGTTACTAATGATGGATTTTTTAAAAGTATATAATCTCGAACCACTTTGCTGTGCTCGGTAAGAGAGCTCGATGTTTGATGATTCCTAATTAAAAGAAACATTTTAAGCCAGTCACCACTACCAGTTGGAATGGCCTGAACGTACTCCATAAATTCTTTATGGGGCAAAGGTTCATCATCTCGTAAACCCAGTTTCGATTTAACTCGATAAAATCTGTGAGCAAGTCGATAGAGGTAAAAAGTATGAGGAGCTTGTTTGATGGATTTGCCAAGAGTATGCCAAGCAGCATTGAATTCTTGATAAATCATCAAAAGAAATCCCTTTTCAGCAAGTGCATAAGGGTCTCGAGGGTTCTTTTTTAGGGCTATTTCAGACAATTCCATTGCGGCATCAAATTGAAACTTTCGATTATTAGCAAATACCAACCCTACAAGTTGTTGAACGATAAATGAATCTAGATCGGTTGACAGCTCTGCATTGTACTTAAAGTCTTCTATAGTTGAAACAAATTCATTTCTTATTTTCTGATTGTCCTTTTTTGCTTGCGTGTATTTGGCCAAAGAATCTTCAGCTTGTTTTTGGGCAATCTCAGCAGTTTTCTTCTCAGAAATAGCGAGTTGCTCCCGATTTCTAATCGCTGAAATAGAAAATAAAGTTCCCGCAACAATCATCACCAATGAAGCTGTGATTATGTTGAATCGAACTTTGTTGCGTTTGTATATCAATAGTAAAAGTTTCATGGATCCAGCATGCTCAGCAGAGGTAGCATAGCCTCTTAGATAAGCTTGAAGATCTCTTTGAAATTTATGAACATTTAAATAACGATCCCTCGGATTCAATTTTAAAGATTTCATACAAACAGCGTTCAGTCCAACATCGATGTTTTTTTCAGGGAAACGAAGGTGCGGAGGTTGAACATTCCCATTGCGAGTGTTGTTTAGAAGAGCTTCTTTGCTCTCTCCATCAATATGAAATTTATTAGTTAGAATATAATAAAGCAGGGCACCCAATGAATAAACTTCCGTAGCAAAACTTTTTTTATCTCCATTCGCAGACTGTTCCGGTGCCATGAATCCAAGGGTTCCTTTTAAGGTTCCTGCCAATGTCATTTCATTCAATGTATCACAATCAGGCGGAATATAAGCTCCATAGAGCTCTTCATCGACAGATCTATCCTCAACTAAAATTTTGGCTAAACCCCAATCAATCAGCAAAACATCGCCAAAAGCACCTACATGAACATTGTCAGGTTTGAGATCTAAATGAAGAATATTTTTAGAGTGAGCGTATGCAAGGGCATCACATACCTTGAGTAATATTTCAAGCAAATCGTTCAGAGAAACTTCGTTATTGCCAGCATGATATTGAGCAATCAATTCAGAAAAGCTTTTTCCTCGCAATAATTCCATGGAGTAGAAAGGCCTCTCTAAATCATCCAAACCAATTTGATAGATTGGCATGATATTGGGATGCTCCAGTTGCGCTGTAATACAAGCTTCTCGAAGAAAACGTTCATGCCCTTCGATCGTATCATCATGAGGCCGAGCCAAAGCGACTTCGCGATTTGCCTTGTTGCTGTATGCACGAATGACTCGCTTCTCCCCTCCCCGAGCTATTTCTTCGAACTCAGCATAATCCTTGGATTCGCTTTTCAGGCGAGAAAGAATCGGGTAGAGAGAAACCTCATCTTCTTTGGATTTAGATTCTTCAGACTCGTCATACAAATCCGCTAAATTTGGGTCATACTCTTGGTAAAACTTCGCAGTCGTTTTAAATTTAGAATTCCGCATTTAACATATCATAGGATCCAATCGGACTTTTAATTAATAGCATTCACAAAAATGCAATCAAACACTACTAATTGGCAAGAATTAAGAGGAAAGAATCCAAGCACTATAACACGAATCTAAAATAAAAATTAATAAAAATTAAATTTCAGCTTTGATGCTAGATTTGATCCCAACAGAAATTTGAATCTTGGAGTTAAACCTATCCAAACCAATCTTGATTCATTAAAAACGAGAGTTTGAAATTCGATTGTTGACTGAACTCTCATGGATAAAATTGTACTAGAAAATGCCCAATAGATCAAAGAATTTTCGATTAATAAAAATGAAACGAAGCAATCCAATTTAAATTTACCCTACCAAATCAATAGACTCAATATCCCCCACTTTGAAGTATATAAAGTAACTGTCGTCCCCTTTCTTAAAAAAATTAATTTTGCCAGTAACCTTGGATTTTATTTTTTTGTTAATGAAACTTTTAAATGCCTCTTCACCCCAAGTTTCGACCATGAATCGGTCAAAAATTAATACCGCTTTCTGACCTTTTTTAATTACACCATCTTTAACCAACAACTTGTAACCTGGACCCTCAGTATCTACTTTTAATT
>CAJWYM010000094.1 GCA_913049555.1 uncultured Opitutia bacterium
CCTGCAGGGATTCGGAAAAAAAATTGAAAATTTATTAAAATAAAAAAATAAAAGTAAAATAAATTATGAGAATATTATATATAGACATAGATTCCTTAAGACCAGATCATTTAGGGTGTTATGGTTATCATCGAAATACCTCTCCGACTATTGATTCAGTCGCAAAGGAAGCGGTCCGGTTTAATAATTATTACACTTCAGATGCTCCTTGCTTGCCTTCTAGGACAGCCTTTTACAGTGGTCGATTTGGGATTCATAGTGGGGTAGTGGGGCATGGAGATACGGCTGCTGATATACGTCAAGATGGAATGGGTCGAGGATTTAGGGATAGCTATGAATGCAATGCTTTACCGACACAATTACAAAATGCAGGCTTCTGGACCGCCCAAATCAGTCCTTTTGGACAAAGACATGCTGCACGTCAATTTTACTGTGGTTTCAATGAAATTCTAAATACTGGAAAAGGGGGTATGGAAAGTGCCGAAGAGGTTACGCCTGTGGTAGATGAGTGGTTTGACAGAAATTTAGACAAAGACAATTGGTTTTTGCACTTAAATTATTGGGATCCACATACGCCCTACAGAACCCCAGCAGAATTTGAAAACCCATTCAAAGAGGATCCTATTCCAGATTGGTTGACAGAGGAGGTTTTTCAAAATCAGTTGAAAAACAAGATAGGTCCCCATAGTCCCCACGAAATTAATATGTACAACGATGTTGAAAAAGATCTTTTTCCCGATTATCCAGGATCCCTAAAATCTATGGAAGATGTGAAAAAAATGATTGATGGTTATGACATGGGGGTTAAATATGTGGATGATCAGTTGGCTGGTTTGTTTCAAAGAATAAAAGATGCTGGGATTTGGGAGGATACGGCCATCATTATTTCTGCAGATCATGGAGAAAATATGGGAGAGTTAGGGATCTATGGAGAGCATGGCACCGCGGATCAAATCACTACGAAAGTGCCACTAATTGTGAAATGGCCTGGAGCAGAAAAAGGCACCGTTAAAGAGGGATTGCATTACAACCTTGATTTGGCACCCACTCTGCATGATCTTTTAAATTTAAAATCTGAAAAACCAGAGATTTGGGACGGTGAAAGTTTCGCATCGAGTATATGTTCACCCGAGGACTCTTCAAGAGATTATCTTGTAGTCAGTCAGTGTGCACATGTTTGTCAAAGAAGTGTTCGATTTAAAGATTTTATCTATATAAGAACTTACCATGATGGATTTCACTTATTTCCTAAAGAAATGCTCTTCAACCTTAAAGAGGATCCTTATCAACAAATCGACCTTGCTAATAACAAAAAAGAAATTTGCAGAGAGGCGCTTTATTATTTAAACGAATGGAAGGATGACATTATGGAAACCCGACAAATTGATCGAGATCCTTTGTGGACGGTTATGAAAGAGGGTGGGCCTTTTCATGCAAAAGGTTATTTAGACTTTTATAGCAAACAACTTACAAAGACTGGACGTTCTTGGGCTATTCAAAAATTAAGGGAGAAGCATCCACGAGAAGCGACCAATAAGCAAAATGTGCAAACTTTTTAAAAAAAACACATTCGACCCCTTGTTTTATTAAAATCATGTGTTATATTAAGTTTTCCAGTTGAGAATTAGGGGTAGTTCTCAACTTTATATGGAGTAGAAAATGACAGCGGAAAGCTTAGGGGTAGGCTTTCCGCTTTTTTGTGTTTTTTTCTTTGTCTGTAAGCCTTTAAATTTTGATCTGAAAGAGCTTTAGAATTTTACCGTCACAAACCAGTGACTCATCCAATCGCTCATAAAAATAGTCAAAATACAAAATTCATCTTTTTATTTATTTATGAAGCCTCCAAGACAAATAAAGGGTAAAATTAATTTGACTAGAAACCTGCTTTCCAAACTAAAAATCTACGAAGTCGTTGAGATTTAGATTGGATAATACTTTAGAAAATGAGAACCAAGCAAAAGGCATTGGAGCGAAATGAATTCTTAAATACTGAAATGGAAGCTTTTAACTTTTGCCTCCATGGAGATTTTCATGACTCATTGCATTCTAAATTTATAACTAGAAAAAATAATTAAGATCTTTGCTTTAAATTGAAAGCGTTTGATTTTATCAGTCTATGGGTCTACTAGAATAACACTCCGCATATCCATAGTTGCTGACAACTATTTCAGTTTGAGGATTTTGATTTCTTCCTCTGACAATGATTTTTTTCGTTTTATTTCAGGTTCCAACGTTTCTTCGATTTGATCTGCGGAATTGTCTGTTAAGTTAGGATCTCGATATGCTATTTGATGCACATTCAATCGACTCACATCTTTTTTATTCGGACTCACAAAAAGAAAAAGGCTTTGTCCTTTTTTAGACCTGAAGAATGAATGGAATGCTTTGATAGGCTCTTCATCAATAATTTTATAGATTGTTAGAGGAAAACTGCCTTTCTTATTGGTCTTGACGATGGCCTTATCCATGCTACCTGTTTTTATCTTCAAGTCAGAACCACCCGCATAAATCCTTATGGGCTCCTTTGCTTGATTGATCACAATGACGGTATTTGGATTTGATAAGTTCTTTTCTTTACTAAAAACTGTAAAGTTAATGGGTTTTTTGGAATTACTAGTGTTTATGTCCACTAAAAATAGAAGAGTCATTCCATCGGTCTCCAAAGGCATATTAATACTTTGAATAGAAATTTCTTCTTTAGAACCGTCTGGTTTTTCTTGCTCCGTGTAAAAGTTTAATTTTGGAGGTCCTTTGTATTGATAAATATTAGAAAAAGAAGCATTGGGAATTGAAATATCGATGGCTTCACCACCATTCTTGTATTTCAATGCGGTAATACTCCTTTCTAAACAGACCATTTGGAATTTTATATGAACCGTCTCCGTTGCCTGAGCAGATAAAAGGAGAGGGAAAAATAAAAAGAAAAGTGTTTGTGAGAATTTTTGATAGGATAAGAATTTCATAGCGTTTTAGAGTTGTTTTTCATTGAGCCATTGAATGGAGAGGATTTGGTATTTTCTGCCAAATCTCAGGTTTTTAGAACTTTTCAAATCCTTTGGGTGGGTTGAGCTTGAATCTGTTTTGGAATCCATATAATCAGGCACCCTTTGAACGATTGCCTCACAATAAGCGCTGCTTTTTACTTTCTCGCTGACCGGATCGATCGATTCTCCTTTTGTTCGGATCATGAAAGTGTCTCCTCGAGCAATAAGGTTTGGTCCTAAAGCGGTCATAATATCCCCTTGAGTCAAAGATCCAAGAGCATTGGGATGTAAATCAGAATTAAGGTTGGATTTTTCAATTGCCGCATGAATGGCACCACTGAGACCCTTGGAATCATTTGTAAGTTGCCTATTTACAAAGTGAGAGAGACTTATAAAAGGTCCACGATCTTTAACTTCTTCGACAATTTTCTCGGAGAGACTTTCCAATTGAGATTGATTGAATGCGTTGTAGCCAGACCATTCCTTTTTAGTATTTGAAGTAGGTTGGATAGAGGGGTGTCTTAAATAAACATGATCTGATTTGTCTAAACTATTGAGAGTACTCACATTCCTCATGGACATTAGTTGGGCAAGCCAAGCATCTTTACTCGTTGAATTAACATTGAATGCCCCTTGGATGGTGAAAAGAGAGGCATTAGACTGGTAATCTGCAATCGTATCTTCTGGGTTTGGATCTTGAGAAAATGAATGCAATTTAATTCTTGAATTTGGCAATGAAACCCCATTTAGAGCGTCTTGAATATTGTCACGGTTCAAAGTAGAAAGGTAAAAGGAGTCCCACAATTCGGAGTTGTATAAATAAGAAAGGTCTAAAAATAAATTGCTTCGAATAAGTTCGGATTGAAATCTAGATTTCTTAGTACCAAAGGCAAATTTTTGAACCGTGCTCAACGAGGTTTTCTGTCCCCAACCGGAATGCCACACTTGGTAAGGCATTGAACTATCAGCTCCGGTACGCATGTCTTGCAGAGGATTCACTGAGGATCCTATTACATAGGCAGGTTCGTAGGCAAAAGACCCTAGATTTGCATGTCGATATTCTCCAATGGAAATAGGAGGTCGTCTAGGAATATGAAAATATACAGGCGAGGAACCACTCGAGCTATCATCTCCCCAAGTTCCCATGCCAGCAAAATTAGGGTAACTTCCAGCAGTTCCGTATGAAATCTGCCAGTTTGGCGTTCCAAAATTTATTTGATCGGAATGATTCGTATCGTAAATTCCGTGCTCATAATCGCTTAATAAGGCTCTTGGATTGAAGGATCCTAAAAAAGAATTTGTAAATGCATTGTTTTTGGTTTCATCCGAAAGTTGTTTAAAATCGTTTAAGGACCTTCTCTCTAAATGAAGGGTGTACAAGGTAATATCAGAACCCTTTGTGAGTGTGTTGTATTTTGGAGTAAAGACGGCCTTCTCGGTTGCAGCTGCTGGACTCATACAAATAATTTCGCTAGAATCTCCTTGTAAAACTTCAATAATCACATTTTTAGTGTCATTCAATTTTGGGGTTATGCTGAGTTCGGTTTCTAATTCGTCAAAA
>CAJWYM010000095.1 GCA_913049555.1 uncultured Opitutia bacterium
GTCAAACTAATTCTGTCAGGAGTTGGGCAGTAGTAAAATTTAAATAACAAGTAAATTATATATAAAATGCTAGCTTATAATGATTTAAATTTGGTGGAGGTGGCGGGAGTTGAACCCGCGTGTCCCGATCTTTTAACTACAGCCTCTACATGTTTAGTTCACTTATTCAATTTAAAAAATAATTAAGAAGGAACACCTTCATTTTCGATTGAATTTTTCTGATTAGCCTCTGAAAAATTCACAAAAAGTGGGAGGTTTTACTCGCTTTTTAGACGCCTTAACCGCTTAGCGAGTATCTGCGATTATAGACGTGACCGACTAAGCAGCCATAGCGAATTCTTGGCTTGCACCAGGGAATTCTACAACGTTATTTGAGTTGCCATTTGATTTTTGTGATACATTTTTAAGGAGCCAAGTATCATCTCCTACATGCAACTATAACCTCTAGTATCAGGGTCGAATCCGGAACACCCCCTTGAGAGTTAAATTCTGTATCGATAAAACTGAGCTTGGATTTATGTTATTCAAAGAACTCCTTTAAACTACGAATTTAATACAATTGGGTCAAACTTATTATACAGATTGGAGTTTGTGTTCCAGATGAAATTAGTATTGGATGATCAGTATTTTATAAATGTCGAATCAAATAAAAGCGAGTCTTTGGACTATCAGTCTCACTACCACTGTTGGTATATTTTTAGGTCTGGGATTTTGGTATGTAAGTATCGTTCTGTTGTTACTCCATTTGTATTTATTGAATTTTATTGGGGTTTCTTTTTCAGACAAACAGACTTGCGAATGTGTTGTTTTTTTTGATGGAGTTTGTGGTTTGTGCAATCGTTTTGTGGATATTGTTTTAAAATTAGATATTCATGGGAGATTTCTTTTTTCGCCATTGCAAGGGACATCTGCCAAAGATTCGATCCCTGAGTCTCGCTTAGAAGAATTGGACACTATATTTTACAAGGAGGGGGATCGTTTGTATGAAAAGTCGACGGCAGTTATTAGGATTTTGATTCGTTTAGGTGGAGTGGGGTTGATTGGTGGGCTCTTATTTGTTTTTCCAATGGTGATACGTGATTGGATTTACGATTGGGTTGCAAAAAATCGATACAAGGTCTTTGGGAAAAAAAAGAATTGTCGCATTGTTACTCCTCAAGAAAAATCCAGATTCCTAGACTGACCGATTATAAATTTCTGAAGGATTTTGTACACTAGAAAAAAGTTCTAAGACCAATCGTCTAACTTTTTTCTAAATGCATCGGTCCAAATTGTAGGTTGGTGGTTTTTTGCAGAAAGTTTGACAATCGTTCGACTTCCATTTGCATAAGTAATTTTCTCATCAGGAGAAAGAACTGTAAAATTCATAACCACTGAGCCTGCTCGGATTTTGCCTAAATCCAAATCAATGAAAATAGGTCCGGGATTTCGGACCGCTACTTTCATTTCTAATTGGATACTTTTTACAACTACGTAGATGTCTTCGTCTCTTTCTGAGTTGAAGTCTTTTACCCCTAACAGATGTTGGAAGAAATTCTGTTGCGCTCGCTCCGCATGGTATAGGTAACGGGGATGATGTAATAACCCAATGGCATCCATCTCTTCAAAAAATATTTCTGATTGGTAACGGTATTTATTGGAACTCATAATGAATTGAGGGAATTGAATGGGTTATATTTCTTGATTTTCATTTGTTGCAGCAATTTTCTTTCTTTTTTGAGCCCATTGAATGACTTTATAATTGAGCCATGCTTTAAAACGGGGAGCAAATATCGAGATTTCTTTTAGGGATTCATTCTCCGTAGCGAATCTTAACTTATAATCCTGATTGCCTTGTAGGAAGTCAAAACATTCAAATCCCATTTCGACAGTCCAATTCAAATTGTAGGACATTAGAAGTCTTCCTGGTGAGTATTTTTTATAATCTTCATCATAAGCGATGTTGTGCATCCCATAAGTCTTCCCAAGTGTGAACCCTATCTCGTAAGCAATCAATCTTTGATTTATAAATAATGTGCTGATGCGCATTTGATTTTTTGCAACTAATTCGGGACAATAATTTTTGTAAATTTTGTCTATGTGCGGTAAAAAGAAAAGACCGGATCGGTTCTTTGCTTTCCAACTTCTGGACTCTAATTCCACAAGCAGCGGAAAAAAATTCTGAGTCTCCGTAACATCTAAAACTTTGAAAAGCAAATCTCCCTTTTGCTCTAATTGTTTCAATTGATAACGATTGTTTTTTAAAAATTTACTTCCCCATTTTTCTGCTAAAAACTGTTTTCGTTGTTTTTCATTTTCGTCGGGAAACTGAATAAATGATCTTGTGCCTGCTTTTCGAGTAATATTTCTATTTTTATCAATGTTGGAATGCCATTCTTGATAAAATTTCTCTTGAACTAAGGGAAGCCAGATAAAAAGATATTTTTCCAAGAGGGCATGAAGGCCAATTTGCAGGATCTGATGAATTTCTTTCGATTGAAATTGCAAGGTTGGATTGGACCAATCGTGTGTATGGTAAGAAATGGGCCACAGACCTTTACCGAAAATTGCAGGGACTTCTACAAAAGGAAATACTGCGAGCCAATTGTCTTGATTGTCTAAAATAACAAGAATTCGGTACTCTTTGCCATTGCCAAATTGTTTCCACCAATGTTTGACCCAACTATAGTTATAAAAGATGTTTGGGAATTTAGCTTCACGATCTAATCTTTCCCACTTTTCCTTAAGAGAATCTAAACTGTGAGAATTGTTAAATAAATTATAGCTTAGGCCTTGCCTTTCAATTTCATTCATTTCATAAATCTTAATGCAATCTTTTACCGCTTTTGAACTTTACAGAAGGGTAATTTAATTAGAATTATAAACGGATTTTTAAGTTAACTAAGTCCATGAGATTTGACAACACATACGCTTCCCTTCCCGCAGAATTTTACTCAAAGCAAAATCCTATTTCGGTTCGAACCCCAAAATTATTGTGGATGAATGAGCCTTTGGCCGAGGAATTGACCATTGATTTGGATTGGTTGAAATCTAATTCTGGATTAGGGATGTGCTCTGGAAACCATTTGCCTGAAGGGGCATGTCCAATTGCTCAAGTATACTCAGGACATCAATTTGGGCATTTTTCTGGTCAGCTCGGAGATGGTCGGGCCTTATTGTTGGGGGAGTTGTTGTCCAAAGACTCCAGACGTTTTGATCTCCAGCTCAAAGGGTCAGGAAGGACTCCTTACTCAAGGCAGGGGGATGGTCGATCTGCCTTGGGGCCAGTGATTAGAGAAACGATTGTCAGTGAGGGAATGTATCATCTTGGGATCCCCACAACTCGATCTTTAGCGGTTGTATCCACGGGTGAAAAAGTCTATAGAAATGATTTGTTGCCGGGTGGGATTATGACTCGAGTTGCATCCAGTCATATTCGCGGGGGAACCTTTGAGTATTTTGCTTCAAATCAAAAATTTAAATCGTTGAGGAAGCTTGCTGATTACACGATTGAGCGTCACTATCCTGAAATTTTAGGCAGCAAGCAATCTTATATAGATCTGCTCGATGCAGTCATGAAAAAGCAAGCCTATTTGATCGCATCTTGGCTTGGGGTGGGCTTCGTTCACGGAGTCATGAATACAGATAATTTTGCGGTCAGTGGTGAAACTCTTGATTTTGGTCCTTGTGCTTTTATGGAGCGTTACAACCCAGAATGCACTTTTAGCTCAATTGATCATCAAGGCCGATACGCTTATGGCAATCAAAGTCAAATGGGACTTTTCAATGTAACCCGCTTTGCTGAGTGTTTGTTGCCTTTGATTGACAGCAATCTCAAAAATGCCATCTATAGTGTAAAAGAAACTTTAAAAAAATACAGCGTGTATTTTGATCAATATTGGTTGCAGACAATGGGTGCCAAGCTTGGGCTTTCAGAAGCTAGGGAGGTGGATTGGTCTCTCATTCAAGAATGGTTGATGATTTTGGAGGAAAATGAGATTGATTTTACAGTTGCCTTTCGATCTTTGAGCAACTTGGTAATAGAAGCAGACAAAGATCAGGATTGGCTAGATCATTTTCAGTACAAAAAAAGAGTGAAGGTTTGGTTGGATTTTTGGAAATCAAGATTGAGAATAGAATGTAAGGAAGCAAAGCAGTTACAAGGTAAAATGAATCTTTGCAACCCTATCTATATTCCTAGAAACCATTTAGTAGAGAGAGCCATTGAAGAGGCCGTTGAATCCAACAACCTAAAACCTTTTAGAGATTATGTTCAAATTTTGAAAGAGCCTTTTAAAAAACAAAATATCGACTCCATGTATGAAAATCCATCTACGGATTTTAGCAAAAA
>CAJWYM010000096.1 GCA_913049555.1 uncultured Opitutia bacterium
TGATGGTGAACGTTTAAATAAGTTATATAAAAATTCAGTAACTCACGAACAGATTGTTGAGTGTTTAAAACCTATTTTTATTGATTATGCGAAAAACCGCCAGGCAAACGAACGCTTCGGAGATTTTACTATCAGATCTGGTTATGTAAATGCAACGAATGACGGAATTGCTTTCCATAATGATTTGAAAGACATTCAATATTAAGAATAGGTTCAGCAGTAGGTTTGTTTCGCATTTACTGAAATTAGTCTGTCTTCTTCCACTGAGTAGGCGGTGAGTTTCCCTCCATAGACACAGCCCGTATCTATGCAGAGGGTATTTCTTTTTTTATAAATTCTCATTCGTGGAGTATGCCCATAAACAACAAAAGTATCTTCTTTCCAATAGTCAGCCCAAGGTTTGGATTTGGTTCCATAAGTGCGTTTTTCTGGTAACCCGCTTTTTGTTATTACCTGAACCGTTGTGATTAACTCTAAATCTTGAGAATACCAAGGTTTATTTGGGCAAAATCCACCATGAACAAATAGAGTTTTAAGTGAGTGTTCATAAATAAACTTAGGGAGTTGCTTGAGATATTTCCAGTCGGATTTACCTAATTGATTAAACGTTTCATGGTAGAAGCCATTGAGCTCCTTTAAGCGCTTTTCTTTTTTGGCCTTAAGCAAGCGCATTTCGTGATTACCCATGATGGTTTGAATATCATAAGCCCTTGCAAGACTTATTGTGGCATGACTGTCAGGGCCTTTATTAATCAAATCTCCAAGTTGTATAATTCGATCTGATTTTTGCGGATTTAGCTTCTTAAGTAATTTCTCAAGTTCTCGCGCGCATCCGTGCACATCTCCTACAGCAATCGTCCTTCCCATAATAACTTTAATGTTATGATTGGGGATTTTCTGCAATAAATTTTTAGGGCGGGGTGAGTAAAAGCTTGAAAATTATGCAACATGAAAGACATTTAGAGGAATGTTTCACTGGGAAATAAAAGATTTTGGGAAGCAGTCATCTATTACTAGCAAGGCTTTTGAAGTTGGGGAAAAAATTCTTTGTACTGTTTTAAAGGACACGAAAAGTAATGAAATGATTCGTTTTGATCTACTGGAATCAGAGTACCCAGAATGGGAGCAAGCTGAGGATAAGCTAATTCTCGGGAAATGGGTACGAGTTTACTCAGAAGAAACAAAGGCATTAAGCCAAGAAGAAAGAAAACACTCAGCAGAAAGTTTCTTTTTCTCTCTATTTGATTCAAATGAAAACAGCTCTGAAAAAGATGAAATGAGCCTACTTAAATACCTATTTGCTGTTAGTTTAGAGCGGAAGCGTGTACTCAAATCTAAGCCGATTAAAGGTGAAGCTGATTTCCAAATCTTTATTCATATTAAGACAAAACGAGAACTTAGCGTACCCGTTGTTATCCCAGATCTAGAAACAGTTTCAAAAGTGGAGTCTGTAATTGGAGATCTATTATTATAAATCGAATAGAGATTTCTCTTATTATGAAATTGCTTCAAACTTTTTTTATTTTTCTAGCATTTACTTTTGATTGTTATGGCCTGGTTTGGCCTACACCAAATCCAGCCTTTGCTAAAGGTGAATCCATTGAATCCTTTGTGCAGGCAACGGGCACAGGGAATGTATCCTCTGGGTTATATGGAATGGTACGTGAAAAGGGTACGAAATTTCATGAGGGCTTGGATTTATACGGCATACAATTCGATGCAAATAAAGAAGTATTAGACCCAATCTTTGCTGTGCTTCCAGGAAAAGTGGTTCACGTCAATGAAGATTCTAGCAAAAGTAGCTTTGGAATCTATATTGTATTATCTCATAAAACGGGTGGGTTGAATTTTTATTCCTTATATGCACACTTAGACTCAGTTGATAATGGGATTAGTTTAAACCATTTTATTAAGGAAGGTACCCGGCTTGGGCGTATGGGTAATACTGCGGGAGGTTATAAAATCCCTGAAAGCAGAGCCCACCTACATTTTGAAATAGGAGTTCAGTTGTCCGATAATTTTCAGTCTTGGTTTAAATCACAATCTTTTAAAACCAAAAATTTGCATAGGGATTGGAATGGCTTGAATTTACTCGGTGTTGATCCATTAGACTTTTATCAGTCGATTCGAAAGAATCAATCAGTTGATTTTAAATCCTATATTAAATCTTTGCCCAAGGTTCTTAGTGTTAAAGTACGAAGTCATACTATGCCTTTCTTTATACACAATAATCCAAGTTTTTTAGAAGCGAATGGTTTGTCTAAGCCAGAGATAGCTGGGTGGGAAATTACTTTTGCAAAGTATGGCATTCCAATTCTCTGGAAAGCATTAGCTGAGTCGGAGTTGAATCTAAAAAATGGAACGGATATTAAGCTTACTCGCTACAATCCAGATTATGATTTTGGTGTAGAGCCTGCTTTATTCGTGAAAAATAGCTCAGGAATTGTTCTCTCAAATGAGCTTCTTCTGAATATTGAAAAATTATTTTTTTAATTATTTAATTTTCCTCTCTATTTCTTTCCAATCTACTTCAAGAAATATCCTTCTGCCTAATGGGTTAGTTAAAGGGTCATCGCATTCAAAAAGCATAGTGGGTAATTTTTCAAGTGATGCGGCATGTTCTTTTTCTGAATGAAATAAAAACTCTTTTATCGCATTTTGTGCAAATTGTTCCCAAAAAAGAGATTGATTGGGGTTTTTGGAATAGCTGCCTCTTGTTCTTAATTGATCGACTAAATCAAATACAAATTTTTCTACATGCTCTATTTTCAACCAATTTGGAATGCTTAAAATCCGATAAAAATTCTTGCCAAACGATTCGATGTTAAAGCCATAGTCATTCAGTTGATTGAGGTGAGCTTCAAGAGCGGATGCGGACAAGGGCTCTAGTTCTATTTGAATAGGGATGATCAAGCCTTGCTTATTTGGTAACTTATGACTGCATTGCTCTAAGATTTGTTCATAACGAATTCTTTGTTTTGCACGCAAAATATTGAGCAATACAATTCCTTCAGGGGATTCGTATAGCGCATATTTTTCTCTAAGCGTGCGCAAATATACCCAATTAATCTTTAAATTTGCACTAGGGGCTTTGTTCGTTTTGGTGCTAGTATTTTCCGCATCAAGGAATCTGGAGTTTCCAGATGAGGTTAAGGCAGTTTTTTTAATTTCCTGGCTGTTCCCTTCTATTGTGGGTTTAGAAGAAGTGTTTGCGATCTCGGGCTTTTCTAGATGAGTGCGACTTTGGATTATTGGAATAGCTCTAGGTGAAGGTGATGCAGAAGTGTCTTCATTTTCTTCTTTAATTCGATATGGATTAGATGCTTCTAATTGTGCATGTATGGCTTTAAGGACAAATTGACGTACGCCTGCTTCATCTCGGAAGCGTATTTCTTTTTTTGTTGGATGAATATTTACGTCAACGTCTTTGGGGTCTATACCTAAAAATAGGAAGACAACAGGGAAACGTCCTTTTGGAATTTGACCCATATAAGCATCTAGTACCGCATAAGATAATGTACGGTTATCTACAGGACGATTATTAACAAAGAAAATCATTTCTCTGCGAGTGGATCGATCGATTCCCACCTTTGCTATCAAGCCATTTATTTTAAGATTCGAATTTTTATCTTCTGACGATATCGGCAACAAGTCTTTGGCGATATTACGATTCCATATTTCGCTGATTCGATCATTGAGACTGCTACATGAAGCCGATTTTAAAATAATTTTTCCTTTATCGATAAGTTCAAAAGCGATATTCGGATGAGCTAAGGCGAAGAGGCGTACCGAAAAATATATATGGGCGGATTCGGTGTTTTCGGTTTTAAGGAATTTTCTCCTAGCAGGTACGCCGGTGAACAAATTTTTTACGTCTATAATAGTTCCGTGTGGCATTCCGCAGGCTTTTTGACTTAATAACTTTCCTGCAGTTAAGTTAATTTCAATTCCTTCAATGGAATTTTTTGTACGAGTCTTTAGGGTGAATTTTGAAACAGAAGCGATCGAAGGTAGAGCTTCACCTCTAAAGCCAAAACTAGTAATCTCATTGAGGTCATTGGCTTCTCTTAATTTGCTAGTCGCATGTCGTTCTAGAGAAAGTAGTGCCTCATCTTCATCCATTCCAATTCCATTATCAGAAATTTTCATCAAGGACTTACCGCCATTATTGATTTCAATTGAAATCCTTGTCGCATTTGCATCAATACTATTTTCAATCAACTCCTTGATAACTGCTACGGGTCTTTCAATAACTTCTCCAGCTGCAATTTGATTCGCAACACGATCACTGAGAA
>CAJWYM010000097.1 GCA_913049555.1 uncultured Opitutia bacterium
TTTGTTGGGTCATTTCTAGATTCGTCTCTGAGACCCGTGCTGGCAAAATTTTAGTTGCTCAAAGAGACAAAGAAACCAGAGTAAGATTTTCAGGATACAACTTAACTGCTTTTAGAATCTTTGTTTTTGGATTTGCTGCTGTGTTGAGTTCGATTGGGGGCGCACTTTTTACTTTGCAAGTGGGATTTATGTCTCCAAATCTTATCGGTATAGTTCCCTCTATTGATATGGTTATATTCACTGCAGTAGGGGGTAGAGAGAGTTTGATAGGAGCTATCTACGGTGCATTGATAGTCAACTCAGCCAAGACTATGTTTTCCGAGGCCTACCCAACCTTATGGATGTTTTTGTATGGTGCTGCATTTATAATCATTGTTTTGTATCTACCCAAAGGGATTGCGGGCCTGTATGAGGATAAGCTCAAACCATTGTTTTTAAAATTAAGGAATCAAAATCAATCTTCTTCATCTGTGGATGAGATTGAAACCGTAAAAGGAGAGTCATAATGAATGATAGCGATAATACAGATTTCTTGTTAGCGATTGAGGATCTTACAGTTAGTTTCGATGGTTTTAAAGCTGTAGATTCATTGACACTTTATGTAGACCAAGGGGAACTTCGGGTGATTATTGGACCCAATGGAGCGGGTAAAACCACAGTGTTGGATCTCATCAGCGGCAAGACAAAAGCAACAAACGGTTCTGTAAGATTCAAAAACAAAGAGCTCACTAAAATGACGGAACATAAAATTGTAAGAGAAGGAATTGGGCGAAAATTCCAAACACCTTCGATTTACGAAAAATTAACTGTTTTTGAGAACCTTGAGATTTCTTACCCTTGGGGCCGAAAAGTTTGGGGTTCTTTAAAGTTTACGAGAAACCAACAGGTTGTTTCTCGTATTCGTGAGGTTGCTCAGGAAATTTTTCTAGAAGATATGTTGGACATGGAAGCCGAGCTTCTTAGTCATGGCCAAAAGCAATGGCTAGAGATCGGAATGCTTCTGGTTTCCAATCCAGAGCTTATCATGTTGGATGAGCCTGTAGCTGGAATGACAGCAAAAGAAAGAGATGCAACTGTTGAACTACTTAAAAAAATAGCGAAGACGAGGTCTATTATAATCATCGAGCATGACATGGATTTTGTCGCCAAAATTGCAGAACGAGTCACAGTCCTCCATCTTGGTAAAATATTGAAAGAGGGAACTATGGAAGAAGTTCAGAATGATAAAACGGTCATGGACGTTTATTTAGGTCATTAATATTTGAAAGGATTCAAGCATGTTTAATGTCAAAAATTTAAAAGTCGCCTACGGGGAAAGCACCGTAATTAACAATCTCGATCTGGATCTTAAAAAAGGTGAGATTCTTGCTGTTATGGGTCGTAATGGAATGGGTAAAACCACTCTATTTAAATCTTTGATTGGTGTCATTGATTGTAAAAGCCCTAGCAGTATTACTCTAGAGGATCAAGAACTTGCTAGCGCGCCTAGTTTTGAAAGAGTTCGTAGCGGTATGGCCTATGTTCCTCAGGGTAGAATGATTTATCCAACGCTAACTGTAAAAGAAAACATCATGGTTGGGATGGATGTTTCTAATAAAAAAACAGTTCCGGATGAAATCTATGAAATATTTCCAGTCTTAAAGGAAATGTCAAAGCGAAAAGGAGGTAATTTATCTGGGGGGCAACAGCAGCAATTAGCAATTGCTAGAGCTCTCGTTACCGAACCTAAAGTTCTCTTATTAGATGAACCGACTGAGGGTATTCAACCTTCTATCATAAAGGAGCTCGCACGAACCTTGTGCAAAGTACGGGATATGAAAAATATTTCTATCATAGTCGCCGAGCAAGTCCTCTCCTTCACCTTGGATGCCTGTGATCGTTTCTTAGTTATGGAAGGCGGATCCTTTGTCCACTCAAGCGATAGAAAAGATGTGGATGCCGATAAAATAAAATCATTTTTATCTGTGTGATAACAATTTCTAGGGTTAAGCCGATAATCTGTCCTTTGTCTGTTTCTCTCTAGGTTGCAAAAATAGTAAAACAATAAAAAAAAAAGTTATGAAAACAATAATTAAAGTAGACCTCAACTCACCCCCAGAAGAGCAAGATATAATGCACAATCGCTGGCACCCTGACATTCCAATGGTTGCAATGGTGGAGCCTGGGGACGAGTTTAGAGTAGAGTGCGTTGATTGGACTGGGGGTCAGGTTGAAAATACCGACGATGCAGCTGATATTAAATATGTGGATCTTACTAAAGTTCACTATCTCAGCGGTCCAATCGGTGTCAAAGGCGCAGAACCAGGAGATTTACTAGTAGTGGATATTCTAGATGTAGGCATGTTGGAAGATTCACTGTGGGGTTTCACAGGTATTTTTGCCAAAGAGAATGGGGGTAGTTTTTTAGTGGATCAATTTCCAGAGGCACGCAAGGCTTGTTGGGATTATCATGGTATCAAAACAACCTCCCGTCACATTCCAGGTGTTGAGTTTGCTGGGATTCGACATCCAGGTTTGATTGGGACTCTTCCTTCAAAAGAAATTTTGGAAGAATGGAACCAAAGAGAAAAAGAATTGTACGATACGAATCCGGATCGAGTTCCTGCACTTGCGACCTTGCCTCATGCAGAAACAGCTCATATGGGACGTATGTCTCCTGGAGATGCATCTGAAGCAGCTAAAGAGGCAGCCAGAACTGTTCCACCTCGCGAACATGGCGGAAATTGCGATATTAAGGATTTGTCAAGAGGTTCCAAAGTGTATTTTCCGGTTTATGTTAAAGATGGAGGACTCTCAATGGGGGATTGTCATTTTTCTCAGGGAGACGGTGAAATCACATTTTGCGGAGGAATTGAAACCGCCGCCTACGTAGACGTCCGAGTAAATCTCATCAAGGATGGGGTAAAAAAATATGCAGTTAAAAACCCTATTTTTGAACCAAGTCCAAGCAATCCTAATTACACCAACTATCTAATTTTTGAGGGGATTTCAGTGGATGATGCTGGAAAGCAATACTATTTGGATGCCACGGTTGCTTATCGTCAGGCATGCCTCAATTGTATCGAATATTTGAAGAAATTCGGCTATACTGGTGAGCAAATTTACGCTTTACTGAGTTCGGCACCGGTTGAGGGGCACATAAGTGGTATTGTGGATATACCCAACGCATGTGCTACCCTGTTCCTACCGACTGAAATTTTTGATTTCAATGTAAAGCCGGTTTCGGACGGTCCTTTTCAAGCGGTTCCTCCGGGTGTGGATGTGGCGAGAGCATTGTCTTAATTAAGTTTTCAAACCCATGGCCTAGAACGGCCATGGGTCCTTACTATTTATAAAAATGATACTATACGAATATATATGCGATGAAGATGGACCTTTTGAATTGTTCCGTCCCATAAGTCAAGCCTCAGAACCGGCTCCATGTCCTGTATGTGGAAAATTATGCCCACGATCTTATACAGTTCCAAGAATCTCTCAAATAGATCCAGGGAAGATGTCAGCAATTGAAAAAAATTTAAAGTCTCAATTTGAACCGAGTCGCTATTCGGTCCATGGGGATCCCAGAAGTCATGGAGTTCCTTCAAGTCATAGACCTAAAATGAAAAGAAAAGCCTATGGTGGCCCTCGATCTTGGGTCATGGAATCGACTGCTTAATTTTCAGCCTTCATTTTATTAATTAAAAAGAATTTCCTGATTCATTTTTGTTTTGGGATCATTGATAGTGGTGCCTCTGTTTTGTTTGTTGAACAGAGGCACTTTTTTGGTCATCAGGTTCGCTTGTTATGTATTCAAGATTGTAGATGTTCATTTTTTTAACATAAGAATAGGGGCAAGAAAATAGTAAAAATTCTAAGTCTTATTATAAGTAATTGATGGATAACATTAAATATTAAAACCAATATTATGTATGAAAATTATTCATGCATAAATAAGCCCATATTTTCAGTGTGGCATGTTATAAGCAAGTTCTACTTCGCATACTGCAAACTAACTATAACAAAATATAAATTATGTTAAATATTACTAAAAAACTAATTACTGCTTCTGCATTTTGCTTCAGCAGTATTTTCGCTACAGCTCAAGAGGGAGGAACGGTTTCTGGTTCTGTATCTTTTGACTACAACTCTCACTTTATGTCAAGTGGT
>CAJWYM010000098.1 GCA_913049555.1 uncultured Opitutia bacterium
TCTCCTTTCATATGAGTGTAAATTCGTTCCAAAATACGTTGGTCTCCAAAAGAAATTGGAGAATCCATTTCCTCGACAGCTTCCATTGCACCATCGGTTCCTTGTTTGTAGCCTTTAGAGGTTGGAACCGTTAAATGATAATCCTCACGAGCAGACCCGTCCCAAGGTAAATTGAAATAAAAGTGATGACCGGCAGACCATGGTATAGGGATTTCTCCTAAATTTTCCAACTTAAGCGCAACGCTCATAGAAAATTCATAAAAACGATATTGAACGGTAAAATCATATTGGAATGGGTAACAATCCATCATTTCAGGGGTTTGAATCAATTGAGCAGTAAACCCATATTCATCTATATTCTGAATCGCAAAAGAATGGTCTCGAGCAAACCCATGCATAGGCATATCTCTAGTCTCTCCATCTTTCGACCTCCATTTGTGAATGGTTCCACGATCAAAGGTTCGAGCGCAAAATGGAAAAAGGATTGGATTTCCACCTCGAACTTTTTCGATAGAATTCAAGGATGCATCCTCAGGCCAATAAATAACATCTCGGATCGACTCATCCGCCATATTGAGATGCCAGTTCATCAAGCGAGCCCCTTTTTCGGGACAGGCTAAATAAGTAGAAGATCCACAGTTCCAACGATGGATTCGAGTTCCTTGATATTCTATTTCTTGCATGAATTTTAGAGAGGTTTGATGATTTGAAGTTTCAACGCTTGATCTTATGATCTAAATATATAGAATAAATACTAGAATGTGTAAATTTCTTTGTTGGCCTTTTGCTTTTCTTTGCTTCTTTTCCTCAATCTTTGGAAATGTCGATGAGCAAAATCCTGTTTCTTCAAAGTCCAAAGTAATTGTTATCCCTATTGAGGGGCCGATCGCATCGCCTGTATTATATATTCTTAAAAGAGCTGTATCCGTGGCTGAAAGAGAGAACGTTTCTACTTTGCTATTGGATATGAAAACTCCAGGAGGTGAACTAAACACTACTTTGAAAATTATGGAAGTTCTCAATGATTTTAAAGGAGACACGCTCACTTTTATCAACGATGAGGCAATTTCAGCAGGAGCCTACATTTCTATTGCAACGGAGGAGATTTATTTTGCCCCAAACGGGGTTATGGGAGCTGCCGCAGTCATACAAGGAACGGGAACAGACATTCCTGAAACTGCAAAAATGAAAATCGACAGTTACCTCATGGCAAAAGTCCGAACGATGACCAGTAAATACCCTTACCGGGGAAAAGTGGTAAAAGCTATGATGGATGATGACTATGAATTAAAAATCGATGAGACCCTATTGAAAGAAAAAGGTGAATTACTCACTCTTACAGCGGATGAGGCTATTCAGGCTTTTGGATCCCCTCCCCAACCATTATTGTCCGCCGGGACATTTGAGTCTATTGAACAAATCCTAGACCATAAATATGGACTCGGAAATTACTCATTATTTAGCTTTGAAGTAACTTGGTCTGAGAAGCTTGCTATTTTTATGAGCGGTATCTCTCCGATTCTTATGGGCTTAGGGGTTATGTTACTCTTCGTTGAATTTAAAACCCCTGGATTTGGTATTTTTGGAATCAGCGGTATCCTCTTATTGGCCATTGTTTTTGCAGGCAAATTTGTATCTGGACTCGCTGGAAACGAACTTCTACTACTTTTCTCCGTTGGTTGTATACTTTTGATTGTAGAATTTTTAATTTTTCCAGGCACTTTCATTAGTGGTATTCTTGGATTCACTCTTGTTACTGGCGCGCTCGCTTGGAGTCTTGTAGAAAAATGGCCTAAAGACATCAAGTCGATTGAATTTTCTGATTTTAATGGGGCAATTCTATGGCTCGGGCAAAGCTTCACTATTGGAATCATTGGCTTTGTTGTTGTCTGTAGATTTTTGCCAAAGTCTCTTCAAAACAGGTTTGTTTTAAAAGAGGTACTTTCTAAAGAATCTGGGACGAAAAATTCAAATTTAGGTTCTTATTTAATTGGTAGAGAGGGGGTGGTTGTATTAGACTTACATCCCTTAGGACGTATTGAAGTTGACAACAGGATGTACGATGCACGCAGTAAACTTGGAGAAATAAAAAAAGGTACTAAAGTCTCCATAGTTAAGGTTTCTGGCAGTGAATTAATCGTAAAATCATGACAACTCTTTTAATATACTTCTTAATCATATTTACTTTGTTTAGTTTAGAGCTTCTTTTGCCTGGAGGAGTTCTTGGGATGATTGCTTTGGCAATTTTATTTTACTCTGCTTTCTGGTGCTTTGAGGAGATGGGCTCTCTTTATTGTATTTATTATATTACTCTAAGTATTGTATTTCATTTTCTGGGAATCTATTTTGAACTCAAAATTCTTCAGAAAACCGGTTTTGGTAAAAAGTGGTTGCTTAGGAGAACCAATACAGAGCATGTCAACATAGGGGTTGGAGGTCACCCTGAATTAGTAGACCAAGAAGGGATTGCCGAGACCAACTTAAATCCCAATGGGATTATCTCAATCAATGAGGAAACGTATGAAGCAAATTCTCCTTGTGGCTTTATTCAGAAAGGTGATACAATTAAAATTCTCACATCCAATCGTTATAAAATAACAGTTAAAAAACTATAAAAATTATGTTCTCTATCTCTACTATCGTTACAGTTGTTTTGGTTATAATAGCCATCATTGTAGTTTTATTTGTTATAAACTTCATTGGGATTTGGGCCAAAGCATTTTTCTCAGGAGTCTATGTAAGTCCACTGACTCTTGTTGCCATGAGAATTCGTGGAATCTCTCCATCAATGATTGTTGAGGCACAAATTACTGCTGTAAAAGCCGGGATTCAAGATTTAACTACAGATCAACTGGAAGCTCATTATCTTGCAGATGGTGATATTATTAGTACCGTTTTGGCATTGATTCAAGCAGACAAAGCAAATATTGAACTCAATTGGGAAAAAGCGTGTGCAATTGACCTCGCTACCAAGGGAACTGGAAAATCAGTGATTGAAGCTGTTAAAACTTCAATCAACCCCAAAGTAATTGATTGCCCAAGTCCAGAGAGCAACAAAAGAACCATTGATGGTGTGGCAAAAGATGGTATTCAAGTAAGAGCCAGGGCACGAGTGACTGTTAGAAGTAACTTAGACCGCTATGTAGGAAGCGCTTTAGAAGAAACGATTATTGCTAGAGTTGGCGAGGGTATTGTAACTACAATTGGTTCTGCAGATAGCTACAAGAAAGTTCTAGAAAGCCCGGATTCCATTTCTCGGGTTGTATTGGACCGCGGATTAGACGTGGGGACCGCTTTTGAAATTTTATCCATTGACATCGCAGATGTAGATGTTGGGGAAAACATTGGTGCCAAGCTCCAAGAGGCTCAAGCAGAGGCGAATAAGAATATGGCGCAAGCAGAAGCAGAAATAAGAAGAGCTGCTGCGGTTGCGGTCGAACAGGAAATGAAGGCAAAGGTTCAGGAAATGCAGGCCAAAGTTGTGGAAGCCCAAGCTGAAGTCCCTCTGGCCATGGCCGAAGCTCTCAAGACTGGTAAACTTGGAGTGATGGATTATTACAAACTACAAAATATCCAATCAGACACTCAAATGAGAGAATCTATTGCAGATGAGGGAAATGATAGTCCAGAGGATCCAAATTCTCCTCCAAAGGTTTAAGATCTTTTTAAATAATTTTGTTTTATGGATTTAGGGGGAATATTAGATCTGATTCAGGAGTTTGGACTGCCTCTCCTATTTGGAATTATTTACTTTGTCAGTCAGTTTTTTAATCGGGGTAAAAAAGGAGAAGAAAAGCAGGAAGAAAATTCTCCGCAACCCACTTTCACGGATGGATTGCAAGAGAAAACTCAAGAGGCCCAAGAGAGATGGAATCGATATTTAAACAGAAATAAAGACAGCTCTTCCAC
>CAJWYM010000099.1 GCA_913049555.1 uncultured Opitutia bacterium
ACTCGTGATACATCAACAATACTGAATAAGTTTTGCTCTGTTTCAATCAGGAGATCAATGCTCTTCTTTTTAGCGCTGGCTTTATTTATTTGAAAAATTTGTTGGGCAATTAAACCCAAATCTACAGATGCAAAATCCATTTTCACCTTACCGCTTTCAAGGAATTCTGTATCCATAATATTGTTAATAATCTGAAGCATGTTGGATGCAGAGCTTTCGATTATACTTAAAATTTCTAATTCTTCAGTGCTCTGAATGTTATGACTATTTTCATAATTTTGGATCGATTCCTTCAACAAATCGGCGTGCCATACAATTCCTGACAATGGATTTTTTAAGTCATGACAGGCGATTCCTAAAAATTCACTCTTCATTTCATTAACAAGGACGAGCTCATCATTGGCCTTTTGCAGGGCTTTTCTGGTAAGCACTAAATTGAGGTGGGTATGAACGCGAGCCAGAAGTTCTTGGGTTTTAAAAGGTTTGCAGATATAATCTACACTACCGGATTCAAAACCTTTGATAATATCCTCATCTTCATGTTTTGCGGTTATAAAAATGATGGGTATATTTTGGGTAATCTTTTCTTTTTTTAATTTTTCACAAACTTCAAAGCCATCCATTTTTGGCATCATCACATCTAATAAAATCAAATCGGGAGAATAGCTTTTGGCTAGGTCTAGAGCCTCTTCGCCATTGGTTGCAAAGTCTAGACGATACTTTTTCTCTGCTAGCAGATTGCCCAAAACTTGAAGGTTTTTTTGTTCGTCGTCCACTACTAGGATCAGAGGCGTAGATTCAGAATGATTAGAATTCATAATTTATTTCTCAATAAGATGTATGATTTCCTGTAATTTGTTGGGAATTTCGCGCATTTGCTTGATGTCAAATGAGGATGCGATTTCTTCAATTTCCTTTGCAAAGTCTTGTAAATGAGGGAGGTCCTTTTCATGGCTGTAATTTGAAATTTCTTGAGACAATTCAGAAAATAAAAAGGAATTCTTTCTCTTAGCTGCTTCAATGATTTTACCATTTATAGTTGCGATCAAAAATTGATGCAAATCTGCTTTTTTATGAGCCTCCATGGATTTCCAAGAAGCATTCTTTTTGTTTTCTTGAATTGAAGAGGATTTTACCTTGGATGAGATGGATTCTAAACTATGAGATATTGGAAGAATTTCCTTAATCTTTTTTATGATTTCAACTCTTGACAATGGCTTGAATAAATAACCATTGATACCCTCGAGATCGGGGGAGCGGTTATCATTATTAATGGGTTCAGTGATTGCAAGTATGGGTGTATCTTTAGAAGCTTCTGCTTTTTTTATTTTTTTAATAATTTGGGCTGTATTCGTATCATTCAGGTCGCAATCAATGATAATCAAATCCGGCTGTTGAGATTTTGCTTTCTCAATGCAATCGGTTTCATTGATTGCCAGATCTGTAATAAGTCCCGAAGACTCAAGGTAGGCTTTTAATAAATCACGATTTAAAATCTGATCTTCTAGGATTAGAACATTTGCTTTTTCAAATTGAACCTCCAAAATTTCGGGGGGTTGGTCCTCGCTTTTTTTATTTAGAATCACAACTTGAGGCAATTCAAAGGTAAAAGTGCTTCCCTCATTTTCCAAACTTTCAACTGATATTTTCCCTTTCATCAATCTTGCTAGTTTCTGAGTAATGGCCAAGCCTAATCCAGTGCCCCCAAATTCTCGGTTTCTTTGACCACTTTGTTGCTCAAATGCTTTAAAAATTCTTTCTTGATCCTTCTTAGCTATACCAATGCCTGTGTCAGCAACTTTAATCTTAAGAGTTCCAAATTTTTGATTTTTTTTAGAAGGAACAAAGTTAAGATGGATTCGAATTCCTCCCTTTTTAGTAAACTTTATTGCATTTCCAATTAAGTTGAACAAAACCTGTCGGATTCTTGATTCATCTAAAGCTAAAGATTGGGGGATTTCGGTATCTAGCTTGGTCTCTAAATAAAGACCGTTTTCTGCAGCCCTCAACGCAAAGATGGATTGAAGGTCTAAAACGGTTTTTTTGATATTGGAGGGCTCCATCTCTATATTTAGTTTTCCTGCCTCCATTTTTGATAAATCTAGGATGTCATTGATCAGAGACAGCAGTGTTTTGCCACTAGATATAATAGCGCTTAGATGCCTTTGCTGCATTTTATCTTGGACCTTGCCTTCCAAAAGCTCACTGAATCCAAGAATAGCATTCATGGGAGTGCGAATTTCGTGGCTCATATTGGCCAGAAATTCACTTTTTGACTTGGCGGCTTCTTCAGCCTCCTCTTTTGCTTGAGCAAGCGAATCTTCCGCTTCTTTAGCTTTGGTTACATCAAAGGCATTTCCAAACCAGATAAGCTTTCCTCCTTGTTCGCTGGCGATGCTTCTCAACTGATACCAACGCACTCCTTTGGCATTTGTATTTTGATGGGTGAACTCGATGCGATAACTTCTTTTTAATAAGGCAGTGTGAATTTTTTCTTTGTAAGCATTTAAAAAGTCATTTGAGAAAATAAGCGGTATATTATTCGGGTTTTGAGAGGCGGATGAATTCTCTAAGTTGAGGTCCTTGCCAGCTCCGGCTAAAAAGGTAAATACAGGATTTCCACGATTGTCTGTGCTGTGTTTGAATAAGATACCAGGTAGATTGTTAATGATCGTAGCATTTTCCTCTTCAACCGCCTTTTTTTGGAAAGTCAATTGTCTTTGTGCAGTCTCTACTTGTCCTGCCATTTTATTAAATTCTGTTGTTAAACTTGTAATTTCATCTCCGCCACTGGGGACTAATCTTTTTCCGTAATTTCCTTGACCGAGCATTTTTGCTGCATCGCTAAGCTCTTGAATCCGTTTTCCTAAAGATTTAGAAAAAATCCCCCCAATTATGATTATGAAAATGGAAAAACCACCTGCGGAAATCAATAGATTCTTTTTTAGTTTTTGAACAGGTTTCAGAACCTCCTCACCAGAATATTCAACGATGGTTACCCAGTCTAAACCATTGTAGTTTTGATATCCCTTTGAAATTGCGTAGGCATACAAGGATTGTGTGCCGCCGTTTTCTTGATCCAAAGAAGAGTGATTGACATTCAATCCATGAACGGGGATCTTGCGATCAAGAGCAATACTGTGCTTTTCTAATATATTATCAGAGAAAGTAGAAAAAATTAAATTTTTGTTTATATCTGTTAGTATAATTCCATTGCCTCTTCCATCTGCCATATCGATGCTCCTCTCCAGGAGAATTTGTCGAATCACTTCGATATCGAGAACCACTTGGAGTGCACCCACAGAATCTCCGAATGAATCCACAAGTTGAATGAGGATTTGAATTCCTATACAATTTTGGTTTTCATCTTTAAATTCCAAAATCAGTCGACTTTGGTCTTCGAGAGGTTCCCACCAATCCTCAACTGGGTTGTTGTCAAAGTTTTGAGAACTTTTTGTAACGGCAATGGGGATTTTATAATAGGAATAGAGAGCACAGGCTAAATAGATTGGATAACCATTTTCAGCTTCCAGGGAGTCGAATTTTTTTTGTAAGTTTTCAACGATTTCTAATCCTTCAGGGATTCTTTCTTCTCCAGAAATAGAGGCATAGCCATTGCTTTGATGGTAACCGTTTTCATCTTTGAGAAAGTCTAATAAAAATTCTTGCTTTGCAAAAACCACCCAATCAGAGAGTCTCCAAGAAATGTTTCTGTCAATTTCATTCATGATCGCTCTGGCTCGAACCTTTGAGTTTGCCTGCATGGATTCAATTAAACTTTGTTCTCCAATTTTTCCAGAATAATATCCCAGAAATATTACAGC
>CAJWYM010000100.1 GCA_913049555.1 uncultured Opitutia bacterium
TGAGCTGTTGAGTTGCATTTCTATATTTTGGAGGGTTTTCCTGCAATGAAATAGAAACTTGCAGTCTATAAACACTGGAAATCAATGGAGAACCTGGATAAGCTTCTAAAAATTTGGAGGCATATTTTTCAGCACTATTCAAGAGGGTAAAATTTTCATCAATGACCGCTAAAGTAAAAAGAATATCCTCTGCTAGAGGATGCTCTAAATCTTCTAAATATATATTTTTAATGAAATCATAGAGTTTTTTAAGATCGTTTTCTTCTTTGGCTTGAGTGGTCAAGGTAGTCAGTGCAATTCGCAAGTAATCCGTATCTTCTTTAGAAGAAAGAATTGACTTTAGGGCAATTTGACCTTTCGGACTTGAGGGTTCAGATATCAATGCAGTCAACATTAAAAGTGAGTTACGATTCCTTGGTTTTAAAGAACTATTTCTGGAAAAATAAGCCTCGATTTCCTTGATGGCTTCAGTTTTTCGGCCTAATGAATCTAGAATAATTACGTATTGTTTGAGGAATTGGTTCTCTGTGGACTGACCTTGAAAACGCTTTAATTTGCTTTTCAATTCTTGAGCCATTGAATCAGAAGCGGTTGTGTGGTAAAACTCAGACTGTAAAATGGCTACTTCAATTTGAGCTTTTTGAACTGGATTCAAACAATATTCACGCGATTTTTTAAAAGCTTTTTTCGCATTGTCTTGTTGCCTTTCGAAGTCAAAGATGAGGCCTTTTAGTAGAAAAAACCAAGCTTTTCTGTTATCAGAGACTTGATTTTCGGATATGTTTTTTAAAAAGCGATCGGCCAATCGGATATTTCTTTGTTTGAATTGAAACAGTGATTGAAACAAAAATACTTCAGGGCGTCGTTTGTTGTTGATAAGATCGAGGTTTTTTCTAGCGGCACTCCAATCTTCTATTTGAATATAAGCCTCAACTAGGTGGATTAAAATATCATCTTTATCCTTAAGTTTTAGGTTTTTCTTTGAGATCAAAGAACTGTATTGATGAATGGCTAGACTGGGAAATCCTTTTTCTAAAAAGTCATTTGCAATAGAAATATCTTTTAGGATCGGAGAAAGTTCTGTTGAATGAAACTCTAGATCCAGCTGAGCATAATTTTTATTACAAAAACATAAGAACAAAGCGAAAAAGATAAATAATTTTATATTTGTGTAATTCATTGTATTAGACGTATTCGACCTTTAAATACCATCTGTTAGGAGCAAAGTTTTCAACTAAAGTTTATCGAATGCCATAGACTTAATTAGAGGGATTTCCCTTGTCATTTGTTCCGGCTGAAACATATACCCTGGAAGTTTTAAATTCATAGCAGCTTCTTTCACTCTAAAACGAACTTTATTTCTAGCTAATTCATCGGTTATATCAATGATCTTTGGAATCCAATTGTTTTGAATTTTTTTTATATTTAACATTTTCCATCTTTTTAATCGCTGATTATTTTGATAAAAATTAAATTCAACCGGATACTTGAAATCGTCATCGATTGCAATTTCGACTATATTGGGAGTGTTGGTATTTTTATTTTTCGGGCGATACATCTTAAATGTTTGAACGGGTCTGCTTTTCAATTGAGAAGGGCCAAGGTATTCAAATTTTGACCAATAAACAAAGGGTCGAAGCAGGTCGAAAGGGGTTATATTGACATTTGGGATTAATTCTCGCGTCCAATGAGTCTCTGGAACTGGAAGCGCACTTCCATTAGAAAAATCCCAAATAAATGACTCTTTCCCAATATGAAATAAATATTCACTACGATTTTGGAGATTTTTATTGGGTAAAAGAATGAGCCTCACTTTCTTATTTGAATCTGAACCATAATAAATACAGTCATAGCTACTTTTTTCACCTCTGTAGGGAAATAATTCTAATTCGCAAAACCAGATACAATCACGATCGTACAGGGTATTTTGAAGCGAATAGATCAATGATTCAGCTTCTTGAGCTTCAAGCAATTTAGCTTGATTCCTTTCTTTTGCAGTTTTTTTAGGAGCAGCAATTGTCCACTGTAAAAAAACAATCAAAAATAGTGTAAGGATGAAAATGAACCTCATGATCAATAATTTAGAAGAAATAAAGAAATAAAAATATTTCAAAACCCTCAAGTGAACAAAAACTATATTTCATGAAAAATAAAAAAACAACCTACTTTTTGAAGCTAGGTTGTTTCTATTTCACGGATTAATAAATACTAATTTTTAAGGAGCAACCGGTTTCGGAGGGTTTTTTGTATCCAAATTGGGAGAAGAATCGTTAGAAATTTTTGTTGAGTCGTTGGAAGCGTCTATGGAAACAGTCGTTTCTTCAGTAGAAGTTTCAGTGGGTAGAGCGAGGGTAGGATTAGCAGCACTCGTAGAAACTTCAGATTCTGGAATGGAAGATTCTAGTTGAATGGCTGTTTCTTCAGTGAGTGGAGAAGAAGTACCTTCAAGAACAGGATATTCGGAATCTTTCAAAGATTCGTTGGTTTCTGACTCGTTGGTTTTTGCGGAGGAATCTTGGGCATCATTATCCTCAAAAATCATTTTGGGGTCGGACTTGATTTCTTTGGAAGAGGTAATGTACTGACTCCCTATATACAAACCAAATGCCAGAACAAAATAAATGATACTACCTCTCACCGTGTATTTTGTTAAAAGATTGTTTGCATTTGCACCCAATGCCTGTTCTGAAGCGCCACCTCCTAAAGCAGAACCCATACTGCTGTTAGCGTTGGATTTCTGCATAAGAACCAGAATTACCAATCCCAGCGACAAAAGCACAAGAATGACTGTAAAAAAAGTAAAAAGGAATGAAGACATAGTTAAAATGTTTGTAGTTTAAAATTTGATAAAGTCGAATAAATGAATTAGTTGCAAGAATAAAACACCACCCTTTTACTCTCATAATTATATTGCATGTATAGTAATTACATTTCTATACTTAAACTCTTATTATTTTTGCAATGACCCAATCACAGTTAAGTTATAATTCCAAAATCGAGGGAGAAGTAGTTGTTACCCGAACGGACGCAGTTATAAATTGGATCCGAAGTCATTCCGTGTGGCCGATGCCCATGGGTTTGGCTTGTTGTGCCATCGAATTAATGGCTGCTGGTAGTAGTCGTTTTGACATCAGCAGGTTTGGTATGGAAGTGATGCGCTTTTCACCAAGACAAGCAGATTGTATGATTGTAGCTGGTACAGTAACCTACAAAATGGCAGAAGTTGTTCGCCGTATTTACGATCAGATGCCAGACCCTAAATGGGTGGTTGCCATGGGAGCATGTGCTTCCTCTGGTGGTATGTATAGATCCTACGCTACTCTCCAGGGTGTGGATCAAATTTTGCCTGTGGATGTTTACATTAGTGGCTGTCCCCCAAGGCCTGAAGCCCTGTTGGACGGCATGATTAAGTTGCAAGAAAAAATTCGTAAAGAAAGTTCCACTCAAGATTTAATCGAATCAAAAGTCAGCTAATCTATGTCCTCTGTTGAATTTCAATCCCAAATACTAGATTTGTTAGATTATCTAGATAAGAGGCCGAGCAACGATTGTTTTGCTTTCAATTGTCCAATTGAAAAGCT
>CAJWYM010000101.1 GCA_913049555.1 uncultured Opitutia bacterium
ATAGATCCACCCTGTTCGTTTCTAGTCATCCGCTTAGTCGCAGCTCTCAGAACAGCAAAAGCAGAGCCAAGATTTTTATGAATGCAGGCATTGAATTCATCTTCTTTTGTTAGATGAGCCGGTTTTAGAACAATCGATCCTACACAATGTGCCACTCCTTCGATCTCTCCATGATTTTCACTTACTTCTTTAAAAAAATCTTCCGTCTTTTGCCAGTCTTCAAAATCATTTTCAATTAAAATACAACGATCCAATTTAGGATTGAGTTCTGCATCATTTATATTGCGGACTGCAGCAACTACCTTTTTGTTTTCAAGAATAAGTTTGCTACAAAGTTCAGAACCGATGCCTCCATTGGCTCCAGTGATAATAAATAATGGACGATCTTTCATAATATAGAATTAGATTTATTAAGTTATAAACGTACCTTTATACCAAGGCTTGTAAAGAGATTCAGTTTTATAGATAATAGGAGTTCGTTGAGGAAAGAATAATTCCTTAGATCATGGATGAATTAACAAAAGAGCAAGTCATAAAAATCGGACAAGAGGTCATGGCCTCTCAAGCAACCATTTTGTCTGAGATGGCGAATCGGTTGTCAAATGACTTTGTTTTAGCTGTAAAATTGATTCATGATGTGGGTGGAAAAATTGTTATAAGTGGGATTGGTAAATCGGGTCATATTGGAAACAAGATTGCGGCCACTTTATCAAGCACGGGCACCCCTTGTGTTTTTATGCATGCTGCAGAGGCAGTTCACGGAGACCTTGGGATCTTTCAAAAGGAAGATGTTGCAATTTTAATTTCTAATAGTGGATCTACCCAAGAGTTAGTGCGCTTGTTGCCTTTTTTAAAGAAAAAGGCTATTCCAGTGATTGCTATTACCGGGAATAAAGATTCCAACCTTGCGAAAAAATCAGATGTTTTTCTGAATGCTACTGTTCATTCGGAATCCGATCCCTTGAGCATGGTTCCCACTGCCAGCACAATAGCTGCTCTATCCATGGGCGATGCATTGTCTTGCGCTTTGATGAAACTTAAGGGCTTTAGAGAAGAAGATTTTGCTGAATTGCATCCCTCAGGGCAGTTAGGTCGAAATCTTTTACTCCAAGTGAAGGACGTTATGCATCCAGTCTCAGACCTCTTTTGTGCAAGGCGAGATATGAGTTTAAGAGAACTTGTAATCGGGATGACCCAGTTTCCTTTGGGAGCGGCATGTGTGACCTGTGGGGATGAGCTCATTGGGATTATCACGGATGGTGACGTAAGAAGAGCCCTCCAAGATATAGAGGATGTAATGAAGCTCACGGCCAATGATTTGATGACAAAAGATCCAATCGTGGTTCATACAGAAACAAGATTGTTGGAAACTTTAAGAATTATGGAAAACAGACCCTCACAAATATCTGTTTTGCCTGTAACGGATCCTGAATCTTCGGCTCGTATATTAGGGGTGATTCGTATTCACGATATTTACAAACCATAAAATTATCAGCACTAGCTTAAAAATGGAAACAAGAAACTTATCGGATCAAAATAAGTTTCAGGTCTTAGAATCGTTGGATTTATGGCTTCAGCGATATATGATTAGAAAAGTATCGGGTTCTGAGGATGCCATCCAGATTTTCTTTGATTTTACTGAAGTTCAAATTCTAGATTGCAGGGATGCATTTTTGACAACTCAGAAATTGTTAGAAAATAACCATGAGGAGAATGAACTCTCTTATTCCGGTAAAATTGGTTTTTTTTCATATGAGTATTTGTGTCATCTAGCTGGATTTAATCCGACCGCCGAAAAAGATTTGGAGTTGCCGGATGCTCTTTGGGCAAGACCCCAAAGCATTATAACCCTAGAGAGTGGTCGCTGTGAAATTGAAACTTTGCTTGCAGGTCGATTGGTTGAAGTGGTTGGATTTTTAAACAGTCCTCTCGGAATGAAAATCTCTCAAAAGGTTCCGGATTTTTGTAGTAAAAATAAGCAATGGAAATGCAACATAGACTTTGATTCCTACAAAGAATTGTTTGATCAAGCGAAGGAACAAATCCTAGATGGGAATACTTACCAGATAAAAATTTCTCAAAGATACAATGCGCCATTTACACTAAAACCTGCTTATCATTTTTCAAAATTAATGCAGGCAAATCCAGCCCCTGAAAGCTTTGTAATCGCTTGGGATGATTTTTCGATGGTCAGTTGTTCTCCAGAGATGGTAATTGATTACAATGCCAAAACTCAAAAAGTATCTACGCGTCCAATTGGAGGAACTTTGGATCGCGCCAAAGTGAATACAAAAAACAAGCAAGAACTCGAGTCCTATTTCTATGGCAATGAAAAAGAGGCTCACGAACACAATATGCTTATTGATTTGGAGAGAAATGATTTATCACGCTTCTGTGAATATGGTTCGGTCTCAATCGATCAATATCGAAAGATTGAGACTTATGCGCATGTATATCATCTAGTCTCTCAAATCACGGGTTGTTTGAGTGCTGACAAAAAGTCGGTGGATATTGTGCGTTCTATGTTGCCTGGAGGAACTGTAACAGGATGCCCTAAAATGAAAACTTTAGAGCTCATTGATCGTTTTGAACCATGTTTTCGCGGGCCATATACCGGATCTTTTGGGACTATTTCGGACAACGGATCGATTTATCTAAATCTAATTATCCGAACTTTAGTTGCAATTCGGGGGCAGGCATATGTCCAAGCAGGTGGGGGGATCGTGGTTGATTCGGATGCTGAATATGAGTACAATGAGAATCAAATTAAAGCGCAAGCCCTGTTGAACTTACTGGTATAAAGCATCGTTTAGTATTTTAAAAGGTTTACAGTTGTATATCTTTAGTTACGTTTACGTTTGTAATTTGTAAAAAGCATTTACAATTGTAATCATTAATATACGTTTACAAGTGTAATCTATTATGAATTCTTCAAAAATCAATATTTCAGAATCTGAATGGGCTGTGATGGAGGTCATTTGGAATGCGGATCGAACCATCACTTCTCAGGAAATAATTACTGGTTTAATTACGGATTATTCTTGGTCGGATGGAACAATCAAGACACTTATCAATCGATTGCTTAAAAAAAGAGTCATTGGTTTCGAAAAATTAGACCGGCGCTATTTGTATTATGCAAATCTAGAGAAAGAAAAATGGGTTCA
>CAJWYM010000102.1 GCA_913049555.1 uncultured Opitutia bacterium
CCGATAAACAAATTGCTAATCAGGTAAGTAGGGAGTCATAAACAGTGCAAGCAGATTTTCTATTTGAACTTGGGACAGAGGAGCTTCCAACAGACTCAGTAAAGCAGCTTGCCAAAGCAATGTGTAATGATTTATGCAATAATTTCAATAAGTTAAATTTGCGATATAAAAACGCCTCTTCATTCTCAACGCCACGAAGGTTAGCTGTCAAAATAGAAGGGCTAGATTGTTTTACACCAAAAACATCAACTCTTCATTGGGGCCCGACAAAGTCTATTGCTTTTGACTCATCTAATCTGCCTACAAAAGCTGGCGAAGCATTTGCTAAAAAATTTAATATTGATACAAAAAATTTACATGAATTTTTAAAAAGCGATGGTGATAAGGAAAAACTACTTTTCGAGGGTATTTCTGAGCAAATTGATATCACCACCTTATTCCAAGAATTAATCCAGTCAACGTTATCCAAACTGCCAATGCCGAAAAAAATGAGGTGGGGCGCACATAAAGACTATTTTGTGAGACCCGTTAAATGGGCTGTTTTAATTTTTAATAATCAAGTATGTGAAATCAATCTTTTTGGATTAAAAACCGCTAATGTAACAAAGGGTCATCGGTTTCACTCTGACAAAGAACTGATAATCAAATCACCTGATTCATATGAATCTCAGCTTTTGTCCAACAAGGTAATTGCCAATTTTGATAAACGTCAAGATGAGATCGTTCGTCAAATAAAAGAACTCGAGACTCAAAGCGGATTGAGAGCCGATATAGACGAAAATCTATTGACCGAAGTAACAGCTCTCTGCGAGTGGCCAATTGCAATAATCGGAAATTTCAAAGAAGAATATTTGACCGTACCTTCCGAAGCACTTATCTCTTCAATGCAAGAGCATCAAAAATTCTTTCACTTAATCGATACAAATGGAAACTTAACGTCTTCATTCATTACTATTTCAAACATAAAAAGTAAGGATGCTAATGTAGTAAAAACAGGAAATGAGAGGGTTGTTAATTCAAGACTTGCAGATGCTGCATTTTTCTACAGTAAAGATATTAGCCAGTCCTTAGCCTCGAGACGAACTAAACTAAAAGAAGTGATTTTCCAAGAAAAATTGGGCTCTTTATTCGACAAAACAGAGCGCTTAAAGACATTAGCTCGATATTTATGCGAGTACACGGGCGCTGATATTGACGCTGCAGTTAAAGCCAGTGAGCTCTGTAAAGTTGATTTAGTTACAGATATGGTAAATGAATTTCCCAGTCTACAAGGTGTCATGGGTGGATATTATGCTAAACATGATGGGGAAAGTGACTCAGTTTCTAATTCGATTGCAGAGCATTATTTACCGAGTTTTTCAGGCGATAAGCTACCAAAATCAAACATCGCCATAACAATTTCCTTAGCTGACAAACTTGATACAGTATTTGGAATTTTTTCAACTGGAGCAAAACCCTCGGGATCGAAAGATCCATTTGGACTAAGGCGGTCTAGCTTGGCAATATTAAGACTTCTGATTGAGAGAAACATTGATCTTGATTTGAAGGAAATAATTGACTTTTATCAGACACATGTAGCCGATAAAAAGCTAGAAGCAAAAGAAACACCCAGCACCATAATTGCATATATCTTAGATAGGATTGAAGGTTGGTTTAAGGATCAAGGTATAAAGACTGAAATATTTTTGTCGGTCAAAAGCATGTCCCTGTCTAATCCCTTGGACATCGATGCTCGAGTTAGAGCAGTCAACGCTTTTGCTAAGAACAAAAATGCCGTCCAACTAGCACAACTTTTTAAAAGAGTGTCCAACATCTTAGATAAGAATAGCTCTCTTTCATTACCAAAATCCGTCGATACTAAAATTCTAAGCGATAAACATGAAATACGGTTATCTGAATCTTTAACAGCATTGGAGATAGAGAACAAAAAATTGTTGAACGCCAGAAAATACAAAGAAGTACTGAATAATCTTCTCGTACTTAAAGACCAAATAGATAGGTTCTTTGATAATGTCATGGTAGACAGCAAAGACATTGATTTAAAGATTAATCGGCTTACGCTTTTAAAGAAATTAAAAACGCTTTTTTCTTCTACTGCCGACCTTACATTTTTAGCTGGCGAGAAAGGATAGAATTAAACGTCTAAATTAACCACAGAGAGCGCATTTGTTTCAATAAACTCTCTTCTGGGCTCTACTTGATCTCCCATAAGTGTCGTGAACATTTGATCGGCCGCTATTGCATCTTCTATTGTGACATTGAGCATTCTTCGTGTTCCTGGATCCATCGTAGTTTCCCACAATTGTCCCGGGTTCATCTCTCCCAAACCCTTATACCTTTGAGTATTTATACCCTTCCTAGATTCACCCATTAACCAATCAATTGCAGCAGCAAAATTATCAACTTCTTGTTTCTTCTCGCCACGCCTTACATATGCACCCTCTTCACACAAACCGGTAATTTTCAATCCCAATGAAACGATAGCTAAATATTCTGAAGATGAAACAAAGTCTCGATCTAGCAAGTACTCATGTGCAACACCATGAATAGTCATTTGAATTTTAGGAATACAGATATTGTGCTCTATATCTTCTTCAATAACGACTGCAAAGTTCGTAATATCAGAATTCATTTTAGTAAGATTTTCAAGAAGTTCTTCGCACCATTCGCGAAGATCGCCACTTTTTTTAAGAAGTTCCTTTTTCAAGCCAGTCGTGTAAACCAAAGTATTTAATAGAAAATTAGGATAACGAATTGATAATTTGTTTATTATTTCATGAACATTCCGAAATTCGAGTACCATACTCTCCAAAGCTTCGTCTTTTATCGCGGGCGCATCTGTGTTCACATGAAAACTCGCATCCTCCAAAGCTTTTTGAGTTAGATAGTCCAATAACTCGTCATCGTCTTTAACATACTGTTCGTTTTTACCTTTACTCACTTTATATAAAGGCG